>NZ_JALIFS010000002.1:0-368450 GCF_022868965.1 Blautia sp. NSJ-140 | reverse complement strand
GTTCCATAAAAAACAGAATAGCGGCAATCACTCCGATAATGCAGGGCAGTAAAAACTGGATACCATATCCCAACACCATGTTAAATAGTCCATCGAAAGCATCTGCCCGATCCGTATATCGCTCCATCATAGAGGGCGTTGTCATCAGATAAGTCAGCGGGATTGGAAACAGGAACGCAGCCAAAATAATCAGCGGAATAAATTTCTTCCGTTTCAATTTCAAAAATTCGCATTTGATTAGTTTAAGCAATTCCTTCGCCCCCTGTCACACGCTTGAAGTAATCTTCAAGACTTTCTTCACAGGTATGTGCTTCTGATACCTCCAATCCGTTTTCTACAAAAGCAGTTACAATTTTCCCCACGGGTAGCTCCATATTGTGTAGACGCAGATTGTGGTCGTCTTGTATGGAAAAATGGGTTTCATGGAAATTGCGTTCCAAAATTCTTGCCGCCTGTGCAGTATCAGAGAGCGTAAACCGGATATGTTTACTGCTTTTTTGCTCCAACTCAGCAAGGCTTTCTTCTTCCAGCAATGCACCGTGGTCAATAATTCCAATATCGTCAGCCAGCAAGGAAATCTCCGAAAGAATGTGACTGGAGATTAGAATGGTTTTTCCTCTTGTGTCGCAAAGCTCACGGATAAAGGATCGCACTTCCGCTGTTGCCATCAGTGCGTTCATGTGTGCTGTCCATGCCATCGGATCTGCTTCCTTGTCCGGTACCGGATTCTTCTCCAGTAATTTCTCCATCTGGCTGTCCATTCTCTCCTGTGCTGCTTTCTCGATCTGTTCCAGATGGCTGTTCAGCTTCCCGGTCAGGAACAGGCTCTGATAAAGGCTGTTCTTGTGTTCTTTCAGAAATGTCCTCCGCAGCATCCCATATTTCCCGATCGTCACTTCTTCCTCTTCGACGGTCAGATTCGGAAACAGGTAATCTCCCTTGCGATGATATGTCAGTTCCATAATCGTTTCCTCCTTCATTTTCAATATTTTCTTCTTTTTTCGTTTCTGCATCCTGATTTTTAATTTCGCGTATTAACGTGGTAAAGTTATTATAATTCCTTTCATTGGATTTTTCAACCTCTTTTCTCGCTTCTTCCAGAGAAATTTTATGTACGGTCTTTCCAATATCAATCAGAATACTCTCTCTGAGCTGGCTTGCCGCATTTCCAAGGAAGGTGAGAACTGACAGACGGTTATAATCTGTGATATGCATGAAGTCCTCTTCTTCCAGAAGTTCCATCGGGTCAAGCCCGCATCGCCTGGAAAGCAGATAGTAAACACTGTCTGTTGCCAGCTGACGAAAATCACTGCGGATCGTCACCTCATCCAGATCTTCCAGATAAGTACCTTCTACAGCATATTCCAATCCA
Source organism: Blautia sp. NSJ-140 (assembly GCF_022868965.1). Taxonomy (NCBI): domain Bacteria; kingdom Bacillati; phylum Bacillota; class Clostridia; order Lachnospirales; family Lachnospiraceae; genus Blautia; species Blautia sp. NSJ-140. The sequence goes on along the minus strand of NZ_JALIFS010000002.1, from coordinate 367,078 downwards.
TCCAGGTATTCCTCCAGATTGTCATTGACCATTTCCCTTGCGACCGCCATCAATGCGTCCCGCAAAGTTGCCGCATCCTTTTCTTCCAGAGCATAGACTTCTGCCAGATGGGTGAGGATCTCTTCTCTCTGGTGTTCCTGCATCTTCCAAAGATATGGGCTTCTGCCTCCGGCTACCATGTGGGTATCCGAAATATCAAACACATAACGAAGTTTGGTATTCTGCCAGGTTTCATCAAACAAGGCAATTCCTCTTGCACCACGATTTACCCAGCGTAACATCTTTTCATTCCATAGTTCCAGTGATGCACAGGCTGTTGCGTCTGGACGCTGTGCATGGATCAGAAGCTGGTCTGAAAAAGAATAACGATATAACCTTGATGCTGTGTCCATATAATCCATCCAATCCCCTGGCGAACTGCTCACTGATACGGCATGTTCCTGCACCAAGTTTCGGATGTCCTGTAGTTTAGACATTAAACTTCCCTCCTATCAATAAAAAAACAGCCCACTCTTTTTTAGAATTGGCTGCATAAAATGTACTTTACTTTTCGGAGAGAAAATGCTATATTCTAATTGAAAAGAGTAACCGCCCACAAGGTGGATGCTCCTGGATTAGGTTTTAATTTATTTTGCTCTCAAAGAGAGCTGCCTATCCTGTTGGCAGACAGGGTAGGCTATTTTTTTCGCTTGTTGTCCCTATTATCCAAATAGGCAAGCAAAGCAATCAGAAACGTACCGCCTAAGAACAATAAGCTCAAGACTTCGTATGTATCCATTCGCTCCACCTCCCTTCTTCTGTATCCCTTAACGGAATCTGAAAATCCAGGAGGTTTTTACCAACCCTGTACACGGTTACTCCAGTAATATTCTAACAGGTAACTCTCCGCAAAGCAATTCCTTTTTACTTCATACGGTTTTATATTCTGTTTTTCTCTTATTCTCTGGCCAATGCAGTTTCCATTCCAGATATTCCTCTTCTGTGATTCTTCCATCGCCCAATTTCTGCTTTTTCCCCATCCATTCCTGCAGATAAGACATTGTTTTTTTATCCCTCATTGTGATTCCAACTATTTCACTTTCTGAATCATTTAGCAGGAACAGATGAAAAAGCCCTCTATTTTCTTCATCCATCCAGAATAAAGTTTCCATTAATTCGTCCATTGTCGCAATTCCAGGACTTAAAAAATTTCGGACATCAACTTCCAATATTTCTGCTATCCGGATAAGCGTTTCCTGCTTCGGTGTACGCTGTCCACTTTCATATTGGGCGATTCTCACATCCGCACTACTTTCCCCATATCCTAATCTGCGTCCCAATTCCTTTTGAGTTATGTTGCGAAACATACGGATTTTTCTTATTCTTGCTCCTAATTTCAATTTCTTCTCCTTTTCAAAATGGGGCTGTGCAGTAACCACAGCCCCAGAACACTATTTATATTATCATTTGCGTTTTCTCTTAACTGTCACTACAGTTCCCAGACATCCTGCTGATACTGCAAGTGCCAGCACAAAAATAGCAATATTTGTATTATCTCCTGTTTTTGGTGAATTGGATACAGAAGTCGCATCAGAACCATGGGAACCAGGAGTGCTGACTCCCTGGTTTTCTGATGTTTCCGGAGTGTCTTTTTCCGGAGCTTTCTTATTTGTCAGATCCAGAGTATATTCAATCACAGGAGTACGGTCATTGACATATTCAAACTGAATCTTATGCTCGGTTTCATCAAGCTGATAGCCATCCAGTGTTTTTGTTTCTTTCAGGATATATGTGATTGCTTTTTTATACTGCCCATTCTTAAAAGTCGCAATCGGATAATTCTTTGATTCTGCATGGCCAGCACTGTCTGTTACCAGAGTTTCCAGAACTTTACCTTTGCTGTCACAAAGGGCAAATTCTACACCTTTCATTGGCTTCTTGGTATCTTTATCCGTTTTATTTAAGATTACCTTGCCCATTGCCTGTTCATCTTCCATTTTGGCTCCCTGAACATCTCCGGTGTCCTTAACCTCAAATGTCACTTTATTTGCCACAATATAGCCTTTCGGTGCTGTTTCCTCCAACAACGTATAAGTGCCGACTGAAAGTTTCTCTACATAATGGGGCTGATCACCAGATGTCCAGCTTTCCATAACTTCCTGGTTTTCATTAAGAATATACAGTTTAGCACCTTTGACCTCGCTGCTTCCATCTGTCATATCAACTTTACTGATCAGAATTTTTGTTGTATCATCCTGCATTTCTACTTTCTGTATATCTGCAGTATTTTCTACTACAAACGTAATGGATTCTGCAGTTGCATAACCATCAGCAGGAATTGTCTCTGTTAATGTATATTTCTTTCCAACTTCCAGTTCCTTAATGATGTGTGGTGTGCTTCCGGAAGTCCACTCATCCACAACGTTTCCCTCTGAATCGGATACTTTCAGTTTTGCACCTGGTAATTCTTCCCCGGTTGTAATATCTGATTTTGTGATTTCAAAAGTAGTTGGCTCATCTTCATAAGTGAACTCAAAGGATACTTCTGCAACCTCTTCTCCCGCATAAGCAAAATCAAATTCCTTGATTTCTTCTGTTGTCACAAATCCAGCAGGAGCCTGCACTTCTTTTACATAGTAGTTGCCATTGATTGGAAGATCTGCCGTAAATACAATCCTTCCATCCTGATCCGTAGCTTTCTGCTCGATCATGGTATCTGCTTTCAGGATTACTTCGCCTTCTGCATTTAAAATATCATTCTTTGTATAAAGTGCAAATACTCCGCCTTCCAGAACACGGTCTGTATTTTTTTCTTTCTTAACTACAGTTACTTTTGCTTTCTGGCGGTTATTCTGCCAGTCCTCATCATAAGTCACAACCGGAGTATTCTGATCACGATAAGTCAGATCAACCTCTCTGATTTCTCCATCCAGAACATATCCATCCGCCGTCTCTTTTTCCTTTACATAATATTTGCCTAAAGGAAGATCTTCTGATCTTGCATATCCAAGAGCATCTGTCGTAATTGTTGCTACCAATTCGTCCTTTTTATAATAATCACTGCTTTCCCCATCTGCAGCCTTGATATCCTCCGCTGCATAAATTTCAAAAGTAACATCTTTCAAAGAACCTGTAACATAGCCAAATGCTGCGTCCATGCCGCCTGCCAGCATATCTTTCCAGGTAACTTCCTTGACAAATTCACCTTTTTTATTGATGATGATTCGTCCAACCGGAACAGCATCCTTCATTTCTACTTTTTGAACATCTGCAGTATCAGAAACTGTAAATTTCACTTCCTCCGCCTGCAGATAACCATATGGTGCAAACTCTTCCCGAAGTGTGTAGGTTTTTCCCACATGGAGTCTTTTTATTACATGAGCTTTTCCTTTTACAGAAGTCCATTTTTCTACTTCTTTTCCGTCTGAATCCAAAACCGTCAGTGTTGCTCCGTCAAGTTCCACACCTGTTGTAATATCTGATTTCGTAAATTCAGTTGTTGTCGGCTCATTCTTAAAAACGGTTTCCAGTTTTACTGTTTTTACTTCCTGTCCCTGATATTTCGCAGTCACCTCAATCTGCTCATCTGAAGATACAAAACCATCTGGTGCTGCCAGTTCTTTTATATAATAAGTTCCAAATGGCAGATCCTGCTCAAAAACAGTTTTTCCATCTTCACCTGTTACCGCTTTTGTAAGCAGTTCGTCTGCTTTTACCAGTACCTTATCCCCTGCTTTTATATCCTCTTTTGCGTAAAGACCAAACTCTGCTCCAGAAAGCCCTTTCTCATTTTCAGCATCTTTTTTCACAACTGACACTTCTACTTTCTGGCGGTCATTTATAAACTCTGCACTCTGTGAGATCACTGGTGTATTCTGGTCTGCATAGACGAAAGAAATCTTCTGTTCTTCTTCATTTAATACAAATCCCTCCGGTGCAGTCTTTTCTACAACTTTGTATTCTCCTAGAGGCAGATTATCAAGCTCTGCTTTTCCGGATTCATCCGTTGTCAGTTCTGCAACTTTTTCACCCTTTGCATATTTCAGGATTCTTTTTCCTGTATCATCTTTCTGGAAATCTGCTGTATAGATATCCTCTGCAGCATATACTTCATATACTGCACCGGAAAGGTTTTGAACTTCATACCTAAAATCATTCTTATAGGTCGAAAGAACCTCTCCTTTTTTCTGTACAGTGAGTTTTCCTTTCACCGAATGGTCCTCATATACCACTTCAATGACCGCATCACCTGAAACCGGATCCGTCTGATACAGGGTATTGGTATCCACCTGTATTTCGACATAATTTTTGTTAATGGTATAACCGTCCGGTGCTGTTACCTCTTCGATTCTATAATGACCAATTTTTAAATTCTGAGGCAGTATCAGATATCCATCTATATCTGTGAAATATGAGGTATGTGTAACAGTTATCGGGTATGTAGTTACCTGCTCTACATATTTTTCATGATCCATATCATAAATTTTAAACTCTGTTCCCGGAATTAGAACAGATTTTTTAGTCTCATCATCCTGTTTGATAATTTTCAGTTTTGCAGAAAATTCTTTATCCAAAAGAACTCTCCATGTCTGCGGCTCTGTTGGTTTATTCTCTGTAATCCGGACAATAAAATCATCTACAGGTTTGTAATTATGGGGTGTTGTAGTTTCTCTCACCAGATATGTTCCATATGGAATTGCAATGGATTTTACATAGCCTTTCTCATTTGTAAAAATTTCCGTTGCTCCATTTTCACCGATCACAACTGGCTCTGCAGAGGAAAAATCATAATTTCCATCCTCTTTTACCACCAAAGAAGATACCAGATATGCACTAAATCCAGCTCCGGATAGTAATGCAGCATCTGTGTCTCCATTATTGGCAGCTTTAATAAGTTCAAACGGCTGTTTCTTCACCGTTTCCAGTGAGGTACACTCTTTTTCTACAACCGCTGTCAGATCACCTTCATCACTGCATACAAGATCATATTCATGCTCGTCTGCCAGATATCCTACGGATGGGGTAATTTCCTTGATGTAATACTCTCCAAGATAAAGATTCTCTATCCTTGCTTTTCCTTCTTTATCGGTAGTTAGCGTACCAATCTGGCTTCCGGCTTTATAAATAACGCCTGTCTTTCCATCTGGATGGGTAATGTCGTTTCTTGCATAAAGTCCATACACCGCATTTTCCAGGGAAGCATCTCCCTGTGCCTTATTTTCTTTTGTCTCGGCATCTTTTTTATTCAAAGAGATTGCAGCACTGACCCTGTCATTCACAAAAGTATGACTGAAAGAAATTTTTGCCTGTTCATCATTGGTATAACTGAACTGGAAAGAATAAGTATCTTTCTCATTTCTGACATAACCAGCCGGAGCCTGGACTTCTTTTACATAATAAGAAAATCCCACTGGAAGATCTGCTTTAAATGCTGCTTTTCCATCAGTACCAGTAATTGCAGTCTCAATCAGAGCATCTTTTTTTACCACTACTTTTCCATCCACAGTTTTCATATCCTGCGCTGCAAACAGAGCAAAATGCCCTCCGGATAGTGTATTTTCAGTATCTTTGTCTTTCTTTATCACCTGCACCACTGCTTTCTGACGGTCATTTGTAAAGGTAGTCTCTGAGAAAGCCGCTTCTGCAGTCTGCCCTGCATAAGAAATGGTTACTTTTTTTGTTTCTTTTGCATTATAAAAATTTTCCGGGGCCTGTGCTTCTGTTACATTATAGCTTCCAAGCGGAAGATTCTTTACCGTTACAGAACCGTTCTCACCTGTGATCAGATTTTTCGCTACTTCTGCGCCTTTTTTGTAAACTGTTTTTCCACCTGCTGTTACAATATCCTCGGCAGCATATACGTTATAAACGGCTCCTTTCTGACGGCGTTTCTCATACTGGAATGAAGTTCCATTTTCATCAGATACAGCTCCTACAAAAACTTCTCCCTCTTTATAAACGGTCAGATTTCCTTTCTGCTCTTTGTCCGTTACAGTCTGTTTGGTTGTACTGCCAACTACTAATTTCACTCCATACGAAGAAGCCTGGACAACATAACCTTCCGGTGCTGTAATCTCTTTTAAGTAAACAGTATCCTGTGTCTTGGTAAGAGTTACTCGTGAAGAACCATTGCTGTCTGTTGGCGGCATCTTAACAATCAGCTTTGTGCAGGCGTTATCACTATATACTCCATACACGGCTCCAGCCAGATTTTTCCCAGTATCTCCATCTTTCTTTGTAATTTCGATAACTGCTTCTTCCGGCCAGTCAACTGTAATCTGCAGATCAGCGGAATCCGTATAGTAGCCAAATCCAATATCCTGTGAACTCTCCAGTTTTAAAAGCATTGCATGGAAATCCAGGGGAAAATTGGAAGTGATCGCATACTTTCCTTTCAGACTGCCCATATTGGCTGTTGTAGCTACAAGATGAAATTTCTCTCCACCTTTTACAGTGACATTTCCAGATGCCGTCTTTCCTGTAGTTTCGTTGACAAGGCTCACACCATTTTCCAGATGAATGGTAATGGTAAATGCTTCATTTGCCTTCCAGGTAAAACTTTCTGTTTCCTTTCCCGTTGCATTAACGGAAAGTCCTGGAAGAAGTTTCATTGCTGTCGGATCAGGCATTTTAGCAAGAGCTGCTTTAATCTCTTTCAGCATATTTTTAGCGGTTGTAGAAAGCGCACCTCCAAATCCGGATTCGCCATCATATAAATAATCAACCAGATAATGCTGCATGGCTCTTGTCTCAGAACTGCATCCATATTTTTCCATGATGGATTTTACATTATATCCGTTGAATGTATGTCCCCATCCAGGACCGCCATATCCATAGAACAAAGCTTTCCGCAGATACTTATCATCTCCGCCCTCATCCAGTTCAACCATATTTTTATATGTTGTCCCACTTGGAGGTGACTGCATGGAGTGCTGCATACAATACGCATTTACTGTATAAGTCTTTCCGCCTGCTTTGTAACGAACATATTTGTAGCTGTCATTTCCACCCTGTCCCATAACTGTATCAAACGGATGAAGCTGGCCATCTGAATAATAGTAATATTTATTTGCTTCAATATTTGTTGCATCATCCCATGGAGTATCGGTTGCAAGTAACATGATACCATTTTCTGCCTGATCCATGGAAACACTTAGGTCAATGTCATCTGCTGGCATTTCAAAACTGAATTTATCCGATTCTTCGTGATAAGTCACCTCTGAATACAATAAATCTTCTGTATTCTCTGTCTGGTTTGCCTGTACTTTTGTTGTTCCTACTGCAATTAAGCTGCCTTGCGGCATATCTCCGGAAAATACAACGGTTTCTCCTGGCTGATACTGTCCATCTTCATGGTTCAGCTCAATATGAAATTCCTCTCCACGAACAATATTTACCTGATAATTTCCATCTGCATCTTCTGTTTTCTCTGTTCCATCTGTAAAAGAGTCGTCTGTCGCCTCTGGCATTTCTTCCGGATCTGTATCTGTAATTTCTTCAAATGTGCTGTCTGTATCCGGATTATCATCTATGGCAGGTTCTTCTGTTGAAACTTCCTCAGACGGATTTTCCGGGATTGGTGTATCTATTGGCTCTTCCTCAACCGGAATTTCTGTCGGAGTTACTTCTTCATAGATTTTATCCTCTGACGGAATTTCTACATTTACCTCATCCTGCACAGGTTCTTCACTCTCTGCAGTGCCTATGGCTGGTTCCTCGCCTTCTGCTTCATTCTCATCTTCCTGGTTGCTTACAGATTCCTGATTCTCAGATTCAGCAACCTGCACCACCGCTTCCTTTACAATCAGCTTACGATTGATCTGATAAATTGGGTGACCACTTACTGGCTCTACATAATAAACAGCTTTGTATGTATCTTCGTAATCTGTTGTAAAGTCCTGCTTTTCCTCATTTTTTGCCTCATGGAAAGTGATCTTCACCTTTTTTTCATCTGGTATTTCCAGTCTGGTAAAATCTTTCTCCACTTCAAAAATACTGCCTGTTTCCAGTTCCAGATCTTTTGCTTTTACCACCTCATCTGCATCAAGTTCATTTTTTACCTTTTCGTATAACGGTGGCTCTTCTGGCACTACATCTGCCGCATAGGACAGTATTGGAGATAGAATTGTAGATAACACTGTAAGCATTGCCAAGAATCCCGACAAAAATCTTCTCATATTTTTTTTATTCTTCATTCTTTTTTCCTTTCTTCCGTTCCGGGAAAATCAACTGAAACTTTGGATTTCCGGTTTCTGAAACCTCCATCTTTATAGTTGCTTCATACTTCCTTTTTGTTTTCTCTGATACCAGATCTTTGAAATGCACCTGCTTCTCACTCAGCAGCTTCCTGACAGTTGCTTCATCAAGTATTTTTCCCTGACTCTCAAAAAATCGGTTATTTTTCCATAAAGTAAAACTGCAATCACTTCCTGAACAATAATAATTTCTCTTTCCCACATAAACCTTATTGCCACATCTTGGGCATTTTCCAATTTCTTTCCGACCATCTGAAAATAGTTTCTGGTATTCTTCCACTGGCTGTCCATTATCACTTACCAATTTGGTAACCATTTTTTCAATTTCGAAGAGAAATTCTTCTACATTTTTCTGGCCTCTGGAAATCAGTGTCAGATCATTTTCCCATTCTGCTGTAAGTTTTGGTGATTTGATCATTTCCGGAAGAATCCTGATCAGATTTCTTCCATCTGCTGTAGGTAATATCTGCTTCTTTTTACGCTCAATAAAGCCTTTCTCAATCAGTTTTTCAATAATCGCTGCCCTGGTAGCCGGAGTTCCAAGCCCTTTTCTCTCTGCGTCTTCTATCGTATCCGAACTTCCAGCGTGTTCCATGGCACTAAGGAGCGTATCCTCCGTATAATGTTTCGGCGGTGCTGTAAAATGTTCACTAAATTTTACAACAACACATTCAAATACCTGTCCTATTTTTATATCTGGAAAATCACTTTCCTCCTCTTCTGGCTTTTCTGCATTTTTCCCATATGATTTAAAGAACCGTTCTTCCACTTCTTTCCATCCATATTGGAGAACATTCTTTCCAGATGCAGTAAACAGTTCTCCATGACAGGAAATTTCAGTCTTAATACTCTCATATATGTATTCCTGTTCCGATGCACATAATAACTTTGATGCAATCAGCATGAGAATTTCTTTTTCTCCACCTGGAAGTGCTTTTAAATCCGTGTTTGCAATTTCTACCGTTGGTATAATTGCATGATGATCTGATACCTTTTTGCTGTTTAAAAGTCTTTTTATCTCTGGTTCCGAACCCTTCATTGATATTTCTGGAAATACTCTATTTACCGCATCAATAACCAAAAACACATTTTCTTCCATATCATCTGTAAGATATTGGCTATCCGTCCTTGGATACGTCACCAGTTTCTTCTCATAAAGGCTTTGGGTATAGTCCAAGGTTTGCTGTGCCGTAAATCCAAGAAGACGGTTTGCTTCCCTCTGTAATGTGGTCAGATCATATAATTTCGGCGGCTGTACCTTTTTCTTCTCTTTCTTTACTGAAAGAATCTGTACAGTTTCATCCTTCATATCCTCCATCATCTGAACAGCAGCACTTTTCTCTTTTATCCGGCTGCTTACAGCATCCAATCCATCCATCAGAAGATGAACCAGATAATACTTTTCTTTCTGGAAGTTCTCGATGTTCTTTTCCCGTTCCACCAGCATTGCAAGTGTAGGTGTCTGCACCCGACCTACAATCAACCGATGGTGGTACAGCACCGTAAACAGTCTGGTTGCATTAATTCCCACCAGCCAGTCTGCTTCACTTCTCGCCACCGCAGAATAATAAAGATCATCATATTCATGTCCATCTTTCATCTGCCGAAATCCTTCCAGAATTGCTTTTTCCTCCATGGAAGAAATCCACAGTCTTTTAAAGGGAAGTTTACATTCTGCCTGGTTATATACCAGACGGAAAATCAACTCCCCTTCTCTTCCTGCATCTGTTGCACATATAATTTCTGTGACATCTGCTCTGTGAAGCAATTCCTTTAAAATCCGAAACTGCCCTTTGGTACTTTCTTTGATCTGATATTTCCAATTCTCTGGGATCATGGGAAGTGTCTCATATCTCCATGCTTTCCAGTCATCTCGGTACTGATCCGCACTAGCCAGTTCAATCAAATGCCCAATACACCAGGAAACCAGATATTCTTTTCCTTCCAGGTAGCCATCTTTTACGTTTGTGGCATGAAGCACCTTCGCAATGTTTCTGGCTACGCTGGGTTTTTCCGCAATTACAAGCTGCAATTTTCAATCTCCTTTCTGCACCTGTCGCTGTAATTAAGTGAAACAAAGTTATTCCTCTGATTCTTCGTCTCCTACTTCACCTTCCATTTCATATTCTTCTAATTCTTCATCATCCTCACGAATTGTATCTTCCTCCTCATCGTCGTCCTCGTCCTCTTCATAATCAAAAGAAGTATTTCTTCCTTTTATAAATTTCCAATAATAGTAAGCACCACAAACTCCTGCCAGAACCAGCAGCATTAATAAAATCGTGCCGGAATTATTGCTTTTCTTCTCAGGTTCTTCCTTTTCTTCCGGTATGATCGTAACTTCTGGTTCCGGTGTCTCTGTGATCTTCTCTGTTTCAAGTGGCAGTGCGGATTCTGCAATAGCCTGGTTCTGTGGAAGTGTGACCATGTTGGTATCCGTAAAGTTCAACAGATCATTTTCGCCTACCTCCGTAAGAAGATAAACATTTTCATCCGTTTTATCCTTATCTACGATCAGATAAAAAACCTTATCACTTTTTGTCTTGATCGTATAAAATTCCTTTCCTCCCTTGTCCTGAACTGTTCCTGTTGTCATGCCGGAAGCAGAACTTTCTCCCTGCACCCGTCCGGTATCTGCTTCTGTAGCCGTTTCATTTCCTGTGTTTTCTGGTTCTGTTGGTGCAGTAGCAGTCTCGTTCGTTGTCTGATGTTCCGTTACGGTTGCCGTAGCACTGGTGGGCTTACTTGCAGTTCCATCGGCTGGCAAAGAAGCTGCATTCTGCTCCGTTCTGGAAACCTCTGTATTCTCTTTTACTGCATCTGGATTTTCATAATAAGGGTTTCCTACTTTATAGATCTCTGACATATTTCCTGCTTTGTCTTTTGCCTGCAGGGTAAAGTATTCATAGGAAGTATCCACTTTTTGCAACTCTGCTTTTTCAATTTCGTCCGGATCCGCAATGTAACTGGAAGCGATTACCGTAGAAATTCCATTAGAAAACATAGCCGAACAGGAAGCAAATCCTGTCATTACGGAAAGAAGCAAAATCAATAACAACCCCATTGAGATCAGAGTAGTTGCATTTCTTACAAATACTTCCTGTGCCTTTCTTGCAATTTTAGTAGCAAGATTTACTGACCGGATTGAGGTGTCTTTTGTTTCTTTTGCAATCTTCCCAGCCCGGTATGCCATCTGATACTCTCGCTTAATCCTCTGCTTCTGTATTAATTTTCTGATCAGCTTTTTCTGCATCTCTGGATGTTCTTCCAGATATTTCTGATATTGATACCTAGATGCACTCTTCCAGGCTCTTTGCTCTAAACGGTTTTCTTTATGTATCTGACTGCGGTTCTTCCGGATATTTCTACTGCTATGTTCCTGTAATATCCACTCACCTGAACGCACCAGCTTATGTGCTGCATCTACAGCACTGTTTTCCTCTTCGTCTTTGCCTGCTTTCTGATATACTGCATTTTTTAATGCTTTCTTTGGAACAGAAGACAAGGTTTTCTTTTTACCATCCGTTTTCCCTGTTTTTTTGTCGAAATATAAATGGTACTTTACCTTTGCTTTCTGTTCCTCATTTGTTTTCTTGGTATAAACAGAATCTTTCGGAATTTTGTTCTGCCTCTCAGCTTCCTGTTTTTTTGCAGCCTTATCCACTTCCTGATAAGTTTTTATTGTTTTTCGGCTATATTTCTGCTTTCCTTTTTTTCGGTTTGTAGAAACATCATTCTTCTCTGCCTGAAAATGTCCTCCATCTGTTTCAGCCGAAGTTTTCTTTTCTTTCTTCAGACTTCCATCTGTCTCTAGTTTTCCAAACTGCAGTCTCTGCTGTTTCTTTTTCTGTCGCTGATACTGGCTCCTGTGTTTTTCTTTGCGCTCACGTATTTCTACCGCTGAATCTACAGATACACCTGCAGGCTTGTCCCGGTATCTGTACCGTCCCTGTGTTTTTCGTTTTCCCGGAGGACTGTTTGCAGCCTCTTCTTTTTTGGCAGGATTTCCCTCCTGAACTTTTTCGGAAAATTGTTTCTTTTCAGCTTTTTTATGAGAGTTTTTCTTCTTTTCAGAAGTAATAAATGCCTGTTCTACATCCTTCTGTTTATAATGCAACTCCTGATCGCTGTTTGTAACTTTTCTGGTCTCCTTTGTTGCAAGATTTTCCTCAACCAGACCATTTCTGGTCATACGGCTGACTTTCTTCTCTTTCGCCGTATATTTTTGTTTTCCCAATGTACCTCACCTCTGCTTTTTTGTCCGTTAAGTCTGAATCTCATCCGGTTTAGTACTCATCAAAGCATAGGTTCTGGTATCCTGCGGATATCTGTCTGCAAAAGGTATGATTACATTTCCGTAAAAAAGCAGCCCTTCTCCTGCATTACTGTTATTTACAAAAGAAATCTGATGCTTGGAAATATTCAATTTCTCCGCAAGGATCTTCTGATCCCCGCTGTGCTGATTTAACATCAGGATAAAATCACTGTTTCCCACAATACTTTCTACTGCCAGAGAGCCAAGAAAATCTGTTACATTCTGACTGATTCCTGTAATGATTCCACCCCACTTACGAAATCTCTTCCACATTTCAATAGAATAATTAGCAGTCTGTGGCTGGTTCAGCAAAAGGTGAAATTCATCCACATAATAACGGGTTGATTTCCTGCGGCTGCGGTTCTGTGATACTCTTGTCCAAACCATATGCTGGACAATCAACATCCCTGCTTTTCGTAGTGTGGTTCCAAGTTCCCGGATATCAAAGCATACCACTCTGTTCTGCGTATCGACATTACTTCGATGGTTAAATACATTCTGCGATCCTGTTACATACAACTGCAGACTGTTGGCAATGTTCTGTGCTGCTGGTTTATCTGGTGCATAAAAGTTCAGACGTTCATAGAAATCCTGCAAAGTCGGCATATTTTCCGGTTTTGGATCATTGTAAAGATATTTTTTATAAATGTCTTTTACACACAGGTCAATCATGGAAACCTCATCACCATTTAATTCTGCATTTTGAGGTTTCTTCATAATGACCTCGCAGAAAGATGTGATAAACTCTGCTTTATCAGCAATAATGGTATCAATATCCTCCACATCGCCATTAATCCTGTATTTCTCCGGATGATAAATAACATCCAGGTTCACTTCCATAGGATTGATGTAATCATTACTTTTTGCACTAATTTTAATAACTTCACCATTTAAGGCATTTACCAGCGGAAAATATTCTCCCTCCGGGTCACAGATAATAATGTCATCGTCTGTAATCAAGAAAACATTGAGAATTTCTCTTTTCGTTGCAAAACTCTTACCGGAACCAGGAGTACCCAAAATCAGGCCGTTAGGTGTTTTCAATCGTTTCCGATCCACCATAATGAGATTGTTTGACAGTGCATTTAAGCCATAGTAAAGAGCTTCACCGCCTTGGAAAAGTTCCTGTGTGGTAAACGGAACAAAGATTGCTGTAGAAGTCGTAGTCATAATTCTCTGTATTCCAGTCTGGTTCATTCCCAGTGGCAGTGATGCCACAAGTCCCTGTTCCTGCTGATATTGAAGTCTCCGTATATTGCAATTATATTTCTGGGCGATTCCTGCAGTCTGATACACAATATTGTCCAGTTTTCTCTTATTGTCCGCTGTATTCATCAGCAAAAAAGTAAGTTCAAAAAGTTTCTCATTCCTAGACTGGATTTCATTGAGCAATCCCTCCACATCCTCTCCGTATGTAGAAATGTCCGTTGGAATAATATCCATATCATATCCGCTTCTGACCGCTTTCTTCTGTTCTTCAATTTTCATTTTCTGAATATTTGACAGCGTACTTTTCAGGCTTTTAATAGCTGCCTTGGGATCAATTGGACGCAGGTGCATATTGATGATAAGATTCTCTTCCAGATCCAGCAGATCTGCCAGCAGTTTATCCGTAAGTTCTGGTGATGTAATCTGTAAATATGACACGCATCCAAAAGTCTGTCCCATCCTAAAATAGCTGTCATTGCGAAAATCAAATCCGGTAGGTGCAATAAAGTCTTTTGTCTGCAGACCTGTTTTTGCAACCATCCCATAATGGAAATGGAAAGATTCTTTTGTGTCCATATTCATCACATCATGCAGAATTTTCAGACGTTCTACCCCATTTAAAGGCTCTGCCATGGCTCCCATCACCTTAAAATTATTCAATACACTGGCTTCAATTCTCTCCAGCCTGGATTTTGCATTTCGCAGATTATCCGCCTTAATGGAAAATGTAATATATTTTGTTTTTACAAGCCCATTATTTCCTTTGGAAAGCTGCATTTTCAACATATCCGAATATTCTTTCCGAATATCATTGAAACAGTCATCCTGCTCTGGAATATCAATATTTTTTGCATACTCATCAAAATTCACCTGTTGATTAAGAAATGTAATTTGTACCTCAACAGAGCTGTCAAATGAATTCAGGAACTCACAATAGTTCTCAAAAATAGCCGCTTTATCATCATTCTGCGCTAACTGGTAATTTATATCGTAAAACTGCACCATTTTTGAATAATAGTTATCATCCGTCCTGCAGATACCATCCTTATATATTTCCTTATATGGAATCGTATCCTGCGCTGTAAAAGGCTTCCTCTTCTTCTGATTCTCCGCTTTTATCATCCGAAGTTCTTTCAGACGCTTTTTTTCTTCTTTCGTAAGTCCGGTTTTCTGTTTCTTATTTTTTTCGGTCTGCTTTTTTAAGGAAATGGAACGGATTTCTCGCTTCCCTGGCTTCTTTTGCCTTTTTCTCAAGCCATGCACCCTCTTTCTCTAATTTATCGTACTCTATAATCCGGTCAT
This sequence comes from Blautia sp. NSJ-140, assembly GCF_022868965.1. Lineage (NCBI taxonomy): Bacteria > Bacillati > Bacillota > Clostridia > Lachnospirales > Lachnospiraceae > Blautia > Blautia sp. NSJ-140. The sequence goes on along the minus strand of NZ_JALIFS010000002.1, from coordinate 352,018 downwards.
ATAAGTTTTGGGAACGATAGAACCTGATTCCAGGTCTTAAAAATTTCTGCCGGATAATGTGAAGCAATATTTTCTCTGCTGGAAATCCATCCTTTTCATACATTGCAAAAAAGAAAAATGGCAGCATCACTATGATCATAAGCGTTGCTGCCACATCTGTTCCTAGTCCTGCTTTTGTCAGCAAATAGACCGGAACACCACAAATTCCTGCCAGAGAAAAACATATAATTTGTCTTTTAGTTAAATTCAGTGCTAATTTTGTCTTTATTTTTGAAAAATCTTTCGGCACTGGAACATATGCCATATTCTTGTTTCCTCCTAATGTGCATTGAAGATTGATTTTGCCAGGGAACTGGTCTTAAACAGGCTGAAACATAAAATAACTGTATATGCTGCAACTGACCAGATAGCTGTATGAAGATTATCCGCAACTGTAATAGCATTTACCAGAACTGCATAAATCGCAACACATACCATCATAAAAAATCCCTGGAATCCCAACGCTAATAATGCCTTCACATAATTATTTCCAATACTTCCCCATTCCCTGTTCGTAAATGTTGAAAACGGAATAGGTGCCACAGAGACATAAAGATATATTTCTATCATTCGTCCATATAAAATGACGGTAATCAGGACTGATATGATTTTTAGACATAAACTGACCAGCATCGTTTCCAGACCAAGCCCCAGTAATTCTCCGATTCCCATATCTTCAATCTGCGTTTCAAGAAGCGTTTTCAATGCTTCTGTAACATCAATAGATGCGGAACCGGTTATCATACCGCCAGCATTGGATACCACATGATTCGCTACATCAAAAATTGCCATCGCAATATCAAAAGTATGAGTAACCAGATATACCGCTACCCACATCTTAAAAATGTATTTGAAAAACATAAACGTATCCGTATCGTGCATATTGTTTTTTTCCATAATCATGGAAATCAGCTCATAACACAGTACAAATGTAATAATCATCCCCGCAATGGGGACAATGACATTATCCGACAGATTTTTTATCATGGAAAAAATGCCACTGTTCCAATTTTGGGGTGTTTTCCCAACCTCTGTAGCAATCGTTTCTACTTTGGTATTTACATCGGTGAACATGGTATCCAGGTTTGATGTGATCCAGCCTGTTAGCAGATCCTTTATGAACTCTGTTATTTTTTCGGTTATTCCACCCATTTATTTATCCAAACAAAGTTGCAAGCTGTGGAATCAGGTTTATTCCAATCAGTACGATGCCACCGCCCGCCATCAACTGTTTCATACCCAAATAGGTGTAGGAAACCGGCTCGATGGCGGGCGGCGGCGTGTCAAGAAATATCTATGGAGTTTTTTAAGAACCGCCCCGGCGGGGCAGGTCAGGCTGTGACCTGCTCCACTTCCGGGATGGGTTTGAGATTGAAATGAATTTCGATAGAAATGTGTCTTGTCCTATCGCTGTCTATGCTCTCATGGACAACGATTTCTTTAATCAGGCGGTTGAGGGTGGCGGCGTCCAGTTCCGTGATGTCGGCGTATTCCTGAATGGCTTCTACCCACTGGCGGGCGTCACACGCAAGCCGGATTTCATCGGCCAGCTTCTTCCGGCCTTCCTCAACCCTTGTTTTCAACTCGGCCTGTTCCTTCTGCGTCTTTTCCATCAGCAGATTGAAGTTCGCTTCGCTGATACGTCCGGCAACCATGTCCTCATACAGCCGCAGCACCATCTTTTCCAGAACGTCAATCCGTTCCTCGTCTTTGGCAAGGGAACGCTCCAACGCTTCCCGCTGGCCTTTCTGCTCGGCTTCGCAGGTGTCGGACAGCTTCTCGGCAACGGCCTCCCCGTCCATCAGGGCTGCTCTGGCGCACTCCCGGATTTTGTTCAGGACAAGCCGGTACAGGGTGTCGTACTCAACCCGGTGCTGGGAACAGTGCTGCTTTCCGTAGGCGTTGTAGGTCTTACAGGAATAAATCTGCTTCGGGTGCTTCTCGTTGGTGTAGCGGATAGTCAGCGACTTCCCGCACTCGCCGCATTTGATAAGCCCCGCAAACAGGCTGATTTCCCCGGTCTGGCGGGGGCGCTGCCGGGATTTCAGCTTGCGCTGCACGATGTCAAAGGTCTTGCGGTCAACAAGCGGCTCATGCTGGTTCTCCACGACAATCCATTCCTCCGGCTTTTTCTCCCCGATGGTGCCGATTTTGAAGCGGTATTCCTTCTTCTGGGAAGCGATAGCGCCGGTGTAGACGGGGTTCATCAGGATGTCCTTAATCACGGTAAAGTCCCAGATATACCGCCCGTTTACCGGGTCTTTCTTTTCCCACTTGGTTGACACGTTCCGCAGCCCCCGTACCCGGTTCCAGTAGGTCGGACAGGGGATTTTTTCTTCTTCCAGCCTGCGCCGGATGTAGTTGGGGCCGTGTCCTTCCAGCGCCCATGCAAACAGACGCCGGACAATGGGAGCTGTTTCCTCGTCAATCAGCAGGTGGTTTTTGTCCTCCGGGTCTTTCTGGTAGCCGAAGGGGGCAAGGCAGCCGGTAAACTGGCCTTTCTGGGCTTTCAGCAGATAAGAGGAATGAACCTTCTTGGAAATGTCCTTGCTGTACATCTCGTTGAGGATATTCTTGAACGGTGCAATGTCGTTGTTGTCCCGCATGGTGTCGATACCGTCATTCATGGCGATATACCGGACGCCGTGGCGGGGAAAGAAATCTTCAATCAGGAAGCCGGTCTGCAAGTAATTCCTACCCAGTCTGGATAGGTCTTTCGTTATCACAAGGTTGGCCTGCCTGCGCTCGATGGCTTTCAACATCCGTTTCAGGTCGGGGCGCTCCATGTTCAGCCCCGTGTAGCCATCGTCCTGATAGACTGCAACAACCTCCCATCCCTGCTTCTCGCAGTAGTTTTCCAGCATATCCCGCTGGTTTGCAATGCTGGCGCTCTCCCCGTCAAGGTCATCGTCCTTGGAAAGCCTGCAATAGATAGCCGCCCGGAAGCTGCCCGCCAGTATTGCGTCCATGCCTGTATATTCCATTCCGTTCATCATAACCATTTACCCGCACAATCCAGACGGAACACGGTCATGCTGAACCTTGTCTTTATTATACTCTAAATCTTGCTTTTTCACAAGATATTCTTTATCATTTCTCTGGCTGTATTTCTGTGCAATCAGGCTCACGAAAACGTCCGTAGCGTCCAGTTCGCCGTCAAATACCGTTGTGACATGGATTTCAGTTTTGCTTTTTGCCATAGGCAGTTACCTCCATAAATGAAATAAGCCAGACAGGAGAGGGTCGGCAACGAAGTCCGGCAACGGGCTTCAAAAAACCTCGAAAACAATCTCTGTCTGGCGGGTTACTGTTTATTTACTTTTTCTTTTATTTTTCTGTTGCTTTGGTTGTCAGAGGGGAGAAAAGCCCGCAGTTACGGGCTTTTTCCCGGCAACCGGCTCGGCAACGGGATAGCAACGGGGTCGGCAACCGGCTGTGGTTTCCCCGGATTTTTCAGAAGGGAAGTTCCATCTGCTCGGTCACTTCCACAAATCCGTCCGGCGTTTTTTCACGCCCGTTGTCAGCGCCCGTTGCCGGGGCTTCCCGTTCCCAGCCCTTTTGCCTGCCGTATCCTTCAAATATCCGGGGATTGGAGAAATACTTCCATCCCGTGATACAGTGGTTCATGATGTCGTTGACTTCCCGGATTTCCCATTGCTTCGGCTCGTCAAAGGGGTGGTTCAGGGCTTCCTTAAAAAGCTGCTTGGAGCATACGGCGCTGCCGGTGTAGCGGTCAAGGTATGCCTGTATCATCCCGGCCTTGGTGTCCTCCGGCATGAAATCCCGCTGGTGTTCTTTGAGGTACTGTATCATTTCGGGTGTAAAAGACAGCTTAAAATCGCCGCTTTTGTAGGTCGTCATGGCTTCCGCCCATACCTGTTCGATATAGGCTCTGGAAGCGGCTTCATCGTCCAAAATGTGTACCTCGGCCTGTTCAGGGTAGACCATGACCGGCAGGAAGCGCCGGTTCCCGGAACGGTCAAGGGGCAGGAAGTCCAGCGCATTGGAAGTCCCGCCAAACACGCATTGCCGCAGCCTGTCCTCCGGGTGGGTTTCGTAGGGGATTTTATAGACCTCCTTCTGGCGGCTTAAAAATGACTTGATTTCCTCTATGCTCTTGGCGTTGGCAGTGGCAATCATCTCCGACATTTCAATTATCCAGTGGCCTTGTAACTTCCGGTACACGTTATCATCGTCCAGCTTCCGCAAATCATCGGAAAACCACTCGTCCTTTACGGCCAGCAGCCGGAAGAAGGTGGATTTCCCGGCTCCCTGACCGCCTACCAGACAGAGCATGACCTCAAACTTACAGCCGGGGCTGAAAGCCCGGTGGATGGCTCCCAGCAGGAACAGCCGCAGGGAATGGTAAGTGAAGTTGTCCGTGTCGGCTCCCAGAAAGTGCCGCAGGCAGTAGCGGATACGCTCTTTCCCGTCCCAGACAAGGCCGCTCAGATAGTCCCGGATGGGATGGTAGCTGTTGGCGTCTGCGGCCAGATCGGCGGCGTCTGCTATCTTTTTCTCGCTGGTCAGGCCGTAGGTATCTTCCAGATACAGCCGGATATATTTCATATCCGTGTCGGTCATGGCCTTGCTGCCGGTTCTGCGTTTCCTGCCGATGGGCTTTAGAAGGTCAATGCGCTCGGTCAGGAGATTTTTCGCAACCGCCCCGGAAAGGATGGGGTCATACTGGAACACGGTAAGGCAGTTGTGGATACTGTTCCGCACGCCGCCTTTCTCGGTGCTTTCCAGCATGGCCTTGACTTCCTCAACGCTCCGGGGCGGGGGTGCGGCTTCGATGGTGTCTGTCACGGCCTGCCGCAGTTCGGGCGGCAAGGTCTGCCATTCTCCGCTCAAGGTTCCTCACTTCCTTTCCGTAGCTGGCAATCAGGGCAGCCCGTTCCTCTATGTCGGAGAACAGCAGCACATCCAGCAGATATTCCACATGGGCTTGTTTCTGCAAGGCTTCCACGAAAAGCGGGTGCCATTCCTCGTCCGGTGTCTTGGGGGCATAGTCCCGCTTCCAGCGGCGCAGCAGATTGTGATAGTCGGACAGTACCCGGAAACAGTGGCGTTCCATGCGCTTAAATTGTTGCTCCGGGCTTTCCTGCCGGGGCTGGGGGCGGCGGCTCCTGCTTGGCGGCTCCTTATCCTCATAGGGGATGGAGAAGTCCTGCGCCAGCATGAGGGCGGCTTCCTTGGGGCTGACGTTTTCCAGACGGGAAACAAAGTCAATCACATCCCCGTCTGCCTGACAGCCGAAGCAATGGAAGCGCCGGTCAACCTTCATGCTGGGATTTTTATCGTCATGGAAGGGGCAGACGCACATCCCGTTTCTTCCTACCCGGATACCGTAATGCTCAGCAGCCTGCCGGGTGGTAACAGACTGCTTCACGGCTTCAAATACGTTCAATAGGCAAATCCTCCTGAAAATAAGAAAAGCGCCTGCCATTCTCACGGGGAAAATAGCAAGCGCCTGATTGGTTAAAGTTCCATATCCTGTTTTTGCTGGCGGCGGGGCGTCTGGCGTTTCTCTGCCTGTTCCTCCCGGATACGCTGCTCCCGGCCTTTGACTGCCTGCTGGATGGATGGTTTCTTTCCCGGCTCTGCGGTCTGGCGGTACTGCTCGGATGGCAAAACCTGATTGAGCCAGTGGCGCACATCCCGCAAAATCTTCACATCCTCCTGTACGGCAGTCAGTGCTTCCGTCTTGGAAGCGATATTCTCTGAAAGCTGTGCCTGTTCCCCGGCCAGCTTCTTCGTGCTGTACTTCGCCCCATCAAGGTGAACCTTGAAATACCGCAGGGCAGCGTTGTAGGCGTCCAGTTCCTCCTTATGGTCGGCGGCAAATTTCTCCTTGGGTTTCTTCCAGCGGATAGCAGCATATTTCGCATGAACCGGCTTGTTTGCTTCAAAGTTCCCGATATGGAAAAGCAGCCGGTCAATCTCTTTCACACGTTTCTCCATCGGCCTGATTTCCTCACGGATGGAAACGGCCTGTGCGCTGGCTTCATCCAGATAGGCGTCAAGGCTCTCCACGGTGGAAATCTCTTTCTGCCGCAGGAAATCAAGGGCTTCCATGACCTTGTTGAAATCGCCAACAGTGCCTTTCAGCTTCCCCTTGGAAGTCCAGCCGGTGCGTTCCTCACTCCGCATATCCAGATACCGGGAAAGCAGTTCGGGGATGGTCGGCTCCTTTGCCTGTTCCAGTGCTTCCAGCAGCGCCGCTTTTTTCTCTTTCAGGCCGGACAGCCAGCCCTTTAAGCTGCGTACCATCTGCCGGATAGACTGCATGAGGGAATTGGCGGCTTTGATGTCCCGGTTCAGGTTGCCGATGTTGGTCTGTATGCCTTTCTTCTCCAACTGGCTGACCGCTGGCCCCATGTGGACGGTGGGGATTTTATCAATCCCCTGTCGGGCATAGGAGCGAAGGTCAAGGCGCTCCGGGCTGCCGATGGCTTCCAGATAGCGGTTTGCTGTGTCAGCCCAGCCCTGCCGCCATATCTCGGCGTACTTCTGGTCGTTCCAGTCCACGGTGTCCTCCTTGTGGCTTTTCCATCTGCCGGACGCAAGCCGGATACGCTCGCCGTTCTCGTCAAGGTCGTAGACCTTCCGGCTCTTAGGGAGCCATTTCCCGGTTTCGTCCATCGCCCGCATGGTAAGAAGGATGTGGGCGTGGGGATTTCCGTCCCCCTTGTCATGGATGGCAAAGTCAGCAATCATGCCTTTGGAAACAAAAAACTCCCGGCAGTAGTCCCGGATAAGGTCGGCGTACTGTGACCGGGGAAGTTCCCTCGGTATGGCAAGCACGAACCTCCGGGCAAGCTGGGAGTTCCATTGTTTTTCTATGGCTTCGGCGGCGTTCCACAAGGTATTCCGGTCTGCGTACTCCGGCGGGGCATGGGGCGGCAGCATGATTTCGGTGTGGACGATTTCACTTTTATGGGAATAGTATTTCTGCTTCTGGTCGTATTCAGAAAACAGCCGTTCCCCGCTCTGGTAGGCGGCAGACGCAACGGCTGACTGGCGCTTGCTGCGCTGGATGATTTTCACATCAAAGTGCGGGCATGGCAAGTCGTGTCCTCCTTTCTCCCGGCGTCCAGGCAAAAAAAGAGCAGGGAACCTGTTTCAAGATTTCCTGCTCGGTGGTGCCGCCGGTGGCGGCTGGTATTCAGTTTTGAAAGTTCGGGTCAGGTTGGCCCGATTTCAATTTAATATTCGCAGTGTTGAAAAATTTGTTTTGTCAAAACACAAGAGAATATAAAAGTAATTATAGTGATTGCCGTGACAACCAATAAGCTGATATAGTACAAAGTATCTGAAACATTTCCATCAGAAAATGTATTAACTAACATAGTCAATGCGAATACTATGCCTATCGAACCAATCACACTTATAATCAGAATGACTTCTGTTTTCTCTGCTCCCCATAAATAGTAAAGTGGATAAGAAAAGGCTCCAATTAGAATAGCCAGTATTCCGCCGCCTAATACTAATGTGATAGCGTCACGGAAACCATAATAAAAGTATTGGTCGCCATGAATAAAAACTGTGAGGGTCATAAAAACAGCCACAATCACAACCCCAGATATACTCCATATTGTATGACTAATATATTGACTTTCAATAATGGCTTTTCGTCTAACCGGGAGAGTGAGTTTATATTTTTCCCATTTAGATGCGCTTTCTTTACGCACACATGAAACCATCAAAAGTGCAATTATCGGTGGAGCTATGAGAGAAAAAGCAGAAAGCAATGTTGCTTCCCCTGTTATAAGTAAAAGTACACCTACAAGCATTACAAATGCAAGTGCGATTTTCAGGTTTTCAATAACTCCATAGAAATTATTTTTCAAAAGACCTTTCATTTCTGTTCTCCTTTTACCAGTATTAGCATTATTTCATCAATCGTTGCATGGTCAATAACAATACCAGCATACTTTCGTTCGGCGGCTTCCTTATTATTAACCAGCACATCAATCTGATAATCTTGTCTGCGATAAGCAAGAATGTCACTTTTATCTAAATTTTCAAATTGTTTCTCTTTGCAACGCAATATGGCATATTTATAAATCAGATTATCTTTTGACTCGGTTAGAATAATGCGCCCTTGATGGATGAAAGTAATGTAATCTGCTATTTTTTCCAAATCACTTGTGATATGAGAAGAAAGTAAAATAGAATGATCGTCCTCACCAACAAAGTCCAGAAAAACCTCTAACATCTCATCTCTCATAATAGGGTCAAGGCCACTGGTAGCTTCATCTAAAATTAGCAACTTCGGATGATGCGATAATGCGACTGCGATTGCCAATTTCATTGTCATTCCTTTTGAATATTTTCCAATTTTCTGTTTCTCGTTTAGCCGGAATGTTTTTAAATATTTTTGAAACAAACTATTATCCCATTGAGAGAAAATTCCTTGCATAATCTCGGAAATTTGTTTGGCAGTAAGGTATTTCGGGAAATTATCCCCATCATAGACAACACCAATATCATTCCTCAATACGGTATCCTCGTCTTTCATTTCTTTCTCAAAGATTTGAATGGAACCAGAATTGCGGAACAGCGTATTCAAAATACAGCCTATGGTTGTTGTCTTACCAGCACCATTCTCCCCAACGAACCCCATAACAGACCCCATAGGTACTTCAAAAGACACATTATCCAAAAGAAAATCTGACGTTTCATAGGTCTTGCATACATTATCAAGTTTCAAAGCATAATTCATTTTATTCGTCCTCCATATAAAACATTGTGAGCAATTCCGTTAGTTTAGATAAAGGAATGTTGCTTACACGTCCAATATTAGCGGCAGCTTGCAAATGTTCTTCGGCAATACGTTGCTGTTCTTCTTGATAAAATTCCTTGTTTCGTGCTGATACAAAACTACCTCTGCCAACAGTTGTTTCAATAAAACCGTCCCTTTGCAAATCTTCATACGCCTTTTGGACGGTTATAACGCTAACGTGAATAGATTTAGCCAATGAACGCATTGAGGGGATGGCGTCTCCTGCTTGCAATTCTCCACTCATTATCATAGCTTTAATCTGTGTTGTTATTTGCTCGTATATTGGCTTATTTGCATTATTGCTGATTATGATTTCCATGCTTCACCGCCTTCACTTTAAAATGTACTGTATGTACAAGTACATTATATTCACATTCGGATTGGGTGTCAACAGAAAATTTATGAATGAATTTTAAACTTGCTGAACGGAACAGCTTGCAACGCAAGGTGCTTCCGGGCGGCAAGTCCACAAAGGGGTAGCTGGCGGCAGCCAGCGCAGGGGAAGTGTAGCTTCCCCTGTGATGATTGGCAGGAGTCGGAACGCTGCGGGCAATCATCCGCTTTCCGCAGGAAGCCCCCGGCAGGGCGCAACACACTACCTTCAGGTGGTGTATAGTTGCGCCCTCTTTCAGAGGGGTAGCCCACGGGTTGCGGCTCTGGAAGCAATTATGGCCGTTCCAGGCCTTTGTCCTCTCCCTGAAAATCGCCGTTTCCGGCGAACACTTTTTCCATAAGCTGCCGGGTGCTGTCCTGCCGGAACAGTAGCTTCAAGAACAAACTGACCTGTTCATCCGTGATAGCTTCCGGGTGGGGAAGGTAGCTTTCCAGCATGGCGGCTCTGGTACAAAGCCGGTGTGTCCGTTCCTTCCGTGTCAACGCCTTTATCTGGTGTTCCAATATCTTTTCTTCATGCTGCGCTCTCCGCAGCTTCTTTTCCGTTTTCTCTATTTCCTGATTGAGTGCTTCCAGCTTTTCATTCATAAGCGTCTGTCCTCCTTCTTTGGAATGAGTACATATATCTTGTTGGGTTCCCCGAAGCCCTGACGCACCCGCAGTATCAGTCCGGCGTCCTCCAATTCATTCAGGGAACGCTTCACGGTCATTGTGCTGCGGGCAAGTGCCGCCGCCAGTTCCACGATGGGGAAATGGATAAATAAAATCCCGTTGGTGTCCTCTATGCCGGACAGGAAAACAATATCCAACATCCGGGCGTACATGACCTTTGCGGTGCTGCTGATCGGGAGCCGCAGCATGGCTCTCGGCAGCGGCATACAGGGCGGCAGGGTGGTGTCTGCGGTCATAAATTCAACATCCATTCAATCGGTGTCCTCCTTTACTTTTCGTTTTGAGCGTTTGGAAAGATAATGGGGGCAGTCCACAATGACCGCCCGGAAACTCTGCTTACAAGTTCGCTGGCATTTCCGGCAAAGGTCGTTGTACGTTACCCGCCCCCGTTCATTGAGGAAGAAAGACAGTTCCAGCTTCCTCTTTTTCGGCATTCTCGGCATGGTGCCTCCTTAAACAAAAATCCGCCCATTTCAGCCGTAACAGCCGCAATAGACGGATAGCAGATTTTAGTGTCGTGTTTCGGGGCGATTTTCAGGGAAAAAGCGGCCATAGAACCGCCCGAAAATCCCCCGCAGTATTACGGATAGGGTAGACTATGCCCTATCGGATTGTTGTGTTTCGGTATCAATTCGGTGTTCATTTTCGCCGGTTCTCCCTGATGTCGTTCCTGCCCCTGGCTCTCACAACGGCGTTTCGCTCCCTTTGGTACGCTCGTTGCGGTCATGGTTCCTCCATTTCCCTGCCGCAAGTCATTGCGCTACATCGCCGGGGAGCATATCCCATACAGGCCGGTCATTCGATTGGAATAATCCATCGATGAACTAAGCCCATTATGGCACATTTTTGAGCCTTCTCCCGTATATCCACAAAGTAGGAAAACCGCCCCGAAATCGAAAATTTCCACGATTGCGGAACGGGTATGGTATAATGGAATTGACGGCGGCAGCCAGCCGCAGGAAGGAGCGATGTATCTATGAAAACCCGCATTTCCGTACAGGAACGCCTGAAAGATTTACGGGTAGAACGGGGCTTAAATCTGGAAGAACTGGCGCAGGAAACCGGCATTTCAAAATCAGCCCTCGGCAGCTATGAAAACGACAATGATGAATACAAGGAAATCAATCACGGCAGCCTGCTGAAGCTGGCAGACTTCTATAAAGTGTCCGTTGACTATCTGCTCGGCCTTACCAACAATCGGAAATATGAAAACACACCGATAGAAGAACTGCATTTGAGTGATGAAGTCGTAGAACTGCTGAAAAGTGAACGCTTCAACAACCGGCTGCTGTGTGAGATTATCTCCCATGAAAAATTCAAGGAACTGCTGGCAGACGCAGAAATCTATGTGGATGGGATAGCAACCATGCACTTCCATGACACAAACAGCTCACTGGCTGCTTTACGGGCTATGATACTGGAAGAACATCCCGAAGCTACGGCAGACCGGGCAATCAAAATATTGGAAGCCTGTCAGGTAGAGGAAGAAGATTTCTTCTGCCATGTGACGCACAAAACATGGGACGTTATTCTCCACGACATACGCAAGGCGCACGAAAATGACAATGAAAGTGCGCCGGATACCACTCCCGCCGATGAACTGATACGGGAAGTACAAAAGGCCATGCAATCGCCGGGGGACAGGGTTCAGCAATTCACGGAGATGTTCTGTAAGGCGTTCCAGCTTAAATATAAGCGGCTCTCACAAGAGGAACGAAGCCTTTTGAAGAAACTGTTCAAGAAATCCCCGCTGATAAAACAGTCCGGTATGAACTTCCGGCGCAGGCCGTGGAAATGAAAACTGCCGTTGTGGGAATGGTTGTTCCTGCAACGGCAGCTTTGATTATATATGAATTTGGAAATCCTGAAACTTAAACAATCCATTTCCCTGTTTGAGTTTTCCGGCTCTCTCTAATTGTGCAAATCCGGCTTCAATATCGGCTATCAAAGAAACGGGAATATCCAACTGATGGTGTCCGGGCAGAACTTTTTTTATATTGTATTTCCGTATTCGCCTTATAGATTGATAGAATAGCTTCGGGTCGGTAGTTGGGTAAAATGCGTCCAGGCTTCCCTTGTATATCAAATCCCCGGAATACAAATAGTTTCGTTCTGGTTCGTAAAAGCAACAATGTCCGGGAGAATGTCCCGGCGTGTGAACAACTTGAATTTCCCGCCCGCCTAAATTTAGAAAATCGCCATCGTGTAAAATTCTTTGTGGGATACCTTGAAAAATCTGATAAGCGTTAATATCAAAATCTCTTGGAAAATCACAAGGAAGCCTTGTCAAATTATTCTTCACAACTTGCAATGGTATCGGAAACCTGACCGATAGCCAGTCCTTTTCCGCTTCATGTACGGCGATATTATCAAAATACTTATGCCCGCCAATGTGATCCCAATGAACATGAGTTGTAACTGTCATAACAGGCAGCTTTGTCAGAGAGTCCACAATTTTTCTGATGTTGGAAACGCCTAAACCTGTATCAATGAGAATAGCATATTTTTCCCCACATAATAGATAACAATGTGTTTCTTCCCAGTGCTTGTATTCGCTAATAGAGAATGTATCACGGTCTATTTGCTCAATGGTAAACCAATTATCCATTCCGTATAATTACCTCCAGCAACTGAATTTCCAGTTAAAACCACTTTGCATTTTCATCTCTGAAATGTGGTATATTGCCATCTTTATAAGGGTCATACCGATTTTCGTTACAACCAAATTCTTTTAAGAGAGCAATCTTGCCATCTGGCGTCCATTCTATCAGTGACATTCCATCAAACGCTTCTACGTTACCGGCGTCCATCTTATTTTTGAAATACCATTCAACAATGGTTTGATTGCCTTTATGGAAAAATTGCTTGATGTCCCATTGCAAGACAGTTCCACGGGTATTCCATTCCTCAAACCAAAGTTTTATTTTCTTGGAGCCGTGGTACTCTGGCCCCCAACTTTCAATATATACGGCATTATCAGAAAATACATTAAATATACCCAAATCTTTTTTTGCAAGCCACATATCAAACCAAAGTCTGATAATTCTTTCTCTATTGTCCATTTCGCAGCGCCTTCCTTGTCAATTTAATTTTTCAGCGTCTTTGTCCTGCTCTAATTCAATTACATCCAAAATGCCACAATTCAGGGCTTCGCAGATACGAACCAGCGTTTCCATGCTGATGTTTTTGCCTTTACCCATGTTGGCAATCATATTTGTGGTAAGACCGGCGGCAATCCGCAAGTCCTCTTTCCTCATGTTGCGCTCAACCAGCGTGTGCCAGAGGGGTTTATAGCTTATGTGCATTTATCCTCCTGCCTTTCTCCCGGTTTCGGGGTTCCTGTTCCCATTATATCAAAATTCTTGCTAACTCACAAACATTTCTTGACGCAACCGCCGGTTCCGTCTGGATTGTGCTTTTCCTTTCTTCTCTTGATTACATCTACTTAGCCATAAGCTGTTTTATTCCTTGTGACTTTACTGATGTGCGATAAAGAAGTAATAGAAGTGTAAAAAATTTTGCCGTTCCTATCCGGCACTTGCGCATTGTGTCGGATAGGTCGGGCGGTTATTCGGGCAAGTCCACCTTGCCAACAAAAGAATAATAAATCTCAATGTCCTGTCTGCGGGTCTTGTTCTCGTCATAGCTGCACTCATGCACAACGATTTTCTCTACAAACTCCCGCAGCAGAGTAGGGGTAAGTTCTTCAAAGCTGGTATGCCGCCGGACAACATTCATAAACTTTTCTGCGTTCACGGTGGCTTCCTGTGCTTTGGAAAGCTCCGCTTGGATAGCAGCGGCTCTTTCTTTCAGCTCCCGTTGTTCTGCTTCATAGTCTGCCGACAGTTCTGTGAAACGCTCGTCTGATATGCGCCCGGTCACGCTGTCCTCATACAGCCGCTTGAAGATAGCGGATAACTCGGCTATGCGTTTCTCGGCGGCTTCCAGTTCCTTTTTCTTGGCGGCGTTCCTGCGTTTGCCCCCGTCCTCGTTCTGCTCAATCAAGAGTTTCATAAACCGGGCTTCATGCTTTGCCGCATAGCTGGTCACTTTCCGCAGATTGGAGAGTACACCAGCGGTCAAGAGGTCGGTGCGGATAAAGTGCGCCGTACAGTCATGGGTGCGTTTCTTGTAGTTGCCGCAGATATAACAGTCCTGCTTGCGCTTGTCCGTCTGGTATCGCTGCTGATACATCACGCTGCCGCAGTCCGCACAGAACAGTATGCCGGAGAACAAACCCACTTCATCATAGCGGTTTGGGCGTTTGCGCTGTTTGCGAAGCTCCTGCACCCGTTCCCATGTCTGGGTGTCTATGATAGGCTCGTGGTGGTTCTCGAAAATCACTTGCTTTTCCGGGGGATTTTCTACACTGTGCTTGACTTTGTAAGAAAGTTTTTCTGTCTTGAAATTTACCAGACAGCCTGTGTATTCCCGGTTTTCAAGGATATGCACTACGGTATTGGTCGCCCACTTGCACTCATAGCCGGGGTGGTAGCGGCGGGTGCTGCCCGTCCTGCGGTATTCAAGCGTTCCCGGCGTGGGGATTTGCTGCTCTGTGAGCATACGGGCTATCTTGGTCGGACCATTCCCGGCAAGACAGAGGTTGTATATCTGCTTGACTACGGGTGCAGCTTCCTCGTCAATGATGAAATTTTCGTCCTCGTCCATGAGGTAGCCATACACAGGCTTGCTTGTGATGGGCTTGCCACTCATGCCTTTTGAGCGTTTTACCGCCCGTATTTTCTTGCTCGTATCTCTCACCAGCCATTCGTTAAAGATATTCCGCAGCGGGGCAAAGTCATTGTCGCCCTGTGCGCTGTCCACTCCGTCATTGATAGCGATGAAGCGGACGCCTTTCTGTGGGAAAATCATTTCCGTGTACATTCCCACTTGCAGGTAGTTTCGCCCTAACCTCGACATATCCTTTACGATAACTGTCCCGACTTTTCCGGCTTCAATGTCCGCAAGCATGGCTTGAAAACCGGGTCTTTGAAAGTTCGCACCAGAATAACCGTCGTCCGTGTACCAGCGCAGATTGGAAAAGCCGTTCTGCTTCGCATAGGTTTCAAGGATACGCTTCTGATTGGAAATGGAATTGCTCTCGCCTTGCAGCTCGTCCTCATGGGAAAGTCTTGGGTAAAGGGCGGTAATTGGTTGTTGGTTGGTCTGTCTTAACATAAAATCCTCCGTTTCC
This sequence comes from Blautia sp. NSJ-140, assembly GCF_022868965.1. Classification (NCBI taxonomy): domain Bacteria; kingdom Bacillati; phylum Bacillota; class Clostridia; order Lachnospirales; family Lachnospiraceae; genus Blautia; species Blautia sp. NSJ-140. The sequence goes on along the minus strand of NZ_JALIFS010000002.1, from coordinate 336,932 downwards.
GACAGCCAGCCCCACTATTCCGTACCTTGATTGTACCACATGGGGCGGCTGTCTGTATAGCGGCAAAAGCGTCAAATCTGCTTCTTTATGGTCTGTCAAATCGCCGTTTTTTGTGTAGCAGCTTCCGCTTCCAGCACTTTCATCATCTTGTCGGCTGCGGTGTCGGTTGCGCCCTGCTTGAAGAAGCCGGAAACGGTAAGGACGGAGTTGCCCATGCGGATTTCCGTTACACAGTCCGGGCGGCGGTCTGTTTTGGTGGTGCTTGTCTGTTTGGTTTCTGTCATAGGCTCTCCTTTCGCTGCTTTATCAGTTGCTTTAATCGTTCCAGCTTTTCCTGTGCGGTTTCCTTTCGGAAGTTGCTGCCCGTGAAGCGGACGGGGGCGCACATGGAAGTCAGCCTGTCATAGATACGGGCGTGGGGCGTGTCCTGCGGGTGCTGCAATTCCTCCAGCGTGAGGTTGGTCGTGGCGATCAGCGGCTTGCCGCTTCGGTAACGGCTGTCAATCACGCTGTAAACCTGTTCCAGCCCGTACTCTGTCCCTCGCTCCATACCAAAATCATCAAGTATCAGCAGAGGGTAGCTGCAAAGGCGGGAAATATATTCGTTCCTGCCCTCAAAGCTGGCGGCAAGGTCACCCAGTATCGTTGCAAAATTTGTCATGCGAACGGCAACCTCTTTTTCCATAAGGGCGTTGGCGATACAGGCGGCAAGGTAGCTTTTTCCTGTCCCCACGCCGCCCCAAAACAGGTAGCCGATATTTTCAGCCTGCATGGTTTCCCAACTCTCCACATAAAAGCGGGCGGTTTCGGTCTGTGGGTTTCTGCCGTTGTCATGCTCAAATGTCCAGTTCCGCATAGCGGGGTCGGTAAAGCCCCGGCGTTTCAAGTCCTCCACTGTTTCAAGGTGCTTCTGTCGGCTTTCAGCGGCTTCCCGCTTTTCACGGGCTGCCCGGTGGCAGTCGCACTCTGCCGGGTGTCGGTCATGCCCTAACCATTGGGCGGTTTCTTTTGAAAAGTATGCTTCTTTTGGCGTATGGCACTTGCCGCAGTATAAAAGCCCGTCCTCGCCTGTGTAGTCCTCTGCTTCGGCGGTAGTGGCTGTAATGTCCGTAATCATAGCTTCAATCTCGTTTTTCATAAGCTCTCGCCCTCCTTGCATGAATAATCGGGTATGCCCTGTTTCGGGGCAGCCTTGCCTTTGGCAGCGTCCTCCTGCGCCCACTTGTAAATGGTGGCTGCATGGCTGTGGTACTGCTTCCCGGTGGAAGCGATATGGCAGGAAAGCCGGTCAATATAATACTCCCACTTGTCGGGCAGCTCTGTTTTCAGCCCGGAAAGCTCTGTATCGGTCAGTATCACATTGTTGTATCTGCCATAAGCGGCGGGGGCGGGGTATCCCGTTTCTCCCTCTCTCTCTTTTTCTATCTCTATCTCTTTCTCTAACTCTATCTCTATCTCTGGTGGACGAATGTCGGACAAATGTCCGCCTTTTGTCCGGGGCGGTAAAAGTGCCTTGTTTTCCAGCCTTGCAGCCCGTTTCCTCTCGGCTTCGGTAGAGGACTGTCCTATCATCAGCTCAATGTCGGTCATATAGAAAGCCCCGCTGTCAAGCTGCTCCACAAGCCCCAACTGCCGGAAAATCTCTAAAGCCCTCTCAACTGTCCCTATCTGGTGGCGGGTCAGTGTCGCTATCATCTGCGCTGTGTAGGGGATATGCTCGTCAAGCTGCAACTTCCCGCCGTTTTTCAGCGATTTTAAGTACAGCTTCAAGAGAATATTGGAATATAAAATCCCGTCTTTCATATCTTCCAGCAGTACAATGGAGTCGCTGTCAAAAAAGTTCTCTTTCAGCTTGAGGTAGTAATACTTGCGGTTATCTGCCATTGTCCCTGTCCTCCTTTTTCCGGCGTTTGGAGTAGTAGCGGGGGCAGAGTATGATAACCGCCCGGAAGCTCTGCTTGCAGCTATGGGTACAGCTCCGGCAGAGGTCGTTGTATGTGATACGGTCGCAGGTGGCATTCCCGACTTTCACTTGCCGCAGGAAAAAAGACCATTCCAGCCGCCGTTTCTTGCTCATTCTTGGCATGGGTGCGCTCCTTTCTGCCGTTTCCGCTGGTGTGGCGGTATCGGCGGTAATTCTGTATCATCTCGGTATCATTTTCGGGGTTTTTCTGCCCTGTAAGCCCGTTAAAAAATCCTTTGGTATTGGGGATAGGGTACGGGGCAGCCCCCTTGTTCTGTATGGGTTCAGGTACATTTTGGGGTGGTTTTTATCGCTCCTGTTCCTGCCTTTTCACAGGCTTGCGCTCCCGGCGTAAAATCTGGTCGATATTGCCCTTGACGGTCTGTAAGCGGCGGTATTCCTCCCGTTTTGCCCGGTAATCGTTGTAGCCGCTGTTTTTCTCTTTGATAAGGGTTTCAATCTCTGCTTGCAGGGCTTTATAGCTTGGCAGCTTGGAAATGCCGTTCTCCCTAAAATAACGGGCGGCTGCGTCTGCTATGATAAAGTCGCTTTCGTGCTTCTGTCGGTAGGCTGCTTTTGCTTTGGCGTTTTTCTGCTGTTTCAGCCCGTCCCGGACAGGGCGGGTCTTGGAATAGGCAAGCACCTGCCGTTGCAGCTCCTTTTTCCCGTCCAGCGTCTTTTCCACCTGCCTCAGCTCTGTAAGGCTTTCCCGCATGGCGGTATAGGCGGCAGAACAGGCTTCGTCCAGTTCCTCCGGGGAAGAAAAGCCGTACTGCTGGTAGGCGGTAACGGTAGCCGCCATTTGCTTTAGATTGTACTTTGCCGCCCAGCGGTCATAGCCCACGCCCTTGCCCTCGGCTCGCTTGGCTTCCCGGTCAACCATGCGCTGCAAGGTGTTGTCTGCCGGGGTGGTTTTTGTGGTTTTTTCCCCTTGTGACGGCTTTTTAACTGCGGCAGGGTATTCGGGTATGGCTTTGGTCTGTTCGGCGGCTCTGCGGGCGTTCTGTGTAAGCAGGGCAAGGACAGTAGCCTTGTCAAAATCGTCCCCCAGCTTCCGGGCTGTGATAGGCTTTGTCCTGTCCGGCGTGAGGTAGGAAAGCCGCCCCCGACTCTCCTTGACAGTCACACCCTCACGCAGCAAAAGGGAAGAAAACTCGTCAAAGCTGGTAGCTTGGGAAAGTGCCTGCCGTATCGTCCGGCGCAGCTTCGCCTTGTCCGTTTCAAACTTGGTGGGCTTGGTCGGCTGTCCGGCGGCTTCTCTGGCGGCGTTCTCTTTATCAAGGGCAAGCTGCCCTTTCTTTGCCGCCCAGTATTCCCGTTCCGTTATCCGTTCCTTGCTGCCGCTTAGGAGGTCGATTTGGTAAAGCCCCTCCCGGTGGCACATCTCCATGACTTCACTCTTGAAATATTCCATAGCGGCGTTGGTGCAGCGGTGCTTGCAGCCCTCCCGTGTATCGGCTGGTCTGTCCATGTAGGGCAGAAGCGGGACTTCATAAATCCGCAGGGAGTTGATGACGATATGCACATGGATATTGCCGCTGTGGTTATGCCCGTCCGGGTGGGTGCATACAAGGGCTTGGTGTCCGGGGAAATGCTCTTTACAGAACTGCTCGCCCAGCTCCTGCGCCCGGTCTACGGTCAAGCCGTTGTCTGTCCCGTCCCGTGGGTCAAAGCTGATGATATAGTGGTGGCTTTTCACATCTTCCCGTTTTTGGTTTTTCTCATAGCGGAGATTGGCTCGCATACAGGCAACAGCGAAATCTTCGCCCCCACAGTTAAGGGAAGAAATGCGGTAATCCTCCCTCGGTATCAGCCGCCCGTTTTCATCAAGGGTGGGCTTCATGGTAAACTCGTCATGCTCAAATGTGAGGTAGGCTTCCGCTGCGCCATAGTCGGCATTTTTAGAGCTGATATGTTTGAATGTTGCCAACAGCGTCACCCACTTTCTGCAAGACTTCAAACTTTAGGGCAGCAAGGTCGGAAACCGCCGCCCGCACCTCCCCGGCAAGCTGCGGGTAGGGGCTGTGCCACTCGTTCAGCGTCCGGGCTATCTGGTTTAAGTTGCCGCCGATCCTGCCGTATTCGGCGGTCAGTTTCCCGACAGCGGCAAGCAGCTCGTCATTGACAGGAGAAACGGTTATGATGGGGCGTATGGCTGCCCCGGTTATGGCTTGCCGGATAAACTCGGCTTGGCTCATGTTGTAAGCAGAAAGCCTTTCCGCAAACTCGGCGTATTCTTCCTCGGTCATGCGTGTCTTGACTACCCGGCTGCGGTGCGGTGTGTTGTATCGTTTTCGCATGGTAAAACCTCCTTTCTGTGCGTGGTGTCCTCTCACTAATAGGAGAAAAACGGGGTGTGAAGCGGAACTGTTTTTGAAAAATCCGAAAAAATATTTTGAGGGATTTTTAAGCGGCGCAAGCCGCATAAGCAGGGTTTGGGGAAGGCACTCCCCAACAAGATTCCCGCAGGGGCAAAATGAGCGAAAAGCGAATTTTGGTACTGCGGTAGAATCTTGCTCTGAAAAACTCCGGCGTTCCCCGGCTCCCGTCCTTTCCGCTAACAAAACGTTTCAAAAGGGCTTTGCTACCCGCTATTCCGGCTTATCTTGAAAATTTTCCTTTCACTACCTACAACACCACGCAAAGCAAAATGGACGGAGATTTTTAGAATTTCCCCTCTATTCCCTACAACACCACGCAAGCCGGAATAGGCGGACAATGGCAGTATTTTTTTCTTTGATACCCTCTACGGATAAGTAAGGGATTTTGCCAACTGCGGCGGCTATTTTCCCTTTTGTTTTTTCATACTGGGGATTTTCAAAAATGCCAAACAGGAACGAAAAAAAGCAGCAAATCTGTTGAATAGATTTACTGCTTTCTGGTTGCCGGCGAAGCGGCGGTTATTCAGTTGTAGGCGGTAGGGCTATCTCCCAAAGCGGAACTTGAAAATAGCTGTGAGAAGCGTCTGGGTGATGTAGTCCTCTGTATCTTGGTCTACCCGTCCATTCACACGGGCGGCACATTGTATGCGGCGGCGGTAATACTGCAATACAGTTCCCACCGCTTCCGGCTCCCCGCTGGCGGCTTGGACGATTGTTTCATAGGGGAGAAGCCTATTATTTCTCATATGCCATTCCCTCCATTTCCGCTTGGAGCTGCCGTAGGGCTTTTCGGATATGGTAGCCCGCTGTGCTGCGGCTGCGCCCGTACTGTCTGCCAATTTCGTGCTGTGGAATACGCTTGAAAAAGGACAGGTAAATCATTTCCCGCTCCCGTTCGTCCAGCCGTGACAGGGCTTCCGCAAGTAAACCGCTGCTGAAAATGACCGTATCGCCGCAAAGGGTAAGTATGTATTCCTCGTCCGGCTCCGGGGCTTGGAAATATTCATCTGTCGTGCCTAAAGGGTAGTGCTTTTCGTCTGTGAGGTATTCAAGGGATATTTCTCTTTTGTGCTTCCTGCTCCGTGTCCTCGCTGCGTTGATCGTTGCATTTCGGATAACGACTTTGCAAAAGGCATGGAAAGTGTACTCGATATGTTCCCGATATTCTTCTGTACAGGTCATGGAAAATCCCCCTTTCCTCCCAAAAGGGCTGTGGCTGGTTAGTAGTTGCTTTTTATGATAGTAAGGGGCGGCAGCACTTTAGGCTGTCGCTCCTTGACTGCCTAACTGCAAAACCGGGCGGGGCTGTCAACGGCGGGCGAAGCCCGTTCATCTTGACCGTTGACTGGCTCGGCCGGGTTTGCTATTTATCCGGCAAACTTGAATTTATTTTAAGCTATCACGTTTTACCTTTTTAAGCCTTACTATCATTACCATAGGAATTTCTTTATTGTTTTTGAAACATTCTTCATAAAATCCATCAATGACAAATCCAGCTCTGAAACAAAGGTTAAAAATATCTTGTATGGAACGATGATAATAAATCTGCTCCTCCGGCTGCCCTTCGATCGCTATATCATAGTAACTGTGCGGTGTCATATATTTTTCAGTCAATGTGATAAAACAAGGGTGCTGCGTTGCAAAGACAAAAATCCCGTTTTCCTCCAATAGTTCATAAACAGCCATAAAAAGCGGTTCAATATCCGTAATATCCATAATTGCCATATTAGAAACTGCTTTCGTAAAGGCTCGATTTCTTTTTAATCCTAATAAGCTTTCTCTATTGGTCGCATCCGCTACGCAAAACTCAATTTGTTTTGCATATTGTGATCGCCGTCTTTTAGCCAATTCTATCATTTTTTTGCTGTAATCAAAAGCGACGACCGAAGCGCCTCTCTGTGCAAGATACGAAGAATAATTTCCATTGCCGCACGCAATATCCAAAATGTAATCCGAAGGATCAGGAGAGAGAAGTTCCGTTACTTTGGGACGTACTACCTCTCTGTGAAATTCATTGGATTCGTCACCCATTGCATCATCCCAAAATTGTGCGTTTTTCTCCCAGATCTTTTTGCTTTCCTCTGTTCCCATGTTCTCTCCCACTCCCAAAATTTGCCTTTTTGCTTCCATTAAATCTTCCTTACTATATTCCATTGTTACCCTCCATAACTTCTGATTGTTGCCGTCTTGACTATTATGTATCTTTTCTTTCCAAAATGGTATAGGCTTTTATTTTTATAATGCTGCAAAACTTTTCTTCTGTAAGGTATTCAAAGGATATTTCCCTTTGCCGCCGCTATTGGAAAGCCAAAAGCAGCGGCTTTTTTACGCGATATGACCGAAAAGACTAGAAAGCAGGATATGTCATCATTTGTCATTTCTTCTCAATGTAATAACTGCATGGCATATCAAGCCAAATACAAGAGAAAAACAGCCACCGCCAAATAGTGATGCTCCCCACCCTGCACCCGACATTGTCATAAAACCGCCAACAAAGAAAATACCAATGCCAAGAAATATCCCGACACCATAAAAAAGTCCAATTGCCATATCATACTTATTAAATTGTCGTTTCTCTTTTTTTCACATGTTTCCATTTTTGTTATTACCTCCTTCGCAAAATCGTCCATGTGGACTCCAAAAAGAAAACAAATTTTTTTCAACGTATTTAAATCGGGTTCATTAACATCTCTCTCCCAATTCGATAGCGCCTGCCGGGTAACATTCAATTTCCCAGCCAGTTCTTCCTGTGTCATTCCCGATTGTGTTCGCAGATGACGTATTTGCTTTCCTGTTGTAATATCCGTCTGTTTCTGGTTCAAAATGGTTCCTCCTCTCTGATGCTGATTTTATCAATGATATTTCGCAATAGCCAGCAATGAACGTTTGCATTGCGCAAGATGTTACATTATCTTCTGAAACATATGCCGGATCTTGTCTAAACGGCTGTTCGGGCGGCGTGGCTGAAACACAGGCTCGCCGGAAGTTTCCTGATACCCTTTTAATTCTGTAATGCAGACACTTCTTCCATTTGTATAAAAATTCAAATCATTTCTATATTCACCAATACAACGGGCAGGGATTTCCCCCTTAAAAATAACTTCATCTTTTTCAAGTCTGGTTGATTCAATGATTGCGCAATACTTTGGTGCGTCATTATAAGCCCGTGAAAGATATTCCTGCGGTGCAAAAAGGGTAAAGGAAAGGTATGGTTCCAACAGTTGTGTTCCTGCTTTTTTCAATGCCTGCTCCAACACGACAGGCGCAAGAAAACGAAAATCAGCGGGGGTGCTGACCGGGCTGTAATAAACTCCATAATCAAAACAAATTTGGCAGTCTGTCACTCCCCAGCCATATAAGCCCTGCTCCATTCCATAACGCACACCCTCCATGACGGCATTTTGAAAACTTTGGTTTAAATAGCCGAGAGATACCTCGCTTTTATATTGTGTTCCGCTTCCAACAGGAAGCGGTGTTACAGTCAAACCAATAGATGCCCAAAACGGATTCGGCGGCACTTCAATATGAATCGTGTAGCTCGCTTTTTTTTGCGGTCTTTCCAGATAAATAACCGAAGGCTCTTTCATAGCCACGCCCACATGATATTTTTCTTCTAATAGCGAACAAATAACTTCTAACTGTACTTTTCCCAAAAAAGATAATATAATCTCATGTGTAACAGTATCAATGTCAAAATGCAAAAGAGGGTCTGTATCAGCAATCTCTGTGAGGGCATTTAACAGGGCTTCCCTTTGCTCCGGCTTTTGCGGCTCTACCGTTGTCCGAAGTAATGGCATGGGATTATCAATCCGTGTTTTGTGAGGCAGGAGTTTTTCATTTCCCAGAATGTCGTTCAGTTTCAAAGTATCATCAGCTAAAATAACAATTTCTCCCGGACAGGCATGGTCAACCGGGACGATTTCACCATTTGACGGAATACACATTTCTGTAATCTTTATTTTTTCCTTTTTTGACAGCAGCAGGGTATCCCGTAAATGGAGCGTCCCATGATACAGGCGTAAATAAGAAAGCCGTTTTTTCCGCTCTGTATACTCAACCTTAAAAACATATCCACATAATTCAGACTGAATATCGTCTGTTTCTGTAATGAAAGTTTCTGTAATCGCTTCAATCAGTTTTTCTGTTCCTAAATTGTCTTTTGCACTCCCATGATAAACAGGAAACAAAGAGCAGCATCTGGTTCTTTTGCACTTTTCATATTGTAATTCCTGTATATCCAAAGAATCCTCTGCAACATATCGTTCTAATAGTTCATCGCTTCCGGAAATAATCATATCCCATTTGTCCAAATCAGAAATATCGGTCATGGTTATCTTTGGCGACAGGGAAACCTCCTGCATGACAATCATATCACTGGTAAGTTTATCTTTAATGCTTTGGTAAACACGCCGCAGGTCGATCCCATTTTGGTCTATCTTATTTATAAAGATAATTGTCGGAATGTCCATTTTCTGAAGCGCATGGAATAATATACGGGTTTGTGCCTGTACGCCGTCTTTTGCCGAAATGACTAAAACAGCTCCGTCAAGGACAGATAAAGAGCGGTATGCTTCGGTTAAAAAATCCATATGACCGGGAGTGTCCACGATATTGATTTTATAATCATTCCAGCAAAAAGAAGTAACCGCTGTCTGAATGGTAATTCCGCGCTGCCGTTCCAAAATCATAGTGTCTGTTCTTGTAGTTCCTTTATCCACGTTTCCTTGTTCCGCAATCGCTCCACTGGTGTACAGCAGGCTTTCCGTCAATGTTGTTTTTCCTGCGTCTACATGGGCGAGAATTCCAATATTGATTATTTTCATGTGATTGTCCTCCTTTTACAGCCCCAAAAGGGCATAAAAATCCCCAGCAGTAAAATACTTTTACCACTGGGGATTATAATTTGCGGACATACACATATACAGCATACACCTGTTTGTGATTGCTGTTTTTCGGATATGTCAAAATTGATAAGGCAAAAGTATTTTTAAATTGGGTACAAAAAACCAAGCCCCCACAAAAGGGACTATCATAATCCTTTGTTCCCACTATTTGATTATAGTTTTATTTAAGAATACCTTGCCGCATATTTTTTACTCCTTTTTTGGAATGATGCTATTATATCACATTAGTTTTAGGAAAGAAAGTACCTAAAAGAAATTTTTCTTCCCCTTATATGTAACAATCATACCGACTTTCTGGCGTTCAGAATGGTTTCTGCTGTCTGCTGTGGTGTTTGGTTGGAATTGTCCAGCCAAAAGCCGATCCGTGGTGTTGTCTGCATAAATGTATCGTATAAGGTTTCAACCGTAAAGCCGGAATAGCCTGTTTTCTCCCTGTATCGTTCCCTTCCTTTTATTGTTTCCACATCTGGACAAAGAACGACAACCTCAACAGGGTATTTATGCGGCACAAAAAATATGTACATGTAACTAATTCAACACATTTATAATTTGAATAGGGACATTATAGCATTTACTAAATACAAATTCAATGTATACGGAAATAAAGATATAAGGAGTGGGAAGGATTCCGCCGTAGTCGGCATTGTAGGAAAATCCAAAAGTTTAGATTTTCCCACAATGCTTATCTTTTGGTCTTTGGTTCGGAATAGTGTAGTGCTGGCGGTCTATCTCTTGTTTTCGGTTGCTTGCTTCCTTACCGTACATGAGCATTTGCACCCGGATTGTCCGTTCCATATCCTTCCAGCAGATTGATCACTCCCCAGGCTGCAAGTCCGGCTCCGATCGCACAAACCAATGTTTTTAAGGTCGTAATTGCCGTTGTAAAAAATGCCATAAGTGTACCTTTGGAAAACTTACATTTTCCAGTCCTTTCTTAGATTTTTTCCAGAAAGGGAAGAAAACACTATATAAACCCTGCCTTTTGTGCTACACTACGCTTTTATGTTCTTTACTTCCCTGGTATTCTCATGCAGACAGTCAAGTACATACTCTATGTGGCTTTCTTCCAGCAACAATAATCTGCTTTTTACGAACTGATATGGGTATTTCACTCCACTGATCGTAATATTCTCCCGTTCTATGCTGATTGTTTCCACAATTAGTGCCACAATTTCATCCAACTGTTGCTGTTCCCCCAGTCTGCATCGTTGTACAAGACAGTCATATTCAATATTTCTTTTTACAAGTGCAGTATTCATCTGGAATAACTCCATCTCTTCCATCAAATCCATTGACTGCTGTTCGGAAGAATCTGAAAGATTGATAAGATCAGTATTACTTCTGTCAGTATTACTAATATCAGTATAATTATAATTAGTATTATTAGGGTCGGTTTTTCCGACTTCTGTAGTTCTGATTTTTCGACCACGATAAGTCGTATTTTCCGACCTCTTGAAGTCGGTTTTTCCGACCCCTTGAAGTCGATTTTTCCGACCACGATAAGTCGATTTTTCCGACTCCGATAAGTCGACTTCTTCGACCTCTCGATTTTGTTGAATACTCTCTTCGGATTCATCATTGTTTTTAACATCTTTTGATGTCCTTAAAATAAAGTTCTTTACATAAATAATATCCGGTTTACCAAATCCTTGTTTGACTCTTTCAATTAATCCGATTCCCTTTTTGGTATCCAGTTCTGCAAGCGTTTTCATTGCTTTATCTCTTCCACAATTCATATACTGAATAACCTGTTCAACAGTAAAAATAATATAAACCTTGCCCTCTTCATCAAACCACTGATGTCTGATAGATAAAGCCATTCTGTCCAGCATCAGCCCATAAAGAACCTTTGCATCGCTGGACAGATTACGGAAATATTCATCTGTGAATAATACTTTGGGAATACGGTAAAAAGCAAACTGTTCCGATTCATAATCGTGAAAATAACCAAACTCTATTTTTGTGCTTTCGGATTTTGCCATTTTGCTTTCCCTCCTTCCCTCGTTATTGGCTTTTCTTCCAGTTATCAAGCAGTTCATAGATAACCTGTTCAATCTGTTCTCTGTTATATTCCTTTGGAAAATACTTTCGTATTTTCTTTTCAGTTAAAGTAACTTTTCCTGTCTCTGTTTTCTTTTCATTCAGAATAAGCTGTACCGCTAATTCTGTCAGATTACCTTCATCGCTGTATTGCTTCAGTTTTGTTGCCATTGAACCTGTAACAGAGCTTGCTCCAGACACTATGCAGTCTTTCACCCAAATCTGCTCCGTTTCTGATAAATAGGTTAATGAAACACCTACTGTAAAATTAATCTTTCCTTCATCCAACAATTTCAGCAATTCCGGAATAAGACAGGTCAAGCGTATATAACGCTGAACGGTTCTTCCACTGTCACCGGCAGCCTGTCCAACCAGATCTGCACTGTCAACAGAAGCTGCGTTTTCGTCTTTTATGCCCTGATGTTTTACTGCATCCATCTTCATCTTATAAGCATATGCCTTTTCGCTTGGAAGCAAATTTTCTCTCTGTATATTAGAATCCACCATAACGATTACGGCTTCATCATCGGTATAGTTCCGTATGAGTACTGGCATTTTACTTTTTCCAGCCAGTTCGCAACCACGTTTTCTCCTGTGACCAGCAATCAGTTCATATCCTCCCTCTGCGCGAGGACGTACCAATGCAGGATTTAAGATGCCATAATTCTTGATACTTTCTACTGTTTCAGCCATTTTTTCATCATCATTTACATGAAATGGATGATTTCTAAAAGGATGTAACTCATTTAATGGCACTTCAACAATCTGATTAAGAGTATTCTGTTCAGCTTCATTGATTCCAAGCAATTCATCATAAGAAGTAAGCTGAATTTCTTTCTTAGGTTTACGCATGATTCAGCACCTCCTGGACAAGTGCTTGATAACTGTACGCACCTTTTCCTTTTGCATCGTAAGAAAAAATACTGACACCTTCTGATGCAGTTTCGGCAAGAGCTTCTGTTCTTGGAATTGTCTGATCAAAAATTATAATCTCTGCTCCATAAGCATCTCGTACTGCCTGCTTATTTCTCTTTGAATTATTATAATGACTGCTGTCCATTGTAAACAGAATCCCTTCAATCTGTAAATCAGGATTAAATCTCTGATGAATGCCTTTCACAACTTTCAGTAATTCCATGAGGCCATCTGCCGCATAGTATTGAGGCTGCACCGGAATCAAAACGCTATCAGCTGCACTTAACGCATTAATTGTCATCATTCCCAACGAGGGCATACAATCAATCAGGATATAGTCATAATCATTTTCCAAAAGTTCCAGATATTCTTTTAAGACTTTTTCTCTGTCCTCTACCGTAAATAATGACATGTCCATTCCCGAAAGAAGTTTATTAGATGGAATTACATCTATTCCTTCCTCATGGTGTAAAATTGCTTCCCTGGGATCAAATTCTAATCCCATAATGATATTTTCCATCATTGTTTTCAATGTTACCCTTAAGTTCTTTGGAAAACCAAGTCCCATTGTCAAATGTCCCTGTGGATCAGCATCTATCAGCATTACACGTTTTCCAACCTTAGACAGTCCTACTCCAAGATTAATAGTGGTTGTAGTCTTTGCTACTCCACCTTTTTGATTTGCGATTGCGATTATTTTGCACATGATATAATTCTCCTGTTTTTCTACTATTTTTTATTTACATTACTTTTTTCAATTTCAGCATAAGCTCTATAATATTTGCTCGTCCCTTTATTGGAATAAAGTTCCGATAATTCCATAACTTCAATTTTAGGATGACGCTGCAGGATTTTCTGAAACCATGCAATATCATTTTTTGTTCCCATCAGTCTCACTTTCAGCATTAATCTATTCCTCCAAGCATGGCATGTAACTTTTGATTGTACACTACATATTCCGGATAACGGATCTGTACTGCCTGCCAAAAATATGGTGCATATGCACAGCAGAAGATATCCTCTACTGTATACTGTCTGCACTCGTTTACCTGTTCCTCTGCATCTTCATAATCCCAAACGCTTGGCGTGCTGTTACAGTACAGATTAAATGCCATCCTCACTACTTTTAAGCTACCGCTTGTCTGCCATCCTTCATGTAAACATTTCGTTTTAACAGACCCCGTTTTAAAATTATAAATTCTGTCAGCATTTTTTCTGGTATCTCCATTAATACCCAGACAATAACACAATGCCTTATGGTACACATCCTGATACCGTACTTCTTGTAATTTTTCATAGTAGAATTTTTCATGTGCATCACTGATAAAAATAATGTTTTCTGCTCCTAACGCTGTACTTTTCATTTTGAACCTCCTTGAAATAAAAAAGGACCTTACCAATTGTTCTACCAATTAATAAGGTCATACTATATGTTACTTTTCTAAATTCGTGCTAGGGATTCCTCTTTAGTAAAAACTTAGTAAAACATCCCTACTGGTTCAAAAATATACTGTAAAATCAAGGTTTTTCAGAATTTTGCTAAGGTAGTGCCGTGGCAGATGAATAATACTTTTATCATTGTTGCATAACCTCGCATTTCTTAGTTTTTCTTGGTATTTCGGGCTTTGTGAGCCTTTGTAAATTTTTGCTTTCTGGCATAACCTGGTTTATTTTCGCATAATATCGTCCGCAAAAGGTGTAAAATAAGGTGTATGTTTTTCTATTTTACACCTTGCTATTTTCAATTAAAAATCGTAATTACACAACCTGAATCCGGGCAACTTCTTCCCTGGCATCCTCAAGATTTACATACGTATATGTATTCAGCGTTACGCTGATGTCTGAGTGCCCCATCAAATATTGCAATGCTTTTGGATTCATTCCGGATTTTGCCATATTTGAGCAATAGGTATGCCGACATACATGTGGATGTGTCAAGTATAGGATAAAAAAAATTTTATTTTTTTCTGCCGAAGACTATCTGACGCTTCCATCAGGTAGTCCCAGTACCTTTATTATCTTCTGATAAGTCATTCTTGTCCTGCTCAAGTTACCTCTGTTCCGAAAAAATATCGTCAAAATTCCATTCGATTTCAATTTCATCATGACTATGAACACGGATCACTTTGATAATCTCACGCAGCTTCTCTGTATCGAACTTCTGAATTCCCAAGAAATCTTTTAGTTTTATTTTATCAGAAAGTTCATTTTGTTCAAGAAGCTTTTTGCTATTCTCCGCATCTTCTATCTTTCGTTTTATTTCATCCAGCTGTACACTTATCTTTCCAGCTCTCTGCTTATACGAATCACGATCTATACGACCATCTTTGTAATCATCATAGAATTTCATCTTTTCCGAGGTCAACTGTCGGCTCTGTTTTTGCAATTCTGCGGTATTGATCTCTTTGTAGTCGCATTGCCTGTTGCTTTCCTCCGGATTTATGGTTAGTATTGGCTCCGCAGATATAAAAGAATGTGCCATTTCTTTCTCTGGACAACGTCATGCGGTTGCCACAGCCTCCGCACCATATCTTTCCTGTATAGAAATTATGGTTTCTAATAGCCCCATTGTTCTGCTGATGTTTCTTCTTATAAGCTTCCGTATATTCCTGGATTTTAGATTGTACCTGTTGAAACAACTCTCTATCTATAATCCCTTCATGCGTGTTCTCCACATGCACCCAATCACTCTCTGGTCGATTTCTCTGTTTATTTCCCTGGAAAACACTTTGCTGATATTTTCCAAATACAGAATCACCTGTGCAATGAACATCCTGAAGTACTCGCTTCACTTCATAATTGTTCCAGGGTTTTGACTCCGGAAGCGGCTTTTCACCGGTTTTATAGAATTTTCTCTGTAAAGTCGGCGATAAAACTCCATCTTTATTGAGCTGTCTTGCAATATCACTATAGTTCCTGCCATTCATATACATAGAAAATATACTTTTCAGATGGTCTGCAGCTTCTTCATCAACAATCAACTGATGATGGTCTTCTTCTGACTTTCTATAACCATACGGTTCCCAGGCACTTGTAAATTTCCCCTCTTTCCAAAGTGCTTTTTTTGCGCTGCTGCTCTTCTTGGCAAGGTCTTTCGAATAGAACTCATTGATAATATTCTTCAGTGGAACTGTAAGATCCACACCCTCTCTGAAGGAATCGAAATCATCTGTCACAGCCAGGAATCTTACATGGAAAAACGGGAATACTCGTTCAATATAATTGCTGGTTTCGACATAATTTCTTCCAAGTCTGGACAAATCTTTTACAATAACACAATTGATTTTTCCATGCTTGATATCTTCCATCATCTGTACAAATCCAGGACGGTCAAAATTTGTACCTGAATAGTCTGAGTCCCTATAAACTTCCGCAACCGAAATATCTTCCGTATCTGCTACAAAGTTTTTCATCAATTCCACCTGGGTTTCTATCGTTCCTCTTTCCAATGTTTCTTCTGTTTCCATTGAAATTCTGGCATACAATCCTGCCCGGAATGGTCTTCTCACCTCTGTCTGGACGGTTGCACTGCCGACTACTTCCGGAATGTTTTTCCTACTCTTTCGTGCCATTTTATACAACCTCCTTTACCTTGACCTGCAGATTATTATCATCATCTATTACCGTATCAACTCCCATAGCCGGTAATTGATTCAGCAATGTCTGATAACAATCATCAAAATCAAAAGTGATCTCTATATTCTTTTTATCATATACTCTGATTTTCCTGATCAGTTCTACCACCACTGTGCGGGACAGTTCTTCAATATCCTGATATTTCACAAAATAATCCAGCCAGGTATTGGCATTGTCTGCTTTTTCCAGCTCACTATCCATTTCTTTCTGGATTGCACGGAGACTCTCTTCCACATTTCTAAGCCTCTTTCCATAGGCTGCATGAAGCTCTACATAGTCTTCTTTTGATACAATGCCCTCTTTCATATCCGAATAGAGCATCATCCGTAACTCCTTACAACGTTCTGTCTCCTGTTTTTTCTTCTCCAGCCTGTCCTGCAGCTTCTTCATATTGATCTCCTGAAATGGCACAGTACCAATAAATTCCAGGACTCTTTTCAGGTGCAGGATATTCTGGATATGCTGTTTCAGCATCACCAGTACGGCATCTTCCAGATCCTTTTCCGGTATTCTATGACTAGAACAGCGTTTTGTTTCTTTATTTGCGGAACATAGATAATAAGCATATTTTTTCCCTGCCACAGTAGAAACCTTTCTTGTCATAGGTGCACCACAATCCGCACATACAGCAATTCCGGATAACAGATATACTTGCTTTTGGTCAGGCAAAGTACGTGTATCCATGCCCAGAAGTCTCTGAACAATTTCAAAATCACGGTCACTCACCAATGGCTCATGATTTTTCTCAATCCGGATCCAGTCATCTTCCGGTTTCACATAAGTCTGCTTCACTTTATGGTTCGGTGTCGTCCTTTTTCCCTGCACAAGGTTTCCGATATAAACCTCGTTTTCCAGTATCCTGCGGACGGTAACGGAACTCCAAAGTGCCTGTTCTTTCTGCTGGAAGCCTGTTTCATAATGACTACCACTGCTGATTTTATACTCAAATGGGGAAAGAATACCCAGTTCATTTAAACGATTAGCAATCGCATCCTGACTCATTCCCTGCAGCTTCATCTTAAAAATATCCTGTACTACACTGCCTGCAGATGGATCAATCTCTAATTTATGCTTATCTGTCTTTGTCTTCCTGTATCCAAAAGCTACAAACGGAGTCACGCATTCGCCTTTTTTCCTCTTAATCTCAAGATTACTCCTGATCTTAATAGAAATGTCACGGCAATAAGCATCATTGATTAAATTCTTAAATGGGATAATAATTTCGTCTGCCTGATTCTTTCCCTTGAGACTGTCATAATTGTCATTGATGGCAATAAAACGCACACCAAGAGCCGGGAATAATCTCTCGATATACTTCCCGGAATCAATATATTCCCTTCCAAATCGTGATAAATCTTTTACCACTACGCAATCTACAATTCCACGCCGGATATCTTCCAGCATTGCCTGGAATGCAGGACGATCAAAATCAGAGCCTGAGTAGCCATCATCAACTCGGACTGAAACAACTTCTATATCTTTTTTGTCTTTCAGGAAATCCAGAATCAAAGCTTTCTGGTTAGAAATGCTGTTACTTTCCAGTTTTGCTGAACTGGAAATATCGCCATCTTCTTTAGATAATCTGACATAGATGGCGGCATGATAGATTTTATTGATATTCTGATACATATCTTACCTCCTTTTATTACGTCAGAAAATCCATGTAATAAAAGGGGGCTGCATAATTTGTCCTTACCGACATTCTAACACAGTCCCCTCAATCTTGCCAGTACTTTTTCAGACACTCAGAAGCATATTCTCAAATGCCTGCTCCATAGATATACCGTTATTGGCAAATCTGACTTTTACTTTCATATTGCCGATCCGGACCAAATATGGATTTCCTACTTTATTCAGAAAAATATCTCTCCGTTCCTGAAGCGATTTATTTCTGTCTGCTTTTATCATCCGTAGATCAGTCATTTCATTGATATCTACATCACTGAAATCCTGCTCCAGATAGTTTCTGTATTCCTCTGCCGTCATGCCCTTCTCCTTCCATTCCCATCTGAATCTGTACTGCTTTCAGTACCCGATCCAGGCTCCACTTGTTCACTCTTCCGCATTTCTCAATAATACATTTCGTAGAAATGCTCATAACCTGTTCAGCCAGTGCCAGGCTTCCTTTTCGGATTCCCGTCATATCATATTTGCTGATAAATACATGTGTTGGCAAATACCGTTTCTTATAAATTCTTGATGTCAGCGGAACTACCGTTATGACTGAACTGTATGTATTGGCTTTATTATTACTCACTACGATCACCGGTCTTACTCCACCCTGAACAGATGTTGTAGGAAACATACCGAGATCTGCCCATAAAATATCTCCTCTGCGGATTGTCATTTGTCCTCTCTCCAATCTATTATTTTTATTTGTAAAGCATCCATAGCGCTATATTGGCTCCACAGGAATACGGCAGAGTTTCTTTCCCATAAGGAAAGCTCTGCCGCATAACCTCTATAGCCAATTTGATTATTAAACAGTGCTCGCTCGATTCTATTTATCCTCGATACCCCGAATCGTTACTCCCGCATATGAGGAAGGGAATAATAACCTGCCCGGATGCATACTCCGGACCACAACCCGGAAACTCTCGTTTCTAGGCTCCAGCAGTTCATAGGTTTACCAGTTACAGACTTCTCAGGATCTGCAAGTGTATCGCATCTCATACATATCATCGCATCACCAGCCTGCTAGCCGGCTTCGGTCAGTGCTTTTTCGCAGCATTACAGACTGAACTAAAAATCTTTGTTTTGTCTTATAATCCTATAGCGGCATCTTCCTCGTGCTCTTTGCATGAAATGTCACGTCAGTTATTATTGGATATTCAGTTATCATGGTTCATTTTAGGAAGTCCTTTAACTTCCTCTAATTACTAAAGTCAAATGACTTTGGCAGATGCAAAAGATTTTGAAAAATTTTTTAAAAAAATTTATTCATATACATTTCACGCATCTTATTAAGAGTGGATTTCAGCTTGTATGACAGCATCTGTCTGGAAATCCCCATAATTTCCGCCATCTGTGTCTGTGTCTTGTTTTCAAAGAAAATGCCATAAATAATCATGCGTTCCTCTGAGTTCAGTTGATTGATCACTGTGTGAATATCCTGCTGTTCCATTTTTGTCAGTACACAGTGCTCCACATCACAGTTCAGATCTGGAAAATCCTCAATCATGAAGCCTTCTCCATCAATGGACTGACCGCTGTAAGGTACTTCTCTCAGCATCTTATCCACAACCTCACCCAGTTCATTCTTAATCTCAACTTTTTTTTGCCTTGCTGCTTCTGTAAAAATTGTTCATCGCATACGCAACTTCTTTTGTAATCTCGATCATTTCTCCATCAATATTTGCGTAGTACTTTCCTTCATAAAAATATGGGTGTTCAATATACATATCCGTTCCTCCTGAATTTGAAATCTTGTTGCTCGTTTCAAATCCAGAAGGCGGACCTCTGTTTAGGATCATGCCTGCTCCACCTTTATCCTGCCGGGACATCCCCGCAGTTATTGGCCGAGAAATTCAGGCACGAAAAAAAGCCCCAGTAGTTTTTTTCCTAACTACTGAGGCTTTTGTCTCTTTCTTGTATTCAGTTATCTATGCCTTCTTTCATCAGCATAATCATTGTATCAGGATAAAGTTCACAAAGTATCCGCAATACGTTCCCATAAGTTCATGTCATTATTGAAATCGTACATATTTCAGTATAAAAAGTTCACTATTCAAATTCTGATTATTATTTCTCCATATACTCTTCTGCCATATGTACTGCCATAGCACCATCTGCCACTGCTGTTACTATCTGACGAAGTAACTTTGTTCTGACATCTCCTACAGCATAAACACCCGGAATACTCGTTTCAGTGTTTTCACCTGCCACAATATATCCTTTATTATCCAGTTCTATCTGATTATCTAAAAAATCTGTTGTCGGTTTTCTTCCTATACTCACAAACAGGCCGTCACATTCTATAATGTTTTCTTCTCCTGTAACTGTATCTTTCAACCGCACACCAGTCAATCGTTCTCCATAAATCAGTTCATTTACTGTATTGTTCCATCGAAACTCTATATTTTCAGTTTTCATCAGCTGGTCATGGTAGATTTTCGTTGCACGTAATGTATCTCTTCGATGAACAATGATGACTTTCTTAGCAATTCGACTTAAAAGAACAGCATCTGATACAGCAGAATTTCCACCACCAACAACCACCACGATCTTATCTTTATAAAACATACCATCACAGGAGGCACAATAAGCAACCCCATGACCTATCAATTCTTTTTCTTTAGCGAGACCAAGTTCTCTTGGATTTGCTCCAGTAGCAATCACTACTGTTTTCCCAATATAAATTCCCGAACTAGTTTCTACTCTCTTAAGCTTTCCTGTTAAATCCATATTAAAAACTTCAGCATATTCACTTTTAGCGCCAAATTTTTCCGCCTGTTTTTGCATTTTCTCTGCCAATGAAAATCCGTCAATTCCATTTTCAAAACCAGGATAGTTATCAATCTGCCAGGTCAATGACATCTGACCACCTGCAGATAATTTTTCTAAAACAATTGTATCAAATCCTGCTCTGGCTGCGTATAATGCTGAAGTATACCCTCCAGGTCCTCCCCCCACGATAATCATATCGTAAACATGATTTTCATTCATACAGCAGTCCTCCTTTTATTTTTCCAATGCTTCATTAATAAAATTCTCTATCATTATTTTTGATTCAGGTGCAACAATAGAATCTATTGCCTTTCCATTTCGATATAAAACCAGCGTAGGAATCACCTCAATCTTTTCAGCTTCTGCAATCTGTGGTTCTTCATCAATATTCACTTTTCCAGCAATAAGAATATCGCTGTATTCTTCACTTATTTTTTCATAAGCCGCTCCAATTCTACGGCAATAACCACACCAAGGTGCCCAGAAATCAACCAAAACCGGTTTTTCCTTATGAATTAATTGTCCAAACTTTTCTTTATTTATATTTATAGATGTCATATTTTTCAACTCCTTCTCCTATTTGAACTTAATATACCCCAAATAAGTGCTTGCTTCCGTGATGATATCACAGAAAAGATAATTTACTTTATTACACTTCTTTTTATTTCTATTTATGGCATATGCCAGTTATATAATTGACGCATCTAAAAAAAGCAAGTATACTATGTTCGTAAAGGAGATAACGGTTATGAACTTCGAAAATTGTTTTCCACTATGGAATGACTTAAATACAGCACAGAAAAAAATAATTTCAGACAATTTAATCACACAGTATGTAAAAAAAGGGACAATCATTCACAATGGAAACCTGGATTGTACTGGATTATTACTGGTTAAATCCGGGCAGCTTCGAACTTACATACTTTCAGATGAAGGACGGGAGATTACACTTTACCGTCTGTTCGATATGGATATGTGTCTTTTATCCGCCTCATGTATCATGCGGTCTATTCAATTTGAAGTAACCATTGAAGCAGAAAAAGATACGGATCTTTGGATCATCCCTGCTGAAATCTATAAGGGCATCATGAAAGAATCTGCTCCTGTCGCAAATTATACCAATGAGTTAATGGCTACCCGTTTTTCTGATGTCATGTGGCTGATTGAACAGATTATGTGGAAGAGTTTGGATAAGCGTGTTGCTTCATTTCTTTTAGAAGAAACATCCATTGAAGGAACAAATGAACTGAAAATCACTCACGAAACTATCGCAAACCATCTTGGTTCCCACAGGGAGGTTATCACTCGAATGCTTCGATACTTTCAAGGCGAGGGTCTCGTCAAACTCTCCCGTGGCAAAATCACAATCCTTGATCCAAAAAGACTGGAAACACTCCAAAGGTCATAAAATTGTTTTTCTGTAACATATAAAGAAGAATCCTCCATTTATCAGAATTATGAAAGTCATTCTAATAAATGGGGGATCTTTTTATATTACGAGAAAATTATAAAAATATTATGATTATTTTTAATAATCCATACCACATGCATATGCCTTTTCAATCAGCGCACGGTCATTGACAACTGCATCATAGAAGCGGAATCCGCCGGAGAAGTTGTATGTTTCATATCCATTTCCTTCCAGAATACGACTGGCAATATAACTTCGCAGCCCACTCTGGCATATCAGGTAAACAGGCTTTCCCTTCTCAACTTCATTGATACGTTCCCTCAGTTCATCTACAGGAATGTTTTTAAATCCATTAATATGGCCCCTGCTAAATTCACCTACTGTTCTCACATCCAGCAACACAGCATTTTTATCTTTAGAAATCTTATCCATATCTTCCAAATGCCATTGTTTTAAGGTTCCTTTTGCTATATTGTCTATCATGAATCCGGCCATATTTACAGGATCCTTTGCAGAGGAATATGGCGGTGCATATGCGAGATCCAAATCTTTCAACTGGGTTGCCTTCAGTCCTGCATGAATTGCTGTTGCCAGCACATCAATACGTTTATCAACACCTTCATATCCAATAATCTGAGCACCAAGCAAACGATAAGTCTCTTTTTCAAAAACCACCTTCATGGTCATCACTTTTCCACCAGGATAGTAACCGGCATGACTCATAGGAGAAAGAATTACTGTATCTACCTCTAATCCTGACTTTTTGGCATTGGTTTCATTGATACCTGTAGTAGCTGCTGTCATATCAAATACTTTGATAACGGAGCTTCCCTGACTGCCCAGGTAACGACTATCACCGCCACAAATATTATCAGCGATGATTCTGCCCTGTTTATTGGCTGGTCCTGCCAAAGAAATCAGCGCATCATTACCCGTAACATAATGTTTTACCTGAACTGCATCACCTGCAGCATAAATATCCGGTACAGAGGTTTCCATTCTGTCATTCACTACAATACTTTCCTTGATGCCAAGTTCCAGACCGGCTTCTTTTGCTAATACTGTGTCTGGTGTGACTCCGATTGCCAGAACTACCATATCAGCCTGAAGGGATGGATTATCTTTCAACAGGACCTCCACTCCGTTGTCTTTTTCTTTAAATCCTTCTACTGTATAGCCCAGTACCAGTTTTATCCCATGCTTTCTCATTTCATTATGGATCATGGATGCCATATCCGGGTCAAAAGGGTTCATCAGCTGCTTAGGCCTCTGGACAATCGTAACATCCATGCCAAGCTCCCTCAAATTTTCTGCCAGTTCCAGACCAATAAAACCGCCACCTGCCAATACAGCCGATTTTGGATGATTCTTATTTATATATTCCTTTATCCGAAAAGTGTCTTCTACAGTACGAAGTGTAAAAAGTTTATCAATACCTACTCCGGGAAGTCTCGGCTGTGTTGGCTTTGCACCTGGAGAGAGGATCAGCTTATCATATTTTTCTTCAAATATCTCACCATTCTCTAAATTTTTCACTGAAACCGTTTTACGTTCCGGATGTATGGAGATAACTTCATGATGAATTTTCATGTTAATACGGAAGCGTTTAAAAAAACTCTCTGGTGTCTGTAGTGTAAGTTCTTCCGGGTCTGTGATCACGTCTCCAATATAATATGGAAGTCCACAATTTGCATAGGATATGTATCCGGATCTTTCAAACACAGTAATTTCAGCATGTTCATTCAGTCTGCGTATTCTTGCTGCAGCTGTAGCTCCTCCGGCTACACCTCCTACAATTATTACCTTCATCTTATTTTTCCACCTTTCCTGAGTAAGCTGCAATGCCACCGATATTATTTACTTTAGAATATCCCATTCGTTGCAGTATCCCAGCTGCCTGGCGGCTTCGTGAACCTGAATAACAGTATACAAACAGTGGGATATCCTTATTCTTCGCTACAGAAGCAATATTGTCAAGTTGCTGCAACGGCACATTTTTACTTTCTGGTATATGTCCTTCCTGATATTCCTGCGGTGTACGTACATCCAGCAGAACTGCATCATCAGTCCTTTTATATTCTTCTATGCCTTGATTAATATTCGACTGTTTAAAGAGATCAAAAAATCCCATTAGCACACCTCCCTAAAGCATTTCTAAAATCGCATTCTTAGGTCTCGCCCCTGAAACCTGCTGTACAATCTTCCCATTCTTCATAACCACTAAAGTCGGAATGCTCATAATACTGAACTTATTTGCCAGTTCAGGCTCTTCATCTACATTAATCTTTCCAACTTTAATATCTCTACGCTCACTTGCAATCTCCTCTACAATAGGTACTACCATGCGGCAAGGTGCACACCAAGATGCCCAAAAATCTAAAAGAACGGGTTTATCGGAATTCAGTACTTCGTTCTGAAAATTATTTTTATTGATATTAATAGCAGACATTTTATAGTCCTCCTTATCTTTTTCTTTTTGTAGATTTATTATAGTCTTAATTTCATTTATTTTCCGTGATTACATCACCATACCTCATTAACTTAACTTCTTGCCATACCATCTACACTTAATATAACACCTGTAATGTAACTCGCCTCATCTGAAGCAAGAAACACAAACGCATTGGCAATATCTTCTGGCTGTCCAAGACGACGCAATGGAATTCTTTCAATCATAGGTTCGATAACTTCCTTTGGCACGGCCTTCATCATATCAGTTTCTGTAATCCCAGGTGCAACAGCATTAACACGAATACCTTTAGGTCCTAGTTCTCTTGCCAATGAAACAGTTAATCCGTTTACTGCAAACTTCGATGCCGGATAAGCAAACCCACTTGGCTGTCCCGAAATACTCACCATGGAAGAAGTTGAGAGAATGACCCCCTTGCCTCTTGCCACCATACATTCTGCTGCTACACGAGTAGTATTAAATACTCCTTTTACATTTAGATTCATGACTTTATCGAAAGTCTCCTCTGTATAATCCATAAATGAGGTGTTTTCTGAAATCCCTGCATTATTTACCAGTATGTCGACACATCCATATTTTTCAGTTGCCTCTTTAAAAGCCTTTCTGACAGACTCCATGCTTGCCAGATTTGGACTAATTCCAGCAACTATTGCATTGGGATATTTTTCTTTTAATTTATCTACAGCAACATCTGCCGATTCCTGTGAACTTGCTGCCAACACAACTGAAGCACCTTCCTTCAAGAATTTATCAGCTGTAGCAAATCCTATACCACGGCTTCCACCCGTAATGATTGCAACTTTATCTTTTAATCTCATTTAGACTACCTCCTTACTTAGTTTCTAGCTACATTATAAGCAAAAGGTAGATTATTTTCTGTGATATCATCACAAAATATCGCAATAAAAAACCCTGTTGCTCACACAACAGGGTTTTGATTTATCCATCCATATTTAACACAAGATTAGGCTTCTATTCAACTTCTGAAAACTGATCTTTTCCAACATTACATAATGGGCATTCAAAATCTTCCGGAACATCCTCCCACTTTGTTCCTGGTGCAATACCACCTTCAGGATAACCTTCCTCTTCATCATATTCCCATCCGCAAACGTCACATACATATTTCATTAGTTTGTTCCTCCTTATAAATATATTAATACACAGCATATATTACTGTTGTATTTGTGTTGTTCTGTAACCTTAATATGTATAAATGCTTTTAGCATTTCCATAATCCATGCAGGTTACAATATGCATATACTTCTTCTATCTGTTCACCATCGCAAAGACAAAAATCTGCTACCGGCTCCTGCCCTGGATTTAACTGTTTTCTGTATATTCCCTGGTTTGTATTTAATGTAATCCACTCAATAAAATGCTCTTCAAGCATTGGATGTTTTGTCTCTCCGACCACGACATGAACATGACTGCCTTCTACCGTATATACAGGTACATGCTTCTCGACAGCAGCATCTGTCACTCCGGCTTTTAATTCCTGCATAGGTTCTCCGCAACACATTACTGGTACGCCTTGATCCTTTACCATTTCAATAATGTTTCCACAATGATTGCATACAGAATATTTTACTTCCATCTTTTTTATCTTCCTATGTTTAAAATTTAAAATCCAATTGTTTCTATAACTTTTTTCAAAGCATCCGCCGATTCTTAAACTTTAATGCTTCTTTACCAACTGATGCAGAACCAACAAAGCCACAGCCTATCATTACTGCTTTTTTTAATAATCACTTTCTTCTTTGTAATAATCTCCTTCTCTTTAATAGTTCTCTTCACGTATTTCGAAATAACTCTGTGGATGGTTACATACTGGACATATCTCAGGTGCCTTTGTTCCTACCACAACATGTCCACAGTTACGGCATTCCCATACCTTAACTTCACTCTTTTCAAACACCTGTGCAGTTTCAATATTCTTAAGAAGTGCACGATATCTCTCTTCGTGGTGCTTCTCAATCTGTTTATTGTCAATAAATAATAGTAATAATTACTATTATTACAATAATTAATATTACTGATTACCTTTTATTTAAAATAATCATTCAATCATCATTTTTTCCGTTCAAAAACATATTCTGCATCTGATGATAAATCAGAGCGGAATGAATAGCCTAGTCTATCAAATTTCTTAATATCCTCAGGATTTTCAATTCTGTTTTCAGCCATGAACCTAACCATTTCACCACGGGCCATCTTAGCATATGTACCTTTTGTCACCAGTTTATCTCCTGATAACTCACAAAATGTAATCGTAATGTATCTATCCTGTCGTGTCAGATATTTTTCTATGCACTTAGAGTATTCTTTCGATGCCAGATTGATTATAATCCTGCTGTTATCAATCACTGAGCGGTATAATAAATCTCCCCAGTACTCATACAGATTTTTTGTTTCTCCTATTCCAACCTTCGCCTGCATTTCCAAACGATAAGGCGTCACACCATCCCTTGGTTTTAACACACCATAAAATGCAGATATTATTCTCAAATGATTTTGTACATACTCGAACTGACTGTCCTCTAACACGGATGGAGCCATATATTGAAAAGCAATTCCTTCATATGATAAGACAGCTGGGGTAAGTAAATGATAAAGATCCATGTTTTCCAATCTATTGAAGTTCTGTTCTGTAATTTTGTCATTACATTTCCAAATAGTCTTCAGTTCTTCTTTTGACTTACTTTTCAACCAATTTTGTATCTCTGTCGTCTTTTCAATAAATTCAGGCAATCCATCCGGCGCTATGCTGTCAGTATCTGTAATCATCTTTTTAGCAGGGGATAATATTATCTTCATTAATCTAATTCCTTGAGCATATTTTCAGGATCATCTGCAGCCTTGACTTTATCATTTGCCTTTATAATAATCCCCTGTTCATCAATAAGATATGTGGTTCTTACTACTCCCATAGAGACTTTGCCATAATTTTTCTTTTCTTTCCATACATCATATGCTTCAATAACTTTCCGCTCTGGATCTGCTAAAAGTGTAAATGTCAATCCATATTTTTCCTCAAATCTCTTATGAGAGGATACAGAATCCTTACTGACTCCAAGAATAACTGCTCCTTTTTCGGTAAACTGAGGGTATCGCTCAGAAAACCCACATGCCTGTTTCGTGCATCCCGCTGTATTATCCTTGGGATAGAAATATAAGATCACTTTTTTTCCTGTATAATCCGATAATCTATGTATTTTCCCATTTTGATCTGGCAACTCAAAATCCGGTGCCTTAACCCCTACTTCCAACATTATTTATCCCTCCCTTTCTGTATCTTTCTCTTTATTCGCCTTTTTTTTCCTATTCCTGGTAATCATTTTATGACCTGTATATATCGCCATTACCATACATAACATAGAACTTAAAGCAAAGTATTTGTGACTTGATTTTTGCTTTTTATATCCAGTGTAAAAAGTCCCAAGCATTGTGATCAATGCTCCTACTGACCAATATTTATGTGCTTTCATGTAATTCCTCCATTTTTTCAGTGTATTCAATTCTAATTATACGCTACCATATTCCTATGTCAATTTGATAATAGAGCATTCCTATAAATTTTTTCAAAATATCATTGTCAAAACTATGTATTGTTATCCTTTAATTTTTCTTTGAAATAATTGACAAAAAGCTTGCTTTCAGGAGATTACTATTTAATCTCTTTTCCATCTATATATAGTTGAAATTTATCAGGATTATTGACAACATCATAGTCCTTTCCGTATTCTACAGGTCTATATTCGGCTGTCATTACCGATTCCCCGTCTTCAATATCCTCTTTCCATAAATAGATGTTCATATCAATGCTCGTCGCATATCCTCTGTCTGTGGAGAATTTTGTCGAATGAAAAGAGACTTTACAACTTAAAATCGGATAAAAAGGACAACAAAAAAGAAGAGCTGCTTACTCTTCCCATATAGTAGTAGTAAAATAATATGTCATGCCAGCGCAATATATTACCTAGAATATCGCTATAACAGGAAAGGGGCTGCATTGTGACAGCCCCTAGTTTACTTCATCACGTTGTCTACATTCTGAGTGAACTCGTTCCCTGGTTTATTTTAGCATCGATCTGGATTTTGTTTCATAAAGATAAATTTTGCCACAGAGCGGTCGTATGTTTTAATGTGTCCAAACAGCCAGTCGATTACATTTTTCTGTACAAGTTCACTGAACCGATCTGTTGGTCCTTCATACTCCTGAAGGTATTCATGCAGTTCCTGAATTGTCTTTTTAAACTCTTCATGTTTTTCATGATGGTTTTCACGCTCTGGATAACCGGATTTTTCCTGAAGCTTTTCCTCTTCTTTGAAATGAAAGTCAGTATATTCATCCAGATAATCCAGCATTTTGATTGCTTTTACTTTGCTGTCGCCATTTTGACAGGCAGTTACAAAGTTCTGGATACGGTCGATCAATTCTTTATGCTGGGTATCAATTGTTTCATTTCCTGTTACTAAATTGTCATCAAAGGTAATGTTTAAATCGTAAGTCATAATTTGACCTCCATTTCTTTTATATGTTCTCTTAGGATCTTTTAATGTCTGGCAGTTTCGTACCTGCATTTTCTGCTTAGTCTTCTACAGGAACGAAAACATCTTTTCCTAATCCGCAGATTGGGCATGTCCAGTCATCTGGAATATCCTCAAATGCAGTTTCTGGCTCGATACCAGCGTCTGGATCTCCTACTGTCGGATCATAAATATATCCACATGGTTCACATTCATATTTTATCATAGTCATTTTCCCTTTTCAATGTCGATTTATTTTTGTTACCAAGTTCCTAACAATTTTTCTAACACTTTGTTTCTTGTATATCTGTATTATATATGATAATTATTCTTTTGTCAATAATAGTAATTATTATCATTTTTACACTTAGCATAAACTGATATTTGAATTGCACATTTACATATTGTATATATCATGGGAATAGTTGAATAAAAAAATGAACTCTATTCATTAAAGACAGAGTTGCTGGAAATTATTTCTCTACAACAACTTTCTTCGTCTTTAAGTCCTTGAAACACAATACTTTCCAATCAGATTCATCCAACTGTTATATTTATTCTTTTCACACACTTTTCGGCAAATTTCATTTTCCATCAATACACAGAACATCTTATCATAATCAAATGCCCAAACAGCACCATTCACATGGTTTTCCACTGCTTTCTGATCTATGTTCTTTAAACGTGTGACCATTTTTTCAATTTCTCCATTTCTCAAGTTACCGATATTTTTGCAGATAAACCGAAAGAAATTCAACGTTGCATATTCGTCATGCCAATGGAACTCTTCTGGATTGTTTTTAATTTTACTGACTCGCTGCTGTTCTTTGATTATCTGATCAGCTACACCTTTCATCGAATCTTCGTATCTCATATTACTCACCTACTCTTCCTCAACGCCCAGTGACGGTTTAAATCTTTTATCCTTTGCCTGCGGTACCACGATCTCATAAAAATAAAATCCTAAATATCCAAGTGCCTGCTTCTTCATTTTATAAAAAGAAGTCCTGCCTATTCCTAACTCCTGCTGTACTTCCACATCTGTCTTATTATAATGACTGCAAAAACAGGAATGAAGGATCCCACTGAGCATCACACCATTCGGTGCATAGAACTTCACCAGTGTCATTCCACGATAGATCATATCAGACAAGCCATAAATGATCATCAGGTTGTTCATTTCCCGGTGCATCTTTGGCACATTCAGCTGATTGTTATAAATGCTCAGATAACTCAATGCATATGCCATATCTTCATTGATTTTCTCCTGGCACTCCATATCCAGTTCTTCCAATACAACCTGGTTTTCTAAAATCAGTTTTTGGTAGCTTGTCATCAGTTCTTTAATATCAGTATAATGTCTTCCGATTGTAACTTCCAGATAATCCTGTGCATGACTTGCCATCTGGAAGGTGATTTCTTTCATTGATTTAATTGCATAATCTCTGTCTGTCATCAGTTTCAAAATCTCCTTATCATCATCACACTAACTGGCGGTCTTTCAGACCAGTTCGCTTTCCCCATGATTTTGATGGGAAGCAATTACTTACTACAACTTGCAGAAACGGATATCCAAAAGGCATTGTGGGAGCTGCCTTTGCTGACCGGAATCCATCTTCTTATGTAAAACCTGCAGGAATATAAAGGGAAAGTGACTATCCCTGCCGGTTAATAATCCAAATAATATCGTCTATACTACTCTCTCCTTATGCTGTTTTTCTCTCCATAAACCATTTATCCACTTCGTAAAACAAGTGGCTTTCCTGCCCCTGTATCATACAGGTGTACATCATTCCTACACCGCCTGCCTTTCTGCTGGCGCATCGCTCAATTTTCAAAATTCTGTCAATACTATATTTTCTTCCATCCTCCCATGTAAAAAATATGGGAACCAGCCGTCCGTCTTTTCGGAACTCTGCCACTACATCTACATATACTTTGTTCATGCCGACACCTCACTATAAAATCTCGATCGCTCTTGGCGATGCCGGGATTCTGCGGATATATCCATTTTGCTCCAACTGCTTGATTCTGGAAAAAGCAGATGATGTTGATCTTACTCCGATCAGTTTTCCAAATTCCCGAACTGTCGGCGGGTATCCATGCTCCTTCGTATAATTCAAAATACACTGATAACTTTCTTTCTGTTTTCTGGTTAATACTTTTTTCAAATCTATCCCTCCAATTACCCATGAAAATAACTGTGTGGATGGACCGTGTGCGTACCAGCGTCTAAGTGGGATAAGACTTTATCCTGATACATTGTCGCTCGCTGTATACTGAAATAACCAAACCGTCGTCTGATCTCATCTACAGTACGATCCAGCTTCTCTAACTTTTCCTTTTTCTCCTGATTTCCAAATAAATCCAACTGCACGGGAATATCATCTAACACAAGATCCGCAGCTCGGATTCCCAGGCTTCTAATGGGATGTTCCCATTTGTAATTATCTTTAAATAGCTGAAATGCTGCAGTTACAATCTCGTTTGTAATATTCGTTGGCTGTCATAAATGTATCTGTCTGGAAAAACTATACAATCCATTATCTCGAACTGTAATTTCTACTGTTTTGCATTTAAATCCATGTTTCCGCAATCGTGCAGCTACACTTTCTGCCAATGCTATTTGAATGATCCAGACATCCAGATCATTTTCCAGATCTCTCGGTGTTGTAGTGCTATTACCTATCGACTTTACTGGTGCTTCATATCCTTCCTTGCAAACCGGATCTTCATCCCAGCCATTTGCGAAAGCCCATAATACATTTCCTATTTTTCCAAAATGACTCTCTAACAACTTTTCGTCTGATTCCGCAAGTTGCCCGATTGTCCGGATTCCAAGTTTTTGCAATTTCTTATTTGTCTGTCTTCCGACATAAAGCAAATCTGACGCTGGAAGCTGCCATATCCTGTCTTTATAATTTTCTCGATTAAACTCTGTGATTGCATCCGGCTTTTTATAATCTGGACCAAGTTTCGCATAAATCTTATTCCAGGAAATTCCAATACTTACCGTTACACCCAGTTCGTATTTAATCCGATGGCTGATTTCTCTTGCAATCGTCATTCCGCTTCCTTTCAGATTTCTGCTGTCCGATACATCCAGCCAGGCTTCATCAATTCCATATGGCTCGATCTTGTCCGTATACTCCGAATAGATTTCTCTTGCCATCTGTGAAAATCTCAAATACAAATCCATCCGTGGTGGTACAAATATGATTTCCGGACAAATCTGTTTTGCCTGCCATAATGCCATTCCGGTCTTTACACCTTTTTGCTTTGCAATATAATTTGCTGTCAGCACAATCCCATGTCTGGCTTCCGGATCGCCACCGACTGCCAGCGGCATTCCGGCAAATTCCGGATGATGTAACATTTCTACACTGGCGTAAAAACAGTTCATATCACTATGCAGGATCACACGCTCACTCAAACTTTTCACCTCCCAGCTGTTTCCTTAAACATGATGTCTTATCAATTTTTGTATGTTTAGTATATATCGACATTCCGGAGATGGTCAAGCGACATCTTGGTTGTATTTTCTCCATTTTGGAGATTATTATTGATTTTATTTCTAACATACGGTATAATGCATATAGAAAATTCAAATAGAAATGAGGCGAACAAATGCGTGATTTCGGGGAAATATTAGCAGAAAATAGAAAAAAGAAAGGATACTCTCAATCAGATCTGGTAGACCTGCTTTCTCAGGAAGGTATTCAGGTCACTACAAAAGCAATCTCCAAATGGGAGACCAATGCACGAGAACCAGCTTTACATGTTTTCCTGACACTTTGCCAGTTACTTGATATCGAAGATATATATGAATCCTTCTTTGGAGAAAACCCATATAACATTATGAATGGATTGAATGAAGAAGGCAGAAATAAATTGATTGAATTTGCTGATATTTTGAAAGCTTCTAAAAAGTTTTCTCCACTGTCTGCAAAGATTATCCCATTCCATCATCCTATAGACATTACCTGGGAACCTGTTTCTGCTGGTACTGGAAATTATCTGGAAGATTCTGTAAAAGAAACCTATGACGTAGGACATCTTGCTCCTGAGCAGACTGACTTTGGTGTACGGATCTCCGGTGACAGTATGGAGCCACTTTATCACACAGGCGATGTCGCATGGATTCAGAAAAAAGATTCTCTTGCTAATGGTGAAATTGGAATCTTCTATCTCAACGGTAATACTTACATCAAGGAATTACACGATGAGCCAGATGGTGTTTATCTGATTTCTTTAAATCAAAAATATCGTCCTATCCAGGTTTTGGAATCTGACTCTTTTAAGATTTTTGGAAAAGTAATCGGGAAATGCAAAGGTGCAGAAATTCCGGGATTCCATTAGATTTCAACAGCAGGTTCATGATCCTGCTGATAACAATAAGCAAAGGAAGTGATTGAATGGCAATCAATAATACACTAAAAGATATTCGTGAAGAACGTAATCTCATTCAAGCAGATTTGGCTGAAGCCATAGGTTCCTGTAGCCAAACTATAGGCCATATCGAACGTGGAGAACGTAATCCATCTCTTGAGATTACAATCCGGCTGGCACATTACCTGAAAGTGCCTGTAGAAGATATTTTTCAGGTTGAAGACTAAAGCACAACAGCCAGAAAACCGAGGAATAAAATCCCCGGTTTTCCTTTTGCTCCAAAATCAGTGTAATCCTTTTACAAAGTCCGTTGCATTTTTCATATCTTCCTCATTCGGATGGCCTTTAGCAATACCTCCAACCAGTTTAAATGGTCCGAATGTGTCATACCCTTTACAGCCAAATTTTCCAACTACACTGGCATGTTTTTTATCCAAAATCTGCTCTATGGATTTATAATTCGCACTTCCACCATAAGTACAGATCAGAAATATCTTTTTGTCGTCCGGTAGATTCTTCTCTGCAAATTCCAATATCGACTGATGAAACTTTGAAAAATAGATTCCTGATGCAAACCCAATCATATCATAACTGCTCAGATCTGCATCTGGCTGTTTCACAGCATCAATCAAATCCACCTGACATTCTTCTGCGATCCTCTTTACTAATTTTTCTGTATTTCCATGATGCACAGATGCGTATACTATCGCTGTTCTCATTTTTCTTCCTTTCTGTCTGCTCCGTCAATCAGGTCATAGCTCATATCCAAAAAGTCCAATGTCTTCGCTTCACTGACTGAACCATCCAGTAAAATCGTGATCCAGTGCTGTTTATTCATATGGTATCCTGGTAAAAATCCATAAGTCTGAATAATCATGCTGGTCATTTCTGGATCGCACTTTACGTCCATGATGTCAACCAGATCATTTCCCTCTAATCCCAGTTTCGATTTTTCAACCGTCATGATCACTGCATACCATTTTCTATTTTTATGTCGGAGTATTGCACTGTCCGGTAGTTTACTCCATAAATATTCCGGAACTGTGCCATACTGTTTCTGCACATATTCAAAAATTTCTTCTTTGTTCACAATCTATTCAACTCCTGATTCTTCTGATATCCTGCTCATAATCATACCACATTTTCGTATCCCGTACTACCTGCCAAATTCTTTTGCATTTTCCCGGTTCTCCTGACTTTAACTAATAGAGGGGTAAAACAGCAAGGACAGGAAGTGAGGATACACTTCCGGGAAATCCCAATTTAGGGAACCCTGCCCTAAATTGAAAAAACGCTGAAAGCAACGATACTACTGTCCTCTCAGAAAGGAGAACCCGCCAATGGCTGAAAGAAAGAGAAACAAAGAAAGCCATTTCTATGTAACCGAAGAAGAACGAAAGTTAATCCGCAGGAAGATGATAGAATCAAAGACAAAAAACATGGGAGCTTATCTGCGCAAAATGGCAATCGACGGTTACATCGTCAACACAGATACCACTCCACTTAAGAAACAGTATGAGGAAATGCACAAGATTGGTGTAAATATCAATCAGATTGCAAAAAAGGTAAATACCACCGGAGATCTACATCCGGAAGAAATGCAAGAATTGAAAGAGATGGTAAAAGAAATATGGCATATCTTAAAATCTTCCCCATTAAAGTAACAGACAAGAAAGCTCTAGACTATATTACAAATCCAGATAAGACAGATGAAAAACTGTTAGTTTCCAGTTTTGGCTGTTCCCCGGAAACTGCAGATCTTGAATTTTCTATGACAAGAGAAATGGCAAAAAAGAATGGAATGGACAAGGGCGATAACCTGGCATTTCATCTGATCCAGTCATTTAAGCCTGGAGAAGTTGATGCCGAAAATGCCCATCGCTTAGGGCAGCAATTTGCTGACGAAGTACTGAAAGGAAAATATGAATATGTGATCAGTACCCATGTTGACAAAAATCATATCCATAACCACATCATCTTCAACGCTGCAAGCTTTGTTGATCATCACAAGTATGTTTCCAATAAGCGGAGCTACCATAAAATCTGCCGGATCAGTAATCGCATTTGCCATGAAAACGGACTTGCCACCAGTATGCCAACCGGAGAAAAAAGTAAAAGCTATAAAGAGAATATGGAATATCATCGTGGCACCAGTTGGAAAGCCAAGCTACGTGTTGCAGTTGATAAGGCAATCTGGACTTCCATCAACTATGAGGAATTTCTACAAAAAATGCAGTTAGCCGGATATGAAATCCGGCAGGGAAAGCACCTGTCATTCCGTGCACCGGGACAGCAGAACTTCACTTATATGAAATCTCTCGGAAGCTATTATTCCGAAGAAAATGTTCGCATCCGTCTAGCTAAAAATCGTAGCAAAGTAAAAACTCCAAGACATCTGTCCAGAGAAGCTCGCTTGTATATCAATATCTCCACTTATGTCACAACTGGAAATCGAGAGGGATTTGAACGATGGGCAAAGCTCAATAATCTAAAAGAGGCAGCCCGCACCTTCAACTATCTTTCCGAAAATAACTTGCTGAATTATGACGATTTCAGGCAGCATGTATCTGACATTGAAGCTTCTGTGAAAGTTGCCGACCAAAGAATAGCACAAATCAACAGTGAGCTGAGCACGCAGAAAGTCATTCAGAAACACTGCGATTCTTACCGGCTTTGTCGAAAAGTGATTGAGGATTGCAAATCTGCTAAAAATCCAAAAGATTACCGTACCAAGCATCAGGCAGAATACCAGCTCCACGATTCACTAAGAAAAGAGCTTCAGGATCTCGGCGTTACCAAAATCCCAAGCTCTGACAAAATCCAGAAGCAAATTGAAAATCTTGAATCTAAACAGGCTGCTACCGTCCGGGAAAAACAGGAATTACAGAAAAAGCAAAAGACACTTGATATCATTCGGCAGAACTTCACATCACTGCTTAATGCTCCAGAGATGCAAGTTCCCGTATCAGGAAAAGAGCTAGCTCTTTAAAAAGAAGAGGTACCTACTTAACGGTGCCTCTTCCCGGATTTCCTCCATATCCGCCTGATAGGGGGAGCCCCCTGCATTGATCCGCTTGGCGATCTGATTGATATTCCGTCAGATGGCGGAAAGCTCCGCGGTGAACGCTTTGATATCCGCCGTATCGGTGTAAATGATATATCCGTCAATCGCCATCTTGCAGAGGTAGGCACCATAGCGCCTTGTGGGGAGCTGTGCCATCTTCTCGTCAATGAGCCATTTTTCTTCCTCCGTGATATAAAATTTCATTTGAACGCTCCGCTTCCGGTTTGCCATGCTCCGCCTCCGTTTCTCATAAGGGTCTGGGATATCCCAGCAAGCATTTTTCATTTTCGGGCAAGGGACCTGAAAATCCGAAAAATCGCAAGCGGGTACTCGCTTGCTGTGCTTGCTATCGAAACCCTATCTTTGTTTTTCTAAAATGTAGCCAGTTCCCCTCATGCGTTGATTTTACTGGGTTTAACTGTATACAAAACTGTGTTTACTGTTACTATCTTTCATTCTTTTCCAAAATAGCTTTGAAGCATAGGCCACATTATTTTCATATATGACACAAAGCTCAGCTCTACTTGTGCTTCATTAAACCATCCAACCATAAAGCTATTTATCTCTTCAAATAATACTTTTGAAAGTTTCTGAATAATAATTGTGTTATCCACTTCTTCAGTATAATCTTTCGCATACATTTTACATATAGAACGCACTCCAAAATAATTATATAGCACACTCCTTGGACTTTGCGATACTCTGCTTGAAAGTAAGCTCGTCCTCATCCAAAGACGTCTGTGATAAACTTCTCTATATCCGGCATGTCATTCACATTCAGATATCCACAATAATTCGGTGCTGCAACAGATAAATTCACTGTCACATCACCAAAAGGCTCTTCCTGTCCGTCCTCATTGCACATAAGTCCGATATACATTGACTTGTTATTCATATACTGCTGGATATCCAGTGTCACCAGTGTATCTCCTGTATAACTTGAGTTGTAAGTCACCTGTCTGTTTTCATTCTCCATGTTCCAGCCTCCCTTCTATAATCCAAATGCCTTGCTTGTAAGTGTCTGTGCACCTTTCACGCTTCCGACAGTCATCGCTATTGTGAATGTCATCTCACACAGATAAATAAGTGTCTGTGCCCAGTCTGCATAGCTTCCTGTAAATGATGGCAGTCCTGCATTAATAAATGCGTTACATACCACGATTGCCAGAGCCATTGTTACTGCTTCAAACACACACGACAGGAAATACTTGCAGTAAGTTGACATTGTATGACTCACCATTCTGTTTCCTGCCATCGTAGAACATGCAATCGCTCCAAGTGGCACAATAATCAGAATCTTTAGGAATCTAAAATACACTGTGTATATGATGAAAAAGCCACAGATAATAATGATGATTGCAAGCAATGCCGTAAGAATCAGCATCACAAGGCTTTCACCGAATCCTAGTCCTTTGATTACATCAGCCTGTGTACTGTCAATAGCAAGCTGTGTTGTGGTTCCTGCCGATATTAGCCCGACCATATTGCCTATGGAAGTAAAAAATGCTTTCATGTGTTCAGACACAGGAGCATTTACCTTCGGAAAACACACATACCGGAATAGAATAACCGGTATAAAAGTGCGCCCTTAGTTCCTAAGGGGAATTTATTTACCACCTGTTGCAGTAGATATTGATTGTTAGTTTCCATCTCTTACATCTTCCATTTTAATTTCAGAAACAAAAAAATCCATGGACTTGTACGCTGGGTCATGCGCCCTCTGAGTCCATAGACATAAAAATACCGCAGTGTTTTTATATTCACACTACGGTAATTTTGATATTGATATTATAAATCTTTTTTCATCTGTAGGAGCTCTTCCTTCTTCTCCAACAATTTTTCAATCGTTTGATCTATCTTTTCAATTGCTTCATCAATATCTTTTTTTAATTTTTTATCCTCAACAGCTTCAGTATGAACACCAAACACAAGATAATTTGTTGATACATTGAAAAACTCCGAAATTTCAAGCAGAAAATCAATAGATGGTCTGCGCAGCCCAGATTCAATCTTAGCGATTGTATTCTGACTGACATTTAACTTCTCAGCGAGCTGTTCCTGTGTAAGTTCTCGTTCTTTGCGAAGTTGCTGGATACGTTTTCCGCATTCTTTTAGATGGTGTCTCATGTATGTTTTCCTTCACAATTCAATTACTTAATTATATATTTCGTGCCTCTGCCTTTACCTTCAATTGCTATCACACCTTTTTCGCCCATATCCTTCAGCAACTTTGTTGTCTTTGATTTTCCAAAAGGTATATATGGTGCAATTTCACTTATTGGTTTTAACATAGTTTTACTTAAAAGTTTATAAATCACTTTTTCGTCTTCGGTTAAATTAGCATCCTTTTCAAATAAAGGAAGCACAATTTTTATAGCATTCTCTGAGACTTCAAAGTCCGGCTTCATCAGAGCTTCTGCATACAGTTGCTTTATTCTTGTAATTCCTGTTCCAAATATCTCGACAAATCCTAATCTATAAAACACATTGGCAAGATTTCTATTTCTTAAAACAGAAAGTTTACCTGACAAATATTCTTCTGCTGTTATTCCGGACGGCAATCCACCAGGAGACACAACTTCTATCCTGTCATCAAACATGGAAACTCTGATGTGCGAATCTACATCCCATACCCTATGGATCAGAGCATTTGCAATTGCTTCTCTGAATGCTGCTTCCGGTATCTTCTCCATCTTCTTTCTGTCAGCGCCCTGTATCACTTCATACTGATAATAGTCCTTGTATACAGCAAGTGCCTTTTCATACGCATCTAAAATGGATATGTTTTCAACAGTTGTTCTCTTTTGAATAATACTGATGTTTTCTCCGAACTTAACAATATCAATTCCCGGAAAATGATTTTTATCCGCCAAAAGTCCCGCTGCATTATTAAAACCATTTACATTGTCATACAAGGTCAATGTTCTCAATGTATCCTGATTAAACGTTTTAATCTGAATACTTTCTTTCAGCTTACGCTGTAAAACTTCAAAAGACAGATCCTGATCTTTACAAGGCAATTCTTCAAATCTAATATTTTTCCCATCTAATACAAGTCTTGAAAATCCCAGAGTATCTACCTCTATCGTCGCTGTATCATTTCGTTTGTATGCTTTTGATTTATACAAATACGGCTTCTGAAGGCCACTGGTTACAGTAAGTTTTATCGTCTGCTCATTATTCTGTATTTCAAGTGTATAGTTCGGTTGAGGAGAAATACTGTCATTGATTTTATTTTCAATATCCAGGCACGCCTGCTTTACATCCGACAATCCCTTTACATTTCCATCATCATCTACTCCAAAAAGTATTGTTCCACCATCGTAATTTGAAAAGGCACTGACCGTTTTTAAAAAGGTATTTGTAATCGTTTCCTTGAACTCTAATATTCTCGTTTCACGCATAATAATCGCATCCTTTCCAACTTTATTGATTATATTATATGCATAAATGCGCAAAAAATCAATCACAAAAATTTACGATTGATTTTTTGATTGGTTTTTAACCGTTTTTTCTATTTCGTCCGTTTTGACGATTAAACAGACCCCGATAACAGCAAATCTATGCTCAATTTAACCTTTATATTTCATTTTAACTTTTGAAAAGTTAAAACAAAATGTTTTGAGTTAAGACTGTTATAATTGTTTTGGTGGATTTTATATGTGAATACACGCACAAATTCGGCCGTAAATTTTTACGATTGCTCGAATTTCAATCGTAAAAATGGGCGCACTTGTCCCTACAATACTTCCAAGGTCGTCCATCCGTCACACCATATCCATTCCCTATTTTTGTGCAGATGCACACTTTTAGAGAATGGGATTTGGATTATACGCTTTTCTGGAAAGGATTTTTGCAACCTATAACAGTTTTCCGTTCTAAAGATACCGCTTTCGAAACTTTCAAAAATTTTCATTTTTGAAAGCGGTGGGTTTTTACTTGATTGAATAATCACGAACTCAGAACCATGCAATTACGAGCCTGTCAATGTTTCCTTATAAGACGCTGCGTAACATCTTTGTAATCTGTGGAGTGTTACTGTATGACTGGTGAGTATCTCACAGGTGATTACCATCAGAGACAATAAATACGGTCAGGAAATAAAGACAAGCCCGTAGACGTAGAAATGCCTCACCACTGGATTTAACTCCTGCAGCGAGGCGCTCTTTGTTACTTAAGGCTTAACCTTCGATAATTCCATCATTATCGTCTTCGTCTGAATCGATGGTTTCACCACAGCTGGTGCATTCCCATTCGTCATCCCAATACATGATACCACCACAATTAGGGCAATTCTTAAAGTATCTCTCCCCAGTGTCATCTTCTAATTCACCGGAGCAATAAGGGCATCTGCTATACTCGGATTCGTCGTAAACCTTGTCACAAAACGGGCACATCTGCATAATTTTTTCCTCCTTTACAAATCGTCGATATCATACCCACCGTAATACGCCAAAGCCTGAGCAATGAATAAACATCCTGCTTTCCCATAATTCCTCTCGTGCTGGATCGCTATATCTCCACCGAGGAAGAATGGAGCCGTGTACTTGGCAATAAACTGCGGAGTGATTTTTCCATCAAGTTCCGGTTCCGTGTTATGGCCCACAAGATACTCGTGCAACAGTTTAACAACTCTCTGCACTGTATCGCTGTCGTATCCAAGGTCCTTCATGTCAGAAATAACTTGATAGTAGCCATGAAGGGCGTATGTGTGCATTATTCCTTCAGCATCGAAATTTTCGAACATTTCAAGAATATGCTCCACATCATCAGGACCCCACTCTTGTGGGGCCTTTGAAATAAGCGTGTCTGCCATTTTCATAAACAGCGCTGAACGAGGGTCGTCATAAAAGTTCCAGTTCTCGTGAGCGTACTTCAGAAAATCGTCGAATTTCATACTGCCGATTTTCGATGTAGTAGGAACACGGCCCATAAATTTTATGCTTTTAGCAAACTCCAGATAAATTAGGTTCTCATCATGCTTGCATTATGAGAAGTTCGCTGATGGCTGCCGGAAAAGCGAAGTCTTCTGATCAAATTAAATCGGAACCGTTTGATGGCTGTTATCCTTGCTTTGGTGGTAACGGTATAAGAGGATATGTCGATGAATACAACCAAGAAGGAACATTCAGTATCGTAGGACGCCAAGGGGCTCTTTGTGGCAATATCAATATTGCCTCTGGTAAGTTCTATGCCACTGAACATGCTGTGGTTACAACTTTGTTTAATGGAATAGATTTCAACTGGAGCAATTATACTTTAGGAGCATTAAAGCTAAACGAATATGCAACAGGTGCAGCGCAGCCTGGATTATCCGTCGCTAATGTACTTAACGTATTTGTTCCAGTTCCTCCAACACAAGAACAAAAATATATCGGACATCAAATTTCCAAATCCATAAAAATCATAGAAAATATTACAGATGAAAAAGAAGATTTGCAAACCCTGATTTCTGCAGCAAAATCCAAAACCCTCGATCTTGCCATTCATGGTCAGCTTGTACCGCAGAATCCCGATGATGAACCTGCTTCTGTTCTTCTGGAGCGTATCCGAGCAGAGAAAAAAGAACTCATCAAGCAGGACAAAATCAAACGTGATAAGAAGGAATCCGTCATCTTTAAAGGTGAGGATAACTCTTATTATGAGAAGATTGGTAAAAGTGTTTCTAAAATTGACGCCGAAATACCGTTTGCTCTCCCAGAAGGATGGGAATGGTGTAAACTTGGTAGCCTTTGTTCGTCAATTCAGTATGGATTAAGTAACTCTGCTGAAAGTAGCGGAACCCATAAACTTTTAAGAAGAATTACAGATATTCAAAACGGTTCTGTAAATTGGGATACTGTTCCGTATACAACAACAGAGGATCCAGAAACATTTTGCTGCAGAAATCAGGGTTTGCAAATCTTCTTTTTCATCTGTAATGAGAGTAATTGCATCGTTCATTACAATGTCAACATTTCCATAATCCAGTCGTAAACACTTTTTACATAACTATATTCGTCAACTGGAACACTATATGATTCTTTGGATAGTTTATTCTTAATTGCACTCAATCTAAGAATCCATTGTGTCTTAGCTTCTTTGCCTCCTGCAATCCTTGTTTCCTCCGGTCTAACATCTCTTCAAAGAAAGAAGACCAGTTTTTTCCATTGGTTACAATCGAAACATAATCCGCTAATGAAACAAAATCCCAGACATTAACATCCTCTGCATCGTCACCGCTATTTAACTGAAGATCATATGCTTTCTCATCGGCCAGTTTCTTTGCCTTGGTATAGGTATTTTTAGGAAGGCCTTTAACTAGCCAAGATGTACCAAAATATTCCTGAAGACTACCAGATATAATAGTTTTTAATTTGTTCTCAATCTCGCACAACAATTACCGTATTCAAACAAAACTGACTCCGTTAGAAAAACGAAATCAGTTTGTTGCTTAAAATTTAATTATTCTACCATAGACCTGTTTTTTTGTGCTGTCTGCACAACTTGAGGCAGTTCAATTCGGGAGAGATTATCACTTTATGCTTTATTCTTATTTGACCTGTAAAGCCTGGTCTATGAGTTTTTCAAGTGTCTTTGCTTGATTTTTTTCAGTGATTGCACCAACGATTGGCTCGCCTACAATGTTGCCGTTCTTGTCGACAACATATGTTGTTGGGTAAGAGAAGATACCTGATGTAAACTTGCCTGCATCGCTGTTTGAATCAAACCAGATGTTCTTGTAGGTTACACCTTTCTTTGAAAGGATGTCTTTTGCTTCTGAAATTGCTGTCTTGTCACCATCAAGTGTAAAAGTGTTGATGCCGACAACCTGACCGCCTTTTTCTGCAAGCTTTTTGTTGAGTGCTTCCAATTCGGAAAGTTCGCCGACACAAGGCTTGCAAGTGCTGAACCAGTAGTTAACAACTGTTACATTGCTGTTTGCGAAAAGTTCACTGCTCTTTACATCGTTGCCGTCAAGGTCCTTGCCGTCAAATGACGGAAAACTTGTTGCGTCACTGCTGTTTGAAACAACGCCGTTACTGTCAGCCGGAACGCTGTCGCCGTTGCCCGGAGCCTTTGCACATTCAGGATATTTTTGTTCCAAGATTGTGAGCTTGCCCTCAATTTCCTTGATTTGTTCTGCACCGGCAACGAGTTTTTTGTATTCCTCATCTGTGAATTGGTCCTTTGCACTTTCGATTGTCTTGAGAAGAAAGTCGCCGTAGTTTGTGCCGTCCTCAATCATTGGGGTTTCCTTGTTTGAAGCCATAAATACTTTTTCCCAAAGGGCTTTGTCTGTTGACAAAATTTCGTTTTCTTTTTTCATAAGCTGATTGTAGAGCTTTAAAGCTTCATCAGCATCACTTGGCTCTGTTGCCATCAAGGTTGAAATGCTTGAATCTGTTGATTGTTTTTCGTCTTTGTTGTCCTTTGATGTTGAGCAAGCAATAAGGCTGATTGCCAACACAGAAACTAATAATACTACTGTTAAGATTTTTGAGAGTTTTGAAAACTTCATAATTATTCCTCCGTTATAATTCCTCTTTTGTTTCTTTTTTATTTGTTTTGTTTTCGATTTTTGCGTTTTCGTCTACTGTTTTTCCAAGCATGCCAAAGCCGTATTGAAAGCTGACTGCGTCGGTAGGGCAGGCACTTATACACTTTCCGCATCGGATACATTCGGTGCTGTTAGGCGTTTTTGTAACATCAACATCCATTTTGCACACCTTTGCACATTTTCCGCACGAAACGCATTTGTGCTCGTCTACCTTCATCCCAAACAGCGAAACCTTGTTGAACAGTGCATAGAATGCACCGAGTGGGCAAATCCATTTGCAGAACGGTCTGTAAAACAGCACGCTCAAAACGACTACCGAAATCAGCACAACAAGTTTCCACGAAAACAGTTTTCCCAATGCCG
Organism: Blautia sp. NSJ-140; assembly: GCF_022868965.1. NCBI lineage: Bacteria > Bacillati > Bacillota > Clostridia > Lachnospirales > Lachnospiraceae > Blautia > Blautia sp. NSJ-140. Next base: position 292,880 of record NZ_JALIFS010000002.1, on the reverse strand, counting down.
AACGGATACCTTCGTTGACTGCCGAAAGTGGCAACGCACCCTCAAGCACACCTTGCGGACATATATATTTGCAGAAATATGGGTCGCCCATCCCCAAATCATTTACTATGAGCACCGGTAATAAAACAACTGCCAACAACAGTACTGCATATTTGATATATGTCAGTGGCTTGAGTTTTTTTGTTGAAAACTTTTTGGTCGGAACTTTGTGCAACAAATCCTGTAACCAACCAAACGGACACAAAAATCCGCAGATAAAGCGTCCGAGCAGAACTCCCAACAAAATGAGAAATCCTGTTATATAATAGGAAAACTTATATTTTGACGAGCCGACTACCGCCTGAAATGAGCCGATTGGGCAAGCACCCGATGCGGCAGGACAGGAATAGCAGTTCAGACCAGGCACACAAACGGCCTTGCCTTTGCCTTGATAAATTTCGCCTTTAAAAAAGTTTGGCAGATGAATATTTGTCAGCAGAGTTGCTCCTGCCTGAATCCATCCTCGGAATTTGGCTAATTGGTTAGATGCCGAATGTTTTTTCTTATTATGGTTTTTATTCTTTGTTTTCTTTTTATCCAATTCCTACACACTCCAAACAAAGCCTGATTGCCTTGCTCAAAACGGTTTCAACTTCGCCACGCATCGCACCGAAGCCGAGCATAATAGCTCCCGAAATAAGCAGTACTACCTGTGATAAAGCCTTTTTTGCTCTGGTCAATTCAATCACTCCTTTCATTTTCTGGCGTCATTGTAGCACATCGAATATAAAATTTTCGTTAAGAACAGAAATTTAACACAGATTTTCTGTTTTTGTGCTATAATCCTGTCTTTGACAGTTGCTAAACAAAAAAATCGCTGTACCTCTTGAATTTACTGGGGTTCGGCGATTTTTTGTGCCGTTTTGGAATATAGTATTTTATTCCCGGCCTTTGCTTTTTTTCTGAATGTTTTTCATTTGCCTTTTGGTGATAAATTTATAATCCGTTCCAAAGCCGCAAACTGTGTGCAATGCATCGGTTAGCTTGTCTCGTGTGTAAAGTGGAATAAAACCCTGTTTTTGTTTCAAAATCAGTTTTCATTATACGGAAACATTCCTCGATTTCCCAACGACCTTCGCTGACTTTTAAGATATCTTTTACGTCATCGTCTAAGAGGTCTGTAGTTACTGCATACATCCCATCATATAAGGCTTCCTGTTCGATCTTTTCTGTGTCCAGATAATTGTAGATCTTTGCAGTTTCTCCATCTTCAGTTACTGCGACTTTCCCTATGAATCGAGCAGAATCATTCGGATTTCCACGTTCCTTCTTTATCGTACCAGCGCTCCTTAAATCCCTCGCAATTATGAAACTGCACCTCACTTATTAGATAGTATACCATACTGTCTAACAAATGAGGTGCAGTTCCTCTTTCTTAATACTTATTCAAATCAATATTTCCCATTTTCCATATCTTTTTCCGTTCATTCTACGGATATATTCCTTTTTCTGCAAGGACTCCATAATTCGTTTTACGGTGCTGAGCGATTTTCCGGTCTCAGCAACAAGATCCTTCTGCTTAATTGACGGATTCTTGTAAATCAACTCCAAGAACGCCAGCTCCTCTAAAGTACATTCCAAAGTGTCAAATTGAGACTTTGGAGCTTTTGGAGTGACACTTTGGGAATTATCATCCACATAGCCCACGTGCATATCTCTGTTTTTCAGCTCATATTCCGTTCCCAAAATTAAATTGCTGAAGAACATTTCCAAAAACTTTGTTGTGGCATGAACGCTGTTTTGCAGATCGTTATAATTTGCTCTTACCAAAGCGTTGCGGAAATACCAAGAAAGAAAATACAACTACAGCCATGAGCACCTGTTGTACCAGACGCAAAACAATTCAGCCTCATATCCTGTCAGTGTAAAGGGAAAATAGACATCCTTTTCTTTTACAAGTTTACAAAGCAGCCTTCCTTACCTGTTTCTCAGCATTCCACTGCTACTTTAATCACGCCATCTCTCTTATTTTCGAACAATTCATATGCCTCTTCAATCCTGTTTAACGGATATGTATGCGTAATCAGCGGTTCCGTGTTGATCTTACCTTCTGATATCAGCTTCAGAGTTTCTTCGCAATCGCAGCCATCCACTCCACCTGTTTTAAAAGTGAGATTTTTACCATACATATCTGGGAGTGGCAACATCTGTGCTTTATCGTAAAGCGCAACCACTGTCACGATTGCATTTGGTCGGGCACATTCCCACGCCAGTTTAAATGTCGATTCTGCTCCGGCAACTTCAAGGACTGCATCAGCTCCACCATGCTCACTATTAGTCTTAACAAACTCTTTACAGTCTTCCGGTGAAACAGTAAGAGTCTCCGGATAATGCTCCTTAATAAAGCGAATACGTGTTTCGTCCTTTTCACATATAATGATCTTCGCTGGATTTTTCAGCATAACACTAAGTAAAGTACATATTCCTGTTGGACCGGCTCCAATGATCAGTACAGTATCTTCCTCTGTGATTTCAGAAATACGTGCTGCCCAATAACCAGTAGCAAGAACATCTCCTACCAGTAAAGCCTGTCTGTCCGTAACACCTTCCGGGATTTTATTCAATCCCTGATCTGCAAAAGGAACCCGGACATATTCTGCCTGTCCCCCATCGATACGACAGCCAAGTGCCCAGCCACCATTCTTGTCGGTACAATTGTTTACATATCCTTTCTTACAGAAAAAACACTCTCCGCAAAAAGTTTCTACATTTACAGTCACCCGGTCTCCCGGTTTTACATGCGTCACCTTAGAACCGACTGCCTCAACAATACCTACCATCTCATGGCCAACTGTAATTCCCGGGACTGCACGCGGTACACTTCCGTGTTTAATATGCAGGTCACTGGAACAGATGCTGGCCAGTGTCACCTTTACAATGGCATCTCGTTCATGCATGAGCACTGGTTTCGGTTTTTCCATTAGTTCAAATTTTCCCTTTGAAACATATGTATAAGTCAGCATTATTTTGCCCCCATCTATTAGAATATATGCTAATAAAATATCCGGTACGGAACACTTCTGTTCTTATACCGGATATTTCTGATTCTATCTTGTATACACTGTTTTACCTCTTGCTATTACCTCAACAAGCTGCAGGTCCTGATCCAGGATACAAAGATCCGCATCATAGCCCTCTTCAATCTTTCCTTTTCCATTAAGGCGAAGGATTTCTGCCGGATTGGATGTTATTGTTGAAAGTGCAATTTCCAGCGGGATATCCGCTTTAAACACACACTCTTTTACTTCCTTCAGAAGGCAGCTGGACTGTCCAACACCCATTCCAAGGAATTCGCCATCACTGCTGTACATCGGAAGGCTTCCCTGTCCATCAGAAGAAATTGTCATGCGGTCAGGATTTACTCCTGCATCTAACATCCGTTTGATACCATTACATACACGTACCTCATCACAGATAGTTTCCCAATAGTCAATATCTTCATTTCCGGTAAAATCTACTGCTCCGCCCTTCAGCGCATATTCAACTGACTTACAGAAAAGCATCTCATTTCGATTGATATGTGTTGGCAGTATTTGAGAAGTCGGTATCTCTGTCTCATCTACCACTCGTTCAATAAGATCTAAGCATCTCGGACTGTCACCAAGATGAACATTTACAATGCCAGCTTTCCCGGAAAGAACACCACCAAGTCTTGTATCCGCAACGACACGTGCAAATTCCTCAAAAGTCGGCTGTGAAGACCGATGATCAGAAATCGCGATTTCTCCAGTTCCAATGATTTCCTGAATCATCATGATATCTTTCACAATACTGTCAGTCAACGTACGAACCGGAATATGATAACTGCCTGTATAACAGTATGCAGACATTCCCTGCTCATTCAATCCTTTTGTCTTTGCAACCAATGCACATATATCACGACCGATTCCATCTGTTCCAAGGCAGCCAACAACTGTTGTTACTCCAAACTTCGTAAGTCCTTCCATAGTTGCTTCCGGAGTACGATTGGCGAATCCACCTTCGCCACCGCCTCCTAGTACATGAACATGACTATCAATGAATCCCGGAGTTAAAAGTAACCCCTCTCCATTGATCATTTCTGACTCCGCAAGAAATCCATCTGCAGATATAGAACCTGAATCTTTAATCTTAACAATCTTATCATTGATTATAAGTACGTCTTTTTTCCCCAGATGCTGTGGAGCATAAATATCAATATTCTGAATTAATTTCATCATAAATCACTCCAAATTATACAATGCATGTTTTAGAATCCAATTCCAACTGCAATAAGAACTGTAATGATTGCACCAATCATTAAGACGCCAAGGAATTTCCACATGAATTTAATCCAGTTAGACCACTCAATCTTTGCAATTGCAAGAGATCCGATCAGACATCCAGATGTAGGAACAATCAGGTTTGTAAATGCATCACCAAGCTGGAATGCAACTACAGCTGTCTGTCGTGAAACACCTAACAGGTCTGACAGTGGAGCCATAATCGGCATTGTGATCGCAGCCTGTCCTGTTCCGGATACAACAAAGAAGTTGAATACAGACTGGAACAGATACATAAGTACTGCTGCAACTGCTCCGGAAACTCCAGACAATGCATTTGAAATATTATACATAATTGTATTGATAACTGTAGGTGTTGTCGGATCAGATCCACCAAGAACCTGCATGATACCCTGTGCCATAGCAACAACAAGTGCAGCACCAATCAGATCTTTTGCTCCATCTTTGAATGATATTGCGATATCATTCAGTTTCATATCATTCAGTTTAAAGATAACTCCGATCACACCGGAAACAATTCCCATAATAAAGAACTGTGTAGCAATCTCTGGCATGTAGTATCCTTGAATCATAACGCCCCAAACTACCCATACTACTGTAGCAGCCAGTGTCAGAAGAACTAAAATGTGTCCAAGACCAAATGAATGTCCTTCGTCAATTCCTGTTTTTTCATTCTGCTCACGGAAATATGAATCAGTCTTATATGCGATTGAGATTGTCGGAGTCTTTTTGATCTTTGATGCATAGAACATAGTCATTCCACAGCCGAGTGCTGTAAATACTACCCACATTACCATACGGAATCCTGCTCCGGAGAATACGTCAATACCTGCAATACCCTGTGCGATACCTACAGAAAATGGATTCATCCAGGATGAACCAAAACCAATCTGTGTTGCAACATAAGTAACAAGAACTGCAATAACTGAATCATATCCAACTGCTACAAACAACGGACAAAGAATCATAGTAAACGGAAGCGCTTCTTCTCCCATCCCGAAAACTGCTCCACCAAGAGAAAACAGTACGAAAAGTACCGGAATCAATAGTTTTTCTGCTCCCTTTGACTTGCGGATCAATCCGATCAATCCAGATTCAATCGCACCTGTACGGATCATGATACCAAATGCACCACCTACTACCATAAGAAATGCAATAATCTCGATTGCAGAACTATTTACAATTCCGTTATACATATAGTTGAAAAATCCTGTTCCACCATCTCCACTAAAGAGTGCTACTCCTTCTGTTACTACATTTCCCGTATCATCTGTCAGATACTGGAAACTTCCGTCTTTGATTACCGTACGGGTTTTCTCAACACCATTGATCATATATGAAATATCCTGTGTTTCGTAAAATCCCTTTGGTACAAGAAATGTCATAAGTGCTGCGACAACAACTACTAAAAAGATGATAATGTAGGTATCAGGCACTTGGAACCCCTTGTTAAAAGACTTTAACCCTTTTCCTTCGTTTTTGCTCATTTTTGAATCTCCCTCCCATTTTTGATATACTATATCAGTGTACCACAAAATGCTTAAAATCCAACTAAAACTTTACATATTTTATCAAATTTATTTGTTTTATAAGAACCTGTCAAATTATCTTAACCAAATGCAGATCCACACCTTTTTGAAACATGAAATAATCCCAGTATTTCCTGTATTTATGACACCAATAGCTACATCATGTCAGATTTTCAAAAAAACTGCTCTTATTTCCTGCAGCGTCCAAGTCTGCCTTTAAAATCTTCATACCCAAAATCAGTAAGACGTTCCATGGTTTTATCGCCATGTCTCAGCCATATATCAGGCAAAGGCATTCCATTAAAGGTATTGTTTTTGCAGGTTGTATAAATGGCCATATCACCAAACATGAGGATATCTCCGTACTTCAACGGCTCTGAAAAGCTGTAATCTCCTATGATATCTCCTGACAGGCAGGTTGGTCCTCCGAGCCGGATTGTGACTGCATTTTCTCCCGGTTCATCTGCTCCAAGAAGAGGAGGACGATAAGGCATTTCCAGAACATCCGGCATATGACAGGCAGCACTTCCATCCAAAATCGCAAGCCGAGTATCACCATTTTGCAGCACATCCAGAACAGTTGTCAAAAAGAATCCTGCATTTAAGGCCCATGCCTCTCCAGGCTCCAGATAAACATCTACCTTCCATTCTTCCTTTGCTGCTCTAATGCACTTCTCAAGCCGTGCAATATCATAGCCTGGTCTTGTAATATGATGTCCTCCTCCCAGGTTCAGCCATTTCATCTGAGAAATCAGATCTCCGAATTTCGTCTTTACTGCTGTAAGAGTAGTTTCCAGATCAGAAGAGTCCTGCTCACAAAGGGTATGAAAATGAATACCATCCAATAATCCGATCAGCTCCGGATGCTTTCTCACCGCTGTCTCCCACTGCGCTCTTGTGGTACCCATGCGGCTGCCTGGAGCACAAGGATCATAAATAGCATGTCCCTCCTGGGTAGAGCATTCCGGATTGATCCGAAGCCCTGCACTTTTCCCGGCCTCCTTCACTCTTTTCCCAAAGCGAAGAAGCTGAGAAGGTGAGTTAAACACTATATGATCTGCAAAGCTAAGCAGCTCCTCAAATTCATCCTCACGATATCCGGCGCAAAATACATGTACCTCTTTTCCAGGCATCTCCTGGGCACCAAGCCTGGCTTCGTACAGTCCGCTTGCTTCTGTTCCTGTCAGATAAGGTTCCAAAAGCTGATAGCAGTCATAATTACTGAAAGCCTTCTGTGCCAGCAGCATTTTGCAGCCAGTTCTTTTGGCAATATTCCCCATTAATTCTGCATTTTTTATAAGCGCCGCTTCGTCGAGAACATAACAAGGTGTTTTGATCTTCCGCAACTCCGGCGGAATAACTCCGCCGGACGCTGCAAAGGGTGGTCTTGTATCTATTCTTTCCATTAATCCACCAGCTCCGGATCATGATTTTCGCTGCGTGGAAGTCCATATTTGTCAAGTGCTTCCAGGAACGGATCCGGATCAAATTCTTCTACTGTGTACACTCCCGGGCGGATCCATTTTCCGGTAAGCATCATTAATGCTCCGCACATAGCCGGAACGCCTGTCGTATAGCTGATCGCCTGACTTCCAACCTCTTTATAACATTCCTGGTGATCACAAACATTATAAATATAATAGGTTTTCTCTTTTCCATCCTTTACTCCGGTGAAAATGCAGCCAATATTAGTTTTTCCCTTAGTACGTGGACCCAGGCTGGCCGGATCCGGGAGAAGAGCCTTCAAAAACTGGATAGGAACGATTTCCTGTCCGTTATAGTTGATCGGAGTAGTAGAAAGCATTCCCACATCCTCCAGACAGCGCATGTGATCCAGATAGCTCTGTCCGAAGGTCATAAAGAAACGGATTCTCTTTACTCCCGGAATTGTCTGGGCAAGGGACTCAATCTCCTCGTGATGCAGAAGATACATATCTTTATCGCCGACCTGATCAAAATCATATTCCCTCTTGATTGCCATCGGAGGAATTTCCACCCAGTGTCCATTCTCCCAGTAGCTTCCGGGCGCACTTACCTCACGAAGATTGATTTCCGGATTAAAGTTGGTTGCAAATGCATATCCGTGGTCTCCTCCATTGCAGTCCAGAATATCAATGGTATCGATCTTGTCAAACTCATGCTTTAATGCATATGCACAATATGCCTGGGTAACACCCGGATCAAAGCCGCAGCCAAGAAGTGCTGTAAGTCCTGCCTCTTCAAATTTCTTCCGGTATGCCCACTGCCAGGAATAATCAAAATATGCGGAAAATCCCTCTTCCTTACAGCGTTTTTCGTAAATAGCACGCCATTTAGGGTCATCCGTATCCTCCGGCTCATAATTTGCCGTATCCATATAGTTTACACCACATGCCAGACATGCATCCATGATGGTCAGATCCTGGTACGGAAGCGCAATGTTCATTACCAGATCCGGTTTGTAACTATTGATCAGCTGGATCAGCTGGTTTACATCATCTGCATCCACCTTTGCGGTGGTGATAACTGTTTTTGTTTTTCCTTCCAGTTTCCGGGCAAGTGCATCACATTTTTCTTTTGTCCTGCTTGCTATACACAGTTCTGTAAATACAGTATCTGCCTGACAACACTTCTGAATTGCTACACTGGCTACTCCACCGCAGCCGATTACAAGTACTCTGCTCATGTTTTTTGTCTCCTTTTTTATACTCAATTCTCGTAACTGTTTTTATTTTGCCAACGCCAGCAGCAGTTCCCTGACCACCTTACATGCTGTAGCTGTGGAAACACCGCTTGGATCCAGCATAGGTGCCAGCTCATTGACATCTGCTCCCACAATATTTAATTCTGATACCTTCCGGATAGCATCGAGCAATTCAAGGAAGCTTACGCCTCCTGCCTCCGGTGTACCGGTTCCCGGAAATACAGATGGATCCAGACAGTCCAGATCAATGGTAAAATATACCGGAACCTGCTTCCTGGCCAATTCCTGTACGGTTTCTTCCAGGCATTCAAAGGTAAAGGGATGAAAATCTGTATGCTCTTTTGCAAACCGGAATTCTTCTCTTTCCCCGCTTCGGATACAAAACTGATGTATCCGTCCATCTCCCAGAATATCATAGCATCTGCGGATAACACACGCATGACTTAAATGGGCACCAAGATAATCGTCTCTTAAATCTGCGTGCGCATCAAAATGAATAATATGAAGTCCCGGATATCTCCCGGCGACAGCTCTCACAGCAGCCAGTGTCACCAAATGCTCTCCCCCCAGGAGCAGCGGCATTTTTCCCTCCTTCAGGATTTCCTCTGCACGATCCTGTATGTCAGCAAGCGCCTTTTCACTGCTGCCGAAGCAAAGCTCCAGATCTCCACTGTCAAATACCTGGATATCCATAAGGTCACGATCCTGATAAGGGCTGTAGGTTTCCAGTCCAAAGCTTTCATGACGAATGGCAGAAGGACCGAACCTGGCTCCCGGACGAAAGCTTGTGGTCGAATCAAAGGGAGCTCCGTAAAGAACAATTTCTGCTTCCTCAAAACTGCTGTCACAACCGATAAAATTTTCAATATTTGGTAAGATCATAAATCAGTCCTCCACCTCCTGAAGCATTTCCTCAAGAAAAGCCGGAAGATAAAATGCACCTTTGTGAAGCCTTGTAGTATAGTAACGGGTGCGAAGATTCAGTGAATTCCATGCCTTCGGATCCAGGTCATCCACCGGATGATATTTCTTACTTGCAAAGCCAAACAGCCAGTAACCGGCAGCAAAGGTAGGAATGTGAGCCTGGTAAACACGGCTGATCTGGAAAGTACTGGCAATTCTTTTGTGACTGCGCTGCATGGCATGCGCATCTTCGGAATAAAAAGGACTTCCCTGCTGATTAACCATAATTCCATCCGCCTTCAGCGCATTATAGCAGTTTCCGTAAAATTCACGGGTAAATAATCCCTCCGATGGGCCAAAGGGATCCGAGGAATCTACAATAATAAGATCATATTTATTTTCGCAGCGGCGTATATATTTCAACGCATTTTCATAATGAAGATGCACTCTCCTGTCATCCAGCCTGCAGGCATTTCCCGGAAGATATGCGCGACAGGCTTCTACTACCATAGGATCCATCTCCACCAGATCAATATGGCTGACACGATCATACCTGGTCAGTTCACGTACAACTCCTCCGTCTCCTGCTCCGATCACAAGAATATCCTTAGCTTCTTTGTGAACAGCCATAGGTACATGAGTGATCATTTCGTCATAAATAAATTCGTCACGCTCTGTGAGCATTACATTACCGTCCAGTGTGAGCACCCTGCCAAATTCCGGTGTCTCAAAAATATCAATTCTCTGATAGTCACTCTGCTTTGAGTAAAGCTGACGGTTTACCCGGATACTATGCTTCACATCCGGTGTATGAAATTCCGAAAACCACATTTCCATTTTCTTTACCTCCCTGCCAGCACGTTCAAACGCAATATATCCGGATCTTCAGGGCCTGTCATATTGCATCCTTTTGCCTTGGCATATTCAATATAATCCAGGATTTCCGGAGTGATTCGTTCCCCCGGAGCCAAAATCGGGATTCCCGGAGGATAACACATTACAAACTCGCTGCATACTTTGCCTTCGGTTTCTCTGAGAGGAAGGCTGCATTTTTCTGCATAAAAAGCTTCCTGAGGACTTGTCACTACCTGAGGATCGATATATTCCTGATCCAGCAATCCTGATTTATCCTTCTGGAATCGCCTGCGGATCTCCGCAAGAGCACTTACCAGCCGCTCTATTTCCTGGGCACGATCTCCGATTGACAGATAAGCCAGAATATTTCCAATATCACCAAATTCGATCTGAATATCATATTCATCTCTCAATATATCGTAAACCTCGATTCCTGCAAGTCCGATGTCCAGGGTATGTACACTTAATTTCGTAATGTCAAAATCAAAAACCGAATCTCCATTCACCAGTTCTTTTCCAAATGCGTAATAGCCGCCAATAGCATTGATCTCTTCCCTTGCATACTCTGCCATATCTGCTACCTGGTGAAAAATCTGGCGTCCTCGCTGTGCAAGATTCCGGCGCGAAATATCAAGACTTGACATCAGAAGATAGCTGCCTGAAGTAGTCTGAGTCAGATTGATGATCTGACGGACATAACCGGCATGAACACCCTGTCCTGTAAGAAGAAGGCTGGACTGGGTCAGGCTTCCGCCGCTTTTATGCATGGATACAGATGCCATATCTGCACCGGCTGCCATTGCCGAAACCGGCAGACCTCCGCCAAAATAAAAATGGGTTCCATGTGCCTCATCTGCCAGACACAGCATTCCTGCTTCATGAGCCATACGTACAATTGCGCGAAGATCACTGCAGATTCCATAATAGGTGGGATTATTCACCAGCACAGCCACCGCATTTGGGTGCTCCTTAATTGCCTTTGCCACCTGTTCACGTCGCATTCCAAGAGAAATTCCAAGTCTCTGATCCACCTCCGGATTCACATAGACCGGGATTGCTCCGCACAGAACCAGCGCATTCAGCACACTTCTGTGGACATTTCGGGGAAGAATGATCTCATCTCCCCTCTTACAAGCAGTTAGCACCATAGTCTGCACTGAGCTTGTAGTTCCTCCAACCATAAGAAATGCATGAGCTGCTCCAAAGGCATCTGCTGCCAGCTCTTCCGCCTCCCGGATCACAGATACGGGATGACAGAGATTATCAAGCGGCTTCATGCTGTTTACATCCACACCTACACATTTTTGTCCCAGAAATTCAGTAAGCTCCGGATTTCCTCTTCCTCTTTTATGTCCCGGCACATCGAAAGGTACTACTCTCATACGCAGGAATTTTTCCAGAGCTTCATGAATTGGAGCATGATTCTGGTCCAGTTTAAAACGACTTCTGTTCATTGCTTCTCCATTTCCAGTTCCTTTATCCGCACAAAAAAAAGCAGGCCGATACAAAACCGTAAACCTGCTTAGATCATTCTTCCAAATTTTATTTTCATCGCATATAAATATGAGAATCCTCATATTTACATGAGATCAAAATCCGGATGATATATGTCAGAGTCTATATAGCAATCATACTTTTACTACTCTTATTGACCGTTTCACAAGTCTGCGCAACAGGCGCATGACGGTTATCAAAGGAACCAACTTATAAAATTTGAGCTTCTAACTCAATCAATAAGGCAACCAAAGTTACCATCAGCGGCAGTGGACCCGGCTGTCCGTATGGCCTTGACTCCAAAATGGAGTGGTCCAAAATAATTGCTTTGAAAAGACTCTTTCTTGTCCTTCAAAATCTTCATAAGCATAGCATATCTGAAAATTCATGTCAACTATCAAAATCGTTTAAATATTTTTAGTATGAACCATTTATAATAATGTCAGAAGGATATTCTTCTCTTGAATCCCTCATATGTCTTTTTTATTGTTATTTATAGATCCGGTAGCCATTCCTTCCGGAGCGTTTTACCTGATAAAGAGCAAGATCTGCTTTTTGATACAGTTCCATAAAGGTATCTCCATCCTGTGGTGCAAAAGCAATTCCTGCACTAAAAGTGAATGTATGCTCTCCCATTCCTTCCATTCGGATCTCCCTGAGATTTTCATGAAGATTTTTTATTCTGCTCTCCATATTTTCCCTGGAACCGATATTACAGAGCAGGATCACAAACTCATCCCCGCCGATACGTCCGATCACATCCTGTTCCCGGAACTGCTCTTTAAGAAAACCTCCCAGCATCCTTAAGACATTATCTCCCATGACATGTCCGTAAACATCATTCACTTCTTTAAAATGATCCATATCCAGGATCAGAAAGCCATGAAAGCCTTCCGGAGCTTTTTCTCTCAGAATAGCATCGATCATCTTCTGCGTATTCTCTCTGTTATAAACGCCTGTAAGCGCATCATGCTGGACAGAACGTACCAATTCCGCTTTCTCCTGATTATTTCTTACAACAATGTACAGAAGCAGGATCAATACCAGAATACAGAAGCTTCCCATAAATATAATTTCATAACCGGAAATAAATTCATACGCCTGCTGTGCATTTTTTACAGGAATTGCATAACAGATCATCCAGTCATTGTACCCAAGAGGCATATATGCCAGATATCGGTCCTCTTCTTTTCTCTCTTTGAGGCTAAGCTTCACCAGACCTCTTTCGCCAACTTTAAAATCTTCCTGAATGTCCTGAAGAGCATGCTTCCCTTTAAGATTTTTTTCTCCGTAATATTTAAAAAGATTGATTCCATATGTGATCTCCGTACCGGACGCCGAACCAATGTCAAAGGCAATGAGCTCTCCATCACTTGTGGCCAGAAAACTGTTTCCCGTTCCGTCAAAAAGATCATTAAAAAGCATATGACTCAGCGCTGTAACATTACAGGATCCGCCCAGAACACCGATCACTTTATGATCTTTGTATATCGGCACGCCTAAAACCACCCTCACTTCATGGTCCACACTGCTCTCCAGGGGATCGCTGATGGTCTGCTCTCCGCTGATGGCCTCCTGAAAATATCTGCGATGAGAAACATTCTTGGTTACTCCATTGTCGTAGTATGCATCTCCATTCTTATCAATAAGAGCAGCCCTCTCCAGGTCTGTTTTTTCATAAATGGATACCAGTCGTTCTTTATTTTCTTCTGAAAAAAGTTCTTCTGATCTTCCCATTGCAGAGGCAATCTCATTCAGATATTGATAATTAATATCCAGTATGGTCCGCAAGTGTTCACTTTGTCTCTGCACATTTATCTTCAAAGTATTCTGAGAATTCACCTGTACAGACCTCTGCACACACTCGAAAAAAATAAGAATCCCTGCTACAACCGCCAAAATAAAAACACCGGTTGCCATAACATAATTTTTTAATTCAAAGTGATTCTTTTTCATATGTTTTCTCCTAATTTGACCTTTTGTGTTATGCATTTTTATTTTACCATGATTTTTGTTTTTTCTCTACAACAAAAAATCTGCAGATTCCAATCATAAGATTGAAAAATGCAGATTTTTTTACAACGATATCTGATTATTATGCCTTATTATGCCACCTTCCGCGACTCACGTCCGGCTTATCTTGCTGCAATAAGAACAAGTTATTTATTTTTCTTTGTGCTTACGATCAGCGGAACAATTTCGCCTTTTTTTACATCCACCAGTCCCTTATCAGTCAGCTTCAGTGCCGGACTTACCGGTAATCCAAGTGTTCCCACTGACATGATCGGATTATTATGCACATATCCCAGATCTGTAAGGCTTTTTCTCACCGCCTTCAATGCAAGGCCATTCTCCCTGATCGATTTTTCGGATAAAAGCCCACATACCGGAAGTGCAAGCTCAGAAAGGATCCTTCCATCTTTTACTGTCAGAAATCCCCCCTGCAGTTCCCGGATCCTGTTTACAGCAAATAACATATCATCCGGAGAGCTTCCTGCTACAAAGAGATTATGATGATCATGAAAATATGTTGTTGCCACAGTTCCCTTTTTCAAGCAGGAGCCTGTAAGAAATCCATAGCCGATATTTCCGTTCTTCCCATGACGTTCCACCACCATAGCCAGAAGACATCCGCTGTTTTCCCAGCAGATCTTTCCGTCTTTCACCGGCATTTCCACCAGTTTTTCAGTAGTATGGGTACGATCCGGATTGACCTCCATCACACGAACCGTTGCATATCCTTCCTGAAAAGGAACATTCACCTGAAAATCCTTCAGAAAAATCTCCGGAAGCTGTACACTCCGGTAAAAATCTGCCGGAAATTCATATGAGGAAGCAGACAGCGGCAACTGCGGTTCATCCTTTACATAAATCGAAACACCATTTTTGAATACAGCTTCCGGTTTAAGAACGGACGGATCTTTAAGCAGCATAAAGTCCGCAAGTTTTCCCGGTGCGATAGCTCCTCTGTCATAAAAATGCATCCGCTGACATGGTGTATATGTGGCACAGTAGATCGCCTGCTCCATCGGAAATCCCATATCGATAGCTTTCTGTACCACTGCATTCAGCGGCCCCTGCTCATACAAAGCATCCGCCATGGTATCATCTGTTACAAAAGAACAATACTCGTAGAGCTGGTTCTGGCAGATATACTCCAGGATTTCCGGTTTCAACATTTTATCCTGGATCTCAAAAAACATTCCGTTTTCGATCCGCTGCTTTACTTCCTCCAGAGTATGTTCCGTGTGATCACCATTGATACCCAGATAAAGAAATTTTGCAAGATCCAGGTCCAGCAATGACGGACAGTGTCCCTCGATCACATATCCCGGATGTTCTTTTTTCAGATATTCCAGAAACCGGCTGATCTCCAGATCATTTTCCCGGATGATCTGCCGGTAATTCATGATTTCGCCTACACATACCACATCTTTTTCTTCCAGCAGATGCTTCATTGCACTGCAGTCAATAATTCCACCTGTTGTTTCCAGCTTTTCACTGGTTGACGGAACGCTGCTTGGAATCCCGTAAAAAATATCGATAGGTGCATTCTTTGCCGCAGAGATCATTTCCAGAATCCCTCGGATACCTTTGACATTGGCCATTTCGTGAGGCTCTGAAACCACCGTCGTCACACCATTTTCTCCTGCACATTTTCCAAAAAAAGCCGGTGTGGTCATAGAACTTTCGATATGCATATGAATATCTGTCAGGCCTGGAATCATGTATGATCCCTTTGCATCGATCACATTGTCAGTCTGAAAATCCGTATCCTGTTTTCTGTCTATGTAATAAAATTTTCCATCTTTCACCGCAACATTGGCAGATATGAATTTCTTAAGATAGGAATTAAATACCTTTGCGTTTTTGATCAGCAGATGAACCTGCTCCATACCATTTCACCATCCTTAGATAATTGAATAAAAATACAACAGACAGACTGCTACCAATACATACATGACCGGTTCAATCTTTTTGATCTTTCCTGCTGCGATCTTCATAACGAGATAAGCCGGAAGCGCCACGCAGATACCATTTGCGATATTATTTGCAAAAATCGTAAAGGTTACACATAAAAATGCCGGAATATACTCTGTAATATCCGAATAATCAATATTTCTCATAGCACCAAGCATATTGATGCCGATATAGATCAGCACCGGACCGGTTGCCGCAGATGGGATCACAAGAGCCAGTGGTGCCAGAAACAGCGAAAGTCCGAAGAAAATGCTTGTAAAAATAACCGTAAGTCCCGTTTTTCCCCCTGCTTCTACGCCTGCAGATGACTCCAGATAAGTAGTAAGACTCGGCATTCCAAACAATGCTCCAAAGCTTGTTGCAATTGCATCTACCTTAAAGCATTTATCAATACCCGGAAGATTTCCATCCTTATCCAGATAGCCTGCCTTTGCTCCCACTCCCAGAACTGTTCCGAATGTAGAAAAGAAATCCGGCACAAACAGAGCGATCAGAAATGGAATATAAGCAAAATTCAGCGCTCCCAGAAAATCAACTTTCAGGAACTGATGGCCGATACCTGCCGGAAATGCAAAAATGGATTCCGGAGCATGTGTAACACCGAAAGGAATTCCTGCCAGAGTGGTCAGCAGGATCGCAAGGATCATACCGCCCGGAATGTTTCGTACCTTGATCACCAGAAGGATCAGAAATCCGATCACTGCTACGATCACAGATGGAGATGCAAGATTTCCGAAGGAAAGACAGTTTTTTGCATCATTTGCCACGATCAGTCCACAGTTTTTTGCACCAAGAAGTGCGATAAACAGACCAATACCGGCACTAACCGCCTGTTTCAGGCTTACCGGGATCACACGTACCACTGCTTCTCTCAGACCAAAGAATGAAATTATGATAAAAAGAACACCACTCCAGAATATCACACCTGCTGCGATCGGCATACTTACGCCTTCATTAGTGATCATAGACGCGATGATTCCCACACTTCCGAGTCCCGGTGCCAAAGCAAACGGACGATTAGTGACCAAAGCCATTGCACAGCTAGTCAAAATGATCAGAAGGATCATAGCTGTCAGAGTCGTATGTTTGTCATAACCGGCACCTGCCAGAATATTTGGAATCGTGGCCAGCACATATGCCATAGTTACAAAGGTTGTCAGTCCTGCCAGAAGTTCTGTTTTTATATTTGTATTGAACTCAGACAGTCTGAACTGTTTTTCCAACCAGTTTTTCATTTGTTTTCCCCCTTGATATGATGATAGGAAGTATTGTAAAATACACATATTAGGAAGTCAAATTCATATTATACATAAAAATTATGCCAAAATGGAATAGTTGGAGGAAAACATGAACTATCATGAACTGAAGTACATTCTCTGCATTGCTAAATATCAGAATCTTACAAAAGCCGCACAGGAGCTTTATATTTCCCAGCCAACCCTAACCAAGCATCTCCAGAAGCTGGAACGGGAAATGGGGACCAAGCTATTCAGCCGCAGCGGAAACAGCTATACACCTACCTTTGCAGGCCGCAAATATATGCAGTATGCCCGAAAGATCCTGCAGATACGACAGGACTGGGAAAAAGAGCTGAAAGATCTTACAGAAAATAATGAAGGAGAACTGAACGTTGCTTTCCCACTGATGAGGAGTACCTGTATGGTTCCTCAGATCATGACCTCTTTTTTTCAAAAATATCCTAAAGTAAAGGTCAATATCTTGGAAGAGGCATATTCCATCCAAGAAAAACTTCTTCTCAATGATCAGCTTGATTTTGGCATTTTCAATGAAGTACATAAACACCCTAAGCTGGAATACGAACTGCTGAAAAAGGAAGAGATCCTTCTGATCATGCATCCGGAGCACCCATTGGCTGCTGCCGGCAGTGTATCCACTCACAGCATATACCCGAAGCTTGATCTCTCACTTCTGGCAGAAGAGCCTTTTATCCTGCATTTTCCGGAACAGACTACCGGACAGCTTTCGCTGGAAGCATTGAAAGCTGCCCATATCAAGCCTTATGTGCCAATTCAGAGCCGCAACACAGAAACCTGCGTCAAGCTCTGCATGCAAGGACTTGGTATGTGTTTCACCCCGGAAACTTATGTCCAAAATATGGACCTCCCTGTAAAACCAGCCTGTTTTTCCATTGGTGAAGATGGGGTTTTCAGCACACTGACAATTGCGTACCGAAGAGGTACCTATCTTCCACAGTACGCCCGGGATTTTATATGTACTGCGAGGAATGTCCTGTAGGGTTTTGATCTACATATGTTGAAGCAAAAGATCTTCTGTTCAGAAGGAATGTTTTTGTTGCATTATTCTGAATATTCCTGTAAAATCAGCACAATAATCAAAACTTAAGAGCGTAACGTACAAGGGCGTACAGCACATGTTTCCTATGTCGGTACTGCCATTGCTCTTGGTGATCCCGGTACATTCCTTGGATGGGCATATTATGGCGAGCGATGCGTGGAGTATTTTTCCGGTAAAAAGGGACTCATCCCTTATCGTGTGCTGTTTATAATACATCCTGCGCTTTCATCTCTTCGGACACAGCAATATATTCTTTGCTGTTTTCCACGATGCCAAGCTTCTCTTCCCAGGTAAGGTTTCGTTTGATCCTGGCCGGACTTCCCATTACCAGAGAGCCATCCGGGATCACCGTATTCTTAGTCACAAGGCTTCCGGCTCCTATGATACAGTCATTTCCGATTCTTGCACCATCCAGGATCACGGATCCCATTCCAATCAGTGTCCGGTCTCCGATAGTACATCCATGGAGCACCGCATTATGCCCTACAGTAACATTGTTTCCGATATGGACCGGCATGTTGTGGCTCACATGAATAGTACAATTTTCCTGGATATTGGTTTCTTCTCCGATTACTATCGGAGCATCATCTCCGCGGAGCACCGCATAATATAATACACAGCTGTCACGGCCGATCGTTACATTTCCAAGGATCACAGACTGCTTTGCGATCCTGGCACCTTCTGCGATCTTTACATTTTTATAATTCATTTTACCTCCTGAATCTGCTTTCCCTGTACAGGATTCTGCCATATGATATTTCTGATCATGGGTTCTATACGCAACAGCAATTCCTTTTTATCCCATATTATATTTTGTCCGGATCACAATATCTGTATACTGATATTCCTTTTCCGGTGCCTTGCTGTCAAAGAGAAGCTGGAACAAAATAGTCACCGGGGAATGTCCCTGTACAGCTGCATCCTGACCGATAAGGAAATTGATCGTCCCCTCTTTCAGCCATTTCAGATTTTCTTCCAGGAAATCATTGGCGATCACATGCATGGTTTTATCCTTTCCAAGCTTCTGCAAGGTCTGGCAGACACCCTTTACACCATGACCTGTAATATAGATACCGGTCAGCTCCGGATAAAGTTCCAGAAGTTCTTCCACGATCTTGGATGCCACCCATTCGTCATCATAGGAATACCTTATATCCACGATCTCAGTTCCCGGAAAGCTTTCTTTGATTTCTGTTGAAAATCCCTTCTGCCTGCTGATCAGGCCAGGATTGGCAACCTGTCCGGAAATTATGGCAACCTGCCCGGTTCCGCCTGTCATCTCTCCCATCAGGCCTGCTGCCGTACGACCGGCCTGAAAGGTATCCTGTCCCACAAAGCATAACCTCTTTGTATCTTCCAGATCTGCATTAAAGGTAACTACCGGAATTCCATACTCTTCCTGATACTGATCGATCCTCGCTCTCAAAAGCTGATCCTCTGATGGAGTCAGCGCAATTCCATTAAAGCCCTTTTCCCGGAGCTCTTCCATTGCAGCCATTACTTTTTCCGGTTCCACGCCTTCGATCTCATAGATCTTTACTGTTCCGCCAAAACTCTCCACTTCTTCTTTTGCTTCCAGGACCCCCTTTAAAACCTGCTGCATAAAAGGAGTCTCCATATACTGAAGAATCACACCGATACGGATCTTCCTCTTTGCCATGGCAAGGGCACGACCGGCACGGCTGGGCTGATATCCCATCTCCCGGGCGATCCTTTTGATCCTTTCCTCTACTTCCGGACGGATACGGCCTCTGTTATTCAGTGCTCTGTCCACAGTGCCCCTCGAAACTCCTGCTGCTTCCGCAATCTGTTGTAATGTTACTGCCATATTTTACCCTCCAAAACCTCTCCTGTGTGATTTGTGTTCACGAGCACGCTCTTTTATCTCATTATACACATTTACACTTTCTCAGGCAATCCCTGATTTCATTATTTTTATAATTTCCCTTTACGATCAGACATGCCCGGCATAACCAGGTGCATTACCTCAGCCAAAAATGCTTCCGAAAAAATCTCCGGAAGCATTTTTATCATTGCAAAACGGATCCCTTTGTCAGTCCAGAAGCTCCTGTACCATCTCAGGGGTAAAGGTTACAGCCTTCACATGATCTACCTCGATCTGATACAGGGCATTGGCTGCAATATGCTCCGCAGCCTGCTCCAGATCACGGATTCCTGTGGTATCTTCAAATTTCTTAATTACTGCGTCCAGCGCCTCATCCGTTACGATACATTCTTCCTGTTTCAGGCTCATACGTTTCAAAACCTTGGGAAGCGCAAATCTAGAAAAGATGATCTTCTTTTCCTCCGGTGTGTAATCCGGAATATCGATCACTGCAAAACGTGACATCAGAGGTGCGCTGATCTGTGCCTTATCATTGGCTGTGGCAATAGGATATACACCAACGGTCGGAACCATACATTCCATATAGTTATCTGTAAAACCAAGGTTATCCAGCAATGTCAGAAGCACGTCTGCCGGATTTCCGTTTCCTTTACCTGATGCAGCCTTGTCAAGCTCATTGATGATAAATACCAGATTGGATTCTCCTGCCATGGAAAAAGCCTCCATGATGATTCCCGGCTTGGCATTTGCATAGACACGAGAGCTTCCGGTAAGCTGTTCCGGATCATTGATAGAACTCATATCCAGGGTTGTCCACGGCATTTTCAGGATTCTTGCAACTGCATAAGCGATCTGAGATTTACCGGTACCTGCCGGTCCTACAAGAAGCAGTCCGTAAGCAGGAAGTGTATGGGTACGGTTGATCTGAATGATCGTCTCAATGATCCTCTGTTTTACACGCTCCATTCCATAAAGCTCCTCATCCAGGATACGGCGTGCTTCCTTCGGATCAATAGACTCAAAATAATTATGCTTCCACTGAATATTCATCATGATGGAAAGTGCTCTCTGGGCATGGCGTCTTTCCTCCTGAGAAACCTCATGAGAACGGGCAACTGCCAGATTTCTTCTTGCCCAGAGACGGATATTATCAGGCATAGTCTTTCCGGCACAGTTCATAAAGTCGGTGATACTCTGAATACTGGTAAGCTTCATATCGTCACCGTCTTCTTCCTCCTCATCGTTCTCATTTTCTTCTGCCGGCGCACTGCTTGCAAACAGACGCTCGATCATAAACTGAAGAAATCCGTCCTCAGCAGAAAGCTTGGTGCCTCCGCCAAAAGCGATCTCTCGGATTTTGTAAACGGCATATCCTTCTTCTGTATTCTGTCCGGAAAGACGGATGTTGATATGATTTTCTCCGAGCCATTTGATCAGGCTTGTAAAACGTGAATCGATCTTCAGGATGTCTGCCGGGAAAACACCGTCCTCTTCCTTAAACTCAAATGCAGTCCGCTTCGCAGGATTGGAAAAATATCCACAGGAATGATGTTTCCACTCTCTTTTGCTGTTGTCCAGGATCAGCACCGGTTTCTCCGGCGTGGCTTTTGTTTCATTGGAACGAAACGTTATATATGTGCACTGGCGTTTTGTCTCTTTTTTATCTGCCGGTGCTGCGCTGAAATCAAAAACTGGCATATTTTTTACTCCTCTTTCTCTGAAAAATATCTCCATTCAGTTTATCATGGATTGGAAATCTCAACAACCGCTGATACAATTTTTTACACATTTTTGTATTCGTCATTTTTCCGTAAGTTGTTTAAACAATTTTGCAGTTTGCCGATTGACACTGCCTGTAAACTATGTTATCGTGCAATCATGTCTGCTTTCATTTTTTACAAAAGCTGACACAGTTACCATATATGTGATTTACCGTTTTTCACATCATTGTAATTGTATTTTTTTGGAGGAGGAAATGAGGAATCAACTTTCACAGCGGGATGATTTTTATCCACAGATCGTTAAGCTTGTCATCCCCATCATCATTCAGAACCTGCTAAGTGCAGCGGTCAATTCTGCCGACGTTATCATGCTGAACTTTGTAGGTCAGTCGTCCATCTCCGCAGTATCCCTGGCAGCAAATTATTCCAATATCCTGTTTATGGTATATTACGGTCTTGGTACGGGAGCAACCCTGCTTTGTGCCCAGTATTATGGAAAGGGAGATTACAAAGCCATTCAGATCATCGAGGGGATCGCTCTTCGTTTTTCCATGATCATCTCTGTTCTCGTGGCGCTCGTTGCATTTACCATGCCACAGATGATGATGAAACTATTCACCAATGATCCGGAGCTTCTGGCCATCGGTTCTTCCTATATCCGCATTATGGGTATCACCTATATCTGCTGGGGTATGACAGAGGTTTATCTGGCTGTTCTTCGAAGCATTGGCCGGGTAACTACCAGCATGGCGATGAATATGCTGGCATTTGGACTGAATATCCTTTTGAATGCGACTTTTATCTTCGGATTGTTCGGAGCACCCAAGCTTGGTGCTACCGGTGTGGCTATCGCTACTGCACTTTCCAGAATGATCGAGCTGTTCGCCTGTTTTATTGTTTCTGCTTTCAGCAAAAATGTCCGACTGGATCTTCGATGTATGTTCATAAAAAACAAACTTCTGTTCAGTGATTTCGTGCGGCTTTCCCTGCCGGCTCTTGGTAATGATATTTCCTGGAGTATTGGTTTTTCCATGTACTCTGTGATCCTGGGGCACCTTGGTACGGATGCGGTTGCTGCCAATTCTCTGGTTGTAGTAGTCCGTAATATCGGCTCTGTTTTCTGTTTCGGTATTGCCAGTGCAGGAGGTATTCTTCTTGGCAATGTTATGGGGCAGGGCGATCTGGAACGTTCCAGGCGTTATGCTTCCAAAACACTGAAGCTTACTGTTATTGCAGGTTTTTTTGGCGGACTTATCGTTCTTGCCATCACACCGTTCGTAATGAGATTTGCGTCCCTGACACCCACTGCCATGCATTACCTGAAATATATGCTTCTGATCAACAGCTACTATATTATGGGGTCTGCCGTAAATACAACCCTGATCGCCGGTGTGTTCCGGGCAGGTGGTGATACAAAGTTTGGTCTGATCTGTGATACTATTGATATGTGGGTATATGCAGTACCCCTTGGATTCTTCGCTGCTTTTGTACTGAAGCTGCCGGTTATGTGGGTGTATTTTCTGCTCTGTACGGATGAATTCGTGAAGTGGCCATGGGTGATCAAAAGGTATCTTAGTGGGAAATGGGCTAAAAATATTACCCGTGAGAACATATTTGAAAATAAATAGAATATGATTGCCTTTTAGACGGCTGGAACCTGCGTTATTTTTCAAAAATTCGCTGTTTGAGCGAAGAAAGTCTCCGGACTTTTGAAAAGTAGCTTTAGCAGATTCCAGCCGTTCCTCAACTACATCTGCAGTCCTTCTATCACCTTCTCTGTCAGACACACAACACTTTCCTGTACCTCCCGGATCTCCTTCTCTGAAATACCCTCCTTATGAAATCCCCCGGTGCAAACCACTCTCTTTCCCAGCTCTTTCGAAACCTTCTCCGCCATCCACCGGCAGATCACCTCGTCCCTATGTCCCGGAAAATTCAAAACTGAAGAAGTTGCACTCACAGAACCATCTCCTGTCAGAGACACTCTCGGTTCCGTCTGCACCACACATCCCAGATGAGGCTTTTCTCCTCCTTTCAGGCAGATAAGCACATCCTCTCCGACAAATGCAGCACTGACCTCCAGTTCACAGTCTGCAGTCTCCACACACTCCATTACAATCCATTCCATCTGCGATACTCCTTTGCTTCAATCCCAAACGGTTCCAAAAGCTTTGCCGCAATATGATACACCATATCATCAATACTTTCCGGTTTATGATAAAACGTCAGCATCGGTGGAATGATACGCACTCCCGGAAGCATAGAAAGCTCATAAAGATTTCGGAGATGAATCCCGCTTAACGGTGTTTCTCTGGCTGCCAGCACCAGTGTTCTCTGTTCCTTGACCGTCACATCTGCCGCACGCAGAATAAGATTATCCGCATAGCCACTGTGGATCCCCGCGATCGTTTTCATGCTGCAGGGCACGATCAGCATCCCCTCTGTTTTGAAAGAACCACTGGCCGGTTTTGCCCCGATTTCTCCCGGTGCACATACATGATCTGCCAACCGTTTCACATCCTCCGGTTCCAGCTCCGTCTCCTGGCGAAGAGTCAGCTCTGCACTGGAACTCATGATCAGATACGACTCAAAATCCGAATTCTCCCGGATGATCTCCAGACATTTTACAAGAAGCGGCAGGCCGCTTGCACCTGTCGCACCAACTATAATTCTCTTTTTCATTTTTTCAGCCATTTCTCCGGATCCAGTTCCATAAAACGGGCTCTGTGAAAATCTTCCTTCAGATCATAAGGCACCGTACAGTCAAAAATAGTCTTGCATGCAATTCCATGATCACGGATACTTGGAGAAAATGCAGGATCGTTGGATGGATCAAGAGGATGACAACGGACACCCGGAATGGTGATCACATCCACATCCCCCTGGAATCTCGTATTCATCGCCCAAAGTACGTCATTCATATCAAAGCAGTCCACATCTTCATCTACCAGAAATACATTTTTCAACTCACTGAAGGCGGAAAATGCAAGAAGTGCAGCCTGACGCTGTCTTCCCTCATCACTTTGAGAAAGCTTTTTAAACTGAAGGACAGCCATATACTTTCCACCGCCGGCACTGCTGCAATATACGTTCTGAAGTCTTCCAGGCATTGCTTTTTCCACCATACCATAGATGCTGGCCTCTGTAGGGATTCCCGCCATGGATACGTGCTCCTCACTTGGCCCGATACAGGTCTGCATGATCGGATTTTCACGATGTGTCACTGCTGTAACCTTGATCAGCCAGCACTGGTCACTTGCAGGCCCTGTATATCCCGGAAACTCCGGCATGGCGTATCCGGTATTGCTGTTCTGATCTTCCTTTACACGCACACCTGGGATTACTTCTCCCTCGATCACGTATTCCGCATTGGCGATGGCACGCTCGTTAACGGTTAAACATTTACAGAGTTCCACCGGCTCTTTGCGCAGTGCGCCGGCTACAGACAGCTCATCATACCCCAGTGGTGTTGTAGGCGGCTCAAAACAGGAACCGATCTCAATAGCAGGATCAACTCCGATACTGATAGAAATCGGCAGCCTTTGTCCCAGCTCCTCAGCACGCTCTGCCATTGCTCCGATATGTCTGGCACCAGGTGTAAAGAAAATGGAAAGCTCATCTTTTCCCTGAATGCATAGACGGTGAATGGTCACATCGTGAACTCCTGTATCCGGATGTGTGGCGTAGCACATGCCAAGTGTGATATACGGGCCCGCATCATCTGGCGTATTCGTTGGCGCAGGAACCAATTTATAAAGGTCAAAATCCGGATCTGCAGCCTTATGCACCACCTGCTGACACGGTGCATCTCCTTCAATATCTACCGGTGGAATTGGATTCTCCACGCTTTTGCAGAGCATCTTTCCAAGATTTTCCGGCTGAGTGTCAAGTAAAGCAGCAACTCTTTTTCTGCTTGCCAGAAGACCGATAGCGACCCTTGCATCCGGGTGTCCTTTTATACGATTAAAGATCATGGCAGGCCCTTCCTTTGTAGGACGCTTCACCGTTCCACCGGCTCCTACATAACGATATACCCCTGCAAGCTCTGCCATCGGATCAACTTCCACCTCTGTTTCGATCAGCTGGTTCGGCATCTGCTCCAGAAGTGCCAGGGCACTTCTCAGATCTCTTACTTTTTCTGCCATAAAAACCTCCTGCATTATCTTTATTTTTTCATATTATTTTATCTCTTTTTAATATGGTGAATCAATTCTTTCTATGATATAATTGTTTCCAATATGGAATGATTCGTCACTATTTTCTAAAAGGCAGGTGTTACCATGACTCTTGAACAGATCGACTATTTTATCTGTACAGCTCAATCCCGGACTTTTTTTGATGCTGCAGAAGCTATGCATATCTCCCAGTCCTCCCTTTCCAAGCAGATCATGAAACTGGAAAAAGAACTGGAGCTTACCTTATGGGACCGCAGCAAGCGTACTGCTGTGCTTACTCCTGAGGGAGAGTTTTTTTACAAAGAAGCACTTAAGATTTCCAGACAGTATCATCGTTCTCTGGAAGCAGTGTACCATTTTAAGGATAGTAAGCTCCAGGCACTTCATATTGGAACACTTCCTTTTCTTTCTCAGTACCATCTTACTTCTGTGATACACAGTTTTTGTGATACACACCCGGAGCTTTCCTTTTCTCTGAAGGAGGTGGAAGACGAAGAACTTCTCTCCGGTCTTGAAAAAGACATTTTTAATCTGATCTTTGTACGAAAACATATGATAGACCCGGAGCTCTATACTTTTCACGCTCTCACAGAAGACCGTCTGGTTGCTGTTTTTCCTGAAGCTCATCCTTCTGCGTCCAAAAAATCGGTCACTCTTTCTGAACTGAAAAAAGAGACTTTTATCCTGATGCCTCCGCACACTTCCATTTACCGTTTCTGTATGCAAAGTTTTCATAATGCAGGGATCCACCCTCAGCTTCTGCGTACTGCCCGTGCAGAATCTATTGTCAGCGCAGTGGAAATTGGCGAAGGGATCAGTCTCCTTACAGAAAGCAGCTTTCAGTTCTTTCGTCAGCCTTCACTTGTTGCTGTCCCGATTAATGGACTGGAAAAGCTATCCGTTGGAATTGCCCATAAAAAAAATATGGCTCTCACAACCTCTGCAGAATGTTTTCTGCAGTTTGTGAAAAGCCATATGTAAGATATTTTTTCTATAATCCAAGCATCATTCCCACACCATGTACCGCAAATGCAACGATCCATGCAGTGGCACACTGTACTGCTACAATACCAGCGGCAGCTCTTACAGTTCCCATCTCCCGCCGCACAGTTGCAATAGCTGCAACACAGGGTGTATAGAGCAAGGTAAAGATCAAAAATACGTAAGCAGTAAACGGCGTAAACAAATCCTGAAGCAATGCCGTATTTCCGCCCAGAAGAACTGTCAGCGTAGACACAACACTCTCTTTTGCCATAAAGCCAGTGATCAATGCAGTGGATACTCTCCAGTCACCAAAGCCCAGCGGTGCAAAAAGTGGTGCCACGATGCTTCCGATCTGTGCCAGAAGGCTCTGATCTGTGCTGGCAACAAGGTTAAGACCTGCATCAAAATTCTGCAGGAACCACACGATCAGCGTTGCCGCAAAAATAATTGTAAACGCTTTCTGGATAAAGTCCTTCGCCTTTTCCCATATCAGCTGTCCTACACTTTTTGCAGAAGGAAGCCGGTAATTGGGAAGCTCCATTACAAACGGAACCGGCTCTCCCCTGTATTTCGTCTTTTTCAGGACCAGAGCATACAGGATCCCACAGAGAATTCCTGCAAAATAAAGGCTGATCATCACAACTCCTCTCCACTGCTTCGGAAAAAATGCACTGGTGAGAAGTCCGTAGATCGGAAGCTTGGCACTGCAGCTCATAAACGGCGTAAGCAGGATCGTCATTTTCCGATCACGTTCACTGGATAATGTTCTGGTTGCCATAATAGCCGGCACCGAACAGCCGAATCCGATCAGCATCGGCACAAAGCTTCTTCCGGAAAGTCCGATCTTTCGAAGAAGCTTGTCCATAACAAAGGCTACACGAGCCATATATCCGGTATCTTCCAGGATTGACAGAAAGAAAAACAAAGTAACGATCGTGGGAAGAAATCCGATCACGCTTCCGATACCGCTTAAAATTCCATCCACAACCAATGACTGCAGTACTGAGCTGACACCCGCTGTCTCCAGTCCCCTGCCAATAAGTGCAATTACCCAGTTCACGACCATGCTCATTCCGTCTGAAAGCCAGGCTCCCAGATAATTGAACGTCATCACAAATACAATGGCCATAATTCCCACAAAACAGGGAATTGCTGTATATTTTCCGGTAAGGATATGATCTATGGCGACACTTCGTTTATGTTCACGGCTTTCTGCCGGTTTTACCACAGTTTTCTCGCAAAGCTTTTCGATAAAATTGAAGCGCATGTTCGCAAGAGCTGCCTCACGGTCCAGACCGCCATCCTTCTCCATAACATGTACCAGACCATCAAGAACCTTTTTTTCACCTTCAGGCAAAGCCAGACGTTTTTCGATCAGAGAATCTTTCTCTACGATCTTCGTAGCTGCAAAGCGTACAGGAAGTCCTGCTTTTTTTGCATAGGGTTCGATCAGATGAACGGCTGCATGGATACATCTGTGAAGTGCACCTACCGGATCCTTCGGTGACTGATTGTCAGTACAGAAATCAATTCTTCCCGGTGCTTCTCTGTATCTTGCAACATGGACTGCATGATCGATCAGCTCATCAATTCCTTCATTCTTCGCTGCTGAAATAGGTACAACCGGAATTCCTAAAATCTCCTCCAGTTCATTGATCCGAACAGAGCCTCCATTTGCCCTTACCTCATCCATCATATTTAAGGCCAGCACCATTGGGATTCCAAGCTCCATTAGCTGCATGGTAAGATAAAGATTTCTCTCAATATTGGAAGCATCTACAATATTAATGATTCCTGTCGGCTTCTCATTCAGCAGAAAATCTCTTGTTACGATCTCCTCGCTGGAATACGGGGAAAGTGAATAGATTCCAGGAAGATCCGTTACCGTTGCCTCCGGATGCCTCCGGATGCTTCCTTCTTTCTTGTCAACAGTTACACCCGGAAAGTTACCAACATGCTGATTGGAACCTGTCAACTGGTTAAAAAGAGTTGTCTTTCCACAATTCTGATTACCTGCCAGTGCAAACGTGATCGGTTCCCCCTTGGGAATCGTATCACCGATCCGGTTCTTACGATAATCTCGAGCCTTTCCAAGTTCTCCCACACCAGGATGAGCAATCGGCTGATGCCGTTCATTTTCTTTCTTCGTCTCCGTCATGGATTCGATTGATACGATCTCAATCTTTGCAGCTTCCGCCAACCGCAATGTCAGCTCATATCCGCGCAGCACAAGCTGTACCGGATCTCCCATAGGAGCTGTTTTACGAAGAGACACTTCTGTCCCCGGTGTAAGCCCCATATCCAGAAGATGATGTCTCAGCTCCCCCTCGCCACGAACACTGATGATTCTGCCACATTCTCCAGTCTTTAATTTGTCCAGTGTCATATTGTCACCTCATCATAAGTACAATTTACATGGTCAATACATACATCTGTATTATCCACTGGTATAAATGTAACACAATTTAAGTTGTTTGACAATAACTGATTAATCTGATAAGTTTCGTATAAATAATGTTAATTCAAAAGTTATTTATCATTAACTTTTAATTATTTTCTCATTTTAGTGCAATTCGTATTTGATAAACAAGCACCTTCATCTTTTCTTGCAGACATACGATAACATGCATGTATATTCTCGTACTCAAAAAAGCACAGACGACATATTATTGTCGTCTGTGCTTTTTTATTGCTTTGAACCGCTTCGGTGAATCCTTACTCACCAATTAACCAATTGTACATTTCCTCATACTGACGTGCGGAATTATTCCAGGAAAAATCTGCAGCCATCGCGCGGTCTACCATTTTATTCCATTCACGTTTCTTGTCATAATATACACTCTCTGCATAACGGATCGTAGCAAGCATTTCATGTGCATTATAATTTACGAAGGAGAATCCTGTTCCGGTTCCCTCGAATTCATTGTACGGGACAACTGTATCCTTCAGACCACCGGTCTCTCTGACGATCGGAAGGGTTCCATAACGAAGGCTCATCAACTGGCTCAAGCCACATGGTTCGAACAGTGATGGCATCAGAAATGCGTCAGATGCTGCATAAATTCTGTGAGACATTGCTTCATCATAATAGATCTGTGCGGAAACCTTACCATGATACTTCCAGTCAAAATGACGGAACATATTCTCATAACGTTCCTCACCGGTACCAAGCGCAACGATCTGTACCGCATCCTGACACAGTTCATCCATGATATAAGCAATCAGATCAAATCCCTTCTGGTCTGTCAGACGGGATACAATGCCGATCATCATAGCTTTCGGATCCTGCTCAAGTCCAAGATCTTTCTGAAGCTGTATCTTATTCTTGATCTTCTCTTTGCGGAAGTTCTTTGCATTGTAGTTTCTGGTGATATTCGGATCTGTCTCCGGATTGAATTCATTGTAATCAATACCATTTACAATACCGCGCAGGCTGTTGGCTCTCGCATTGAGAAGTCCGTCCAGCTTCTCACCATAAAACGGTGTCTTGATTTCTTCTGCATAGGTATTACTTACTGTGGTAATGGCATCTGCAAATACCATACCGCCCTTCAGGAAGTTTGCGTCCTTGTATGCTTCCAGTTTATCCGGTGCAAAGTAGTAATCGGAAAGGCCTGTGATATCCTTAACAGTCTTAACATCCCATACACCCTGAAATTTCAGGTTATGTATTGTCATAACAGTCTTGATTCCACGGAAGAATTCATTCTCCTGGAAAGAATCGTGAAGGTAAACCGGAACAAGTCCTGTCTGCCAGTCATGACAGTGAATGATATCCGGTCTGAATCCGATCACTGGAAGAACCGATAACACAGCTTTGGAAAAGAAAGCAAATTTCTCAAGATCCCATGGTGCACTGTCATATGGTTTCGGACCGCTGAAATAATATTCATTGTCGATGAAGTAAAACTGGATGCCGTCATACTGCATCTGCATAATACCTACATAGCAGTTCTTAAATCCCAGATCCATATAAAAATGGGTCACATACTCCATTTTGTCTTTCCATTCCTGTTTCATGCAGGCATATTTAGGTAAGATCACGCGGATATCAAAATATTTTTTGTCAAAGCACTTAGGCAGTGAGCCGGCAACATCAGCGAGTCCTCCTGTTTTGATAAAAGGTACTGCTTCTGATGTAGCAAACAGAATTTTTTTCATCTGTATTCCCCTCCCTGGGTACACCCGTTTTTATTTATGATTATACTCCAAAATTCATCTAATTTAAAGACCGATTTTTATATTCCAGTCTGATTTTATCTGCGATCAGTGCTATAAATTCAGAATTCGTGGGTTTCCCTTTTCCGGTGCTTACAGTATATCCAAACAATTCATCAATGGTATCCATCTTTCCCCGGCTCCATGCCACCTCGATCGCATGTCGGATCGCCCGCTCCACTCTGCTCGGTGTTGTCTGATGGCGTTTCGCAATGGTTGGATATAATACCTTGGTAATGGAATTGAGCATTTCTATGTCATTGACAGACAAAATGATCGCATCCCTTAAATACTGATACCCTTTGATGTGTGCCGGAACTCCGATCTCATGAATGATATTCGTCACATCGGTTTCCAGATTCCTCTCCGGCTGAGGCTTTTTGGTTTCTGTGATACCTGGCCTTGCAATCTCCCGCACTCTTCTGTCCCCGATCTTCCGAATATGTTTGATCCGGTTTAAAAGTGTAGTGTTGTCAAAAGGCTTCAAAACATAATAGTCTGCTCCAAGACTGAATGCATCCTCTGTAATCCTCTCCTGTCCAATTGCAGATAATACGATAAACACTGGAACTTTTTTGACATTTGCGTTATGGGAAAATTTCTCCATAACGGAAAGACCGTCCATCTTCGGCATAATGATGTCGAGAATTACCACATCCGGCTCCTTATCTTTGATTATGTTACAGATTTCTTCTCCGTTGTGTGCTTTTCCGACCAGTTCAAGGTCTTTATCTTCTTCGATCATCTGACCGAGCATGTCTGTCATTTTCGCGTTATCATCAGCAATTGCAACATTTAATTTGTCCATGAGGACCCTCCTAACTTCTATCTCCTTGGGTTTCCAGACATACCCCCCGTCACCACGGCAGTAACCGACACTGTTAGCTGCCTGCGCTTTCCCCTTGCTGGCGACAAAATTATTATAGTAGAAATCCCGTAGTAAAATCAAGATAAAAGTAGTTATTTTATCACACTTTCGTACGATATTTTTCGACATTTTTTCTCTTATATATCACAAAATTCACCAAAATGCAGGTATTTCAATCTGTATCCGGCATTTTTCCCCATATAAAAAAGAGGCACTTTTCCCGGACTTTTTCCATGTTTTTTGTGCCTCTTTCCTCAACTGCAGATTATGCATTGCCTGTCATATTTTCAATAAAAATCCCATATCCGCCGGTAGAATCCTGCACGAATACATGAGTCACGGCACCAAAGAGTTTTCCATTCTGGAGCACAGGACTTCCAGACATTCCCTGAACGATCCCACCTGTTTTTTCCAGGAGTTCCTTATCTGTGATCTGGATCACGAAGCTTTTATTAGAATCCTCATGGTTCATATCGATCCTGGTGATCTCTGCGGCATATTCTTTTACTTCGCCGTCTGTGCAGCAGAGAACAGATGCGGGTCCAATTTTCAGATCCTGTTTGTAACCTACAGGAAGCTTCTTCAGATCCAGATTTTTCACCTGGTCAGCATCCACAGTTCCAAAAATACCGTTTTTACTGTTTTTGGAAATCTCACCCAGAATATTACCGGCTTCGTATCGGATCAGACCGGATAGTTCTCCGGGATTTCCCTTTTCTCCTTTCCGAATCCCCAGGATCTGGGCATTGTAAAGATTTCCATCTGCGATGCTTAAAAGTTCGCCGGTATCCACATCGCTGATCCCGTGACCAAGAGCACCGAACTCTCCATTTTCATCCACATAAGTCAGAGTTCCGATTCCCTGTGTATCGTCCCTCACCCAGATCCCAAGCTTGTATTTTCCTTTCTCATCTTTCACCGGAGTCAGGGACAGGGGAATCGTCTCTTTTCCCCGGCGGACTTTCAGCGTCACAGATCCTCCGCAAAGATCTGCCATATCCTCCAGAAGATCCTGCTTACACTGGATCCGGTTCTGATCAAAAGCCACAATATAATCTCCCGGCTTTACAATGTCCCGGGCCGGTTCTTCCATCTCGCCACTTTCCGAAAGGATCTCGCCTGTATCAATGATCAGAACTCCTTTCGTCTGCATATAAATGCCTACTGCATCTCCGCTTGCATATACTTCTTTCGCAGTTATATTTTTCACTTTCACATCCTTAAAAGGAATCACTCCCAGGAGTCTGCAGTGTAACTTATAGCTGTCTTTCCCTGAAACTGTAATAGCATCATCAAAGCTGATAAAAGGTCGCTTAAGAATACTAGCTACTTCCCGGCTGTCCTCATGATCCACCAGGATCTGATCCGGGATCTTCCTGTCCAGAAGCCGGTATCCCAGCCATCCCATCAGAATCAGATCTAGCGCAAGAAATACAAGTAGCAAACATCGGTATTTTCTTTTTCTGTTCATCTTACGTCACATCCTTTGTAATTTTCTGATACAAGCAAATCCCCTCCCACTGCTTATTGCTTTTCGCAATTGAAGCAGGGGACTGACTTGATTCGGTTAAAAAAGAGGACTGACCTTTCGGCCGTCCTCTCTTAGTATGTAACGTATAAATTATTTCAGTCTTGTATTTTTTTGTTGCTGTGCCAATTCCTTCATCTCTCTTGCATTTCCAAGAACAGCTGGAGTGATCTGGGCACCGCCCAGAAGTCTGGCAAGCTCACGGACAGATTTCTCTCCTTCCAGAGGATGGATCTGGGTGATGGTTTCAGTTCCCTCTACATGTTTCTCGATCTCAAAATGGGTATCTGCCATTGCGGCGATCTGTGGAAGATGTGTGATACAAAGCACCTGCCTGTGCTGTCCGATCACTGCCATTTTTTCAGAAACCTTCTGTGCAGTACGCCCACTGATCCCTGTATCGATCTCATCGAAGATCAGTGTATCAATCTGATCTTTATCTGCAAGGATTGCTTTGATGGCAAGCATGATTCTGGAAAGCTCACCACCGGATACGATCTGTCCCAGCGGTTTTCTGCTCTCACCTGGATTTGTGGAAATCTCATATTCCACCGAATCATAACCATTATCTGTATAATTTTTTCTGCGGTCAAAACGGATAGAAAAATCCACATCCTCAAAATTCAGTTCCTTCAATCCTTCGATAATCTTTTCATCCAGCTGTTTACTGTATTTTTTCCGGATTTCTGAAAGTTCATACGAAGCTTCCTCAAGAATCTTTTCTGCCTGCATAAGTTTTTCTTTCAGTAACCGGAAATTTTCTTCGAATCTTTGAAGTTTTTCTAATTTTTTCTGCTGTTCCTTCTGATAAGACAAAATTTCCTGGATCGTCTGTCCATACTTTGCCTTCAGATTATTGACCAGATCCAGTCTTTTTTCTGTTTCAAAAAAAGTTTCTTCGTCAAAAGTAAGACTATCCATATAAGAGGACAGATCACGGCAGAAGTCACCGAGAAGTGAATCGATTTCCACAAGAGCTTCCTGTAAAGGTGCAAGATCCTTATCGTAATCTGCAATTCTTGAAAACTCTTTCAAGGCATTTCCGGTCATATCTGCGGCGCCCTGTTCATATCCGGTCATCCCACGGACCATTTGTGCTGTTTCCATGATCCTTCTGGCATTGCTCAGCTTCCGGTAGCGGTCCTCCAGTGTTTCGTCCTCTCCCGGAATAAGAGCTGCCTCCTCGATCTCATTGATCTCAAATTCCAGAAAGGCTTTTTCACGGTTGCGCTGTTCCTCATCCATATCCAGTGCTTTCAGCTGATCCACACAGTCCCGATACTCCTGATAAGCTTTCCGGACCTTCTCTCTGGCAGGAAGGATCTGTTCTTTTCCGTATACATCCAAAATAGCCAGCTGGCGGTCTCCGTAAAGAAGCGACTGATGCTCATGCTGTCCGTGAATGTCCAGAAGACAGGCTGCTGCGGCTTTCATCTGGCTGACTGTACTTGTCTCTCCGTTGATCTTGTTGATACTTCTGCCGTCCATGATCTTACGGGACATCAGCACCTGTCCGTCTTCCGGATAGATGTCAAGCGCCGCAAGGGACTCTCTGGCTTTCGTGTTTTCAACCTGAAACAGCAACTCTACTAGGGCATAGGAAGCATTTTCACGAATCATGCTTCTGGAAGTTTTTCCACCCAGGATGAGCTGTATGGATCCTAACAGAATGGATTTTCCGGCTCCGGTCTCACCGGTTAAGATATTTAAGCCCGGTCCGAATTCCACCTCTGATTCCTCTATCAGTGCAAGGTTTTTTACATGCAGATGTACTAACATTGATTTCCTTTCTGGTATAAAGCATTTACATATTCTGTCATTTTATTTTCCTCTGGATAAGATCCCACCAAGCTTCTGAACTACACCCGGTGCCTGTTCAGAAGTTTTCACCACACACATAATGGTATCATCTCCGGCAATACATCCCAGGATTTCCGGCCATTTCATGGCATCAAGAGCTGCTGCTGCCGCCATGGCCATTCCCGGAATTGTTTTTACTACTACGATATTCTGTCCAATGTTCATAGCGATCACTGCATCTTTCAGAACTCTGGAATATTTATCACTTAACACATCCGGTGTATGTTCTTCCAGAATCGCATATCTGGACTTTCCGTTGCTGCCTGCAACCTTTGTCATTTTCAGAGCCCGGATATCTCTGGATACGGTAGCCTGCGTAACCTTAAAACCGGCCTCATTCAGTCTTGCCGCAAGCTCTTCCTGTGTATCGATCTCGTACTGACGGATCAGTTCGATAATTTTTTCATGTCTTGCTACTTTCAAAATTGAACCTCCTGCATCAGCTGTTACTCATTTTCTGTCTCAGAACCTCCACAAAGCTCAGATGATTCAGCTTGAGGATTTTTGTCCTGACTGTGGCTTTCCGGATCACGATCCGGTCACCGGTGACCATGGATATCTGGGTATCCCCGTCAAAAGAGGCCACTGCTTTCTCAATGGTATTATGCCTTCCCTCACCGATCTCTACTGTAACTGCCTCTTCCCCGGAAAGAATGATACTTCGGGTGTTCATGGTATGGGGAGCGATGGGGGTCATGATCATCATACTGGCACTGGGAGAAACCACGGGACCTCCCGCTGACAGACTATATCCGGTAGAACCGGTCGGCGTGGAAATGATGATACCATCTGCATTGTACGAATTCATATATGCATCATTAACATAATTCTTGAAACGGATCACACGGAGATGTCCTTCTCTTCCGATCACAATGTCATTTAATGCGATATCTTTTCCAATAAGTTCTTCTCCCCGATAGATCTTTCCTTCCAGCATCATCCGATCTTCCAGCTCATAGTCATCTGACAGAAGCCGATCCAGAGCCGGATACACGGAATTTTTGTCCACCTCGGCAAGAAATCCCAGAGTTCCCAGATTGATTCCAAGAAGTGGGATATCCAGATGCACCACATCCCTTGCAGCCTGCAGAAGTGTTCCGTCTCCCCCCAGTACAATAATGCACTGTGTATCCTGCGGAATCCCTTCCGGATCTGTATAATGATACGGTCCTTCCATTTTTTCGGTGATCTTCTGCACATGACACCTGGCACCATGCTTCTCCAGATAGGCAATGATCCTATTAGAAAATGTCAGTTCCGGATCCTTGGCACTGTTTGGAATTATATAAAATCTGTCCATATTGCTTCAGTCCTTTCCAAACATCAGTCCAGCTGTCCGTGGGCTTCCTTTACCACATCCTCTACGGATACTTCAAGACTCACAGGTACTTCTGTTCCTTCCGGATGTTTTTTCAGATGAAGGAGATATTCAATATTTCCCTCAGGTCCCTTGATGGGAGAAAAGGAAAGATGACAGGGCTCCATAGAAATACTCATGGCATAATCTCTGACTTTCTCAATAACTTCTTCATGGACCTTCGGATCACGGACAACACCTTTTTTTCCAACTTTTTCTCTGCCGGCCTCAAACTGAGGCTTGATGAGACATACAACCTCTCCGTCTTCTGTGAGAAGGTTTCTTACAGGAAGAAGTACTTTTGTAAGGGAGATAAAAGAAACATCGATCGAAGAAAATGCTGCCGGGCCTTCCAGATCTTCCGGTACTACATAACGGATGTTTGTCTTTTCCATACACACAACTCTCGGATCATTTCTGAGTTTCCAGTCCAGCTGTCCATATCCCACATCAATGGAATAGACTTTGACCGCTCCGTTCTGAAGCATACAGTCCGTAAAGCCGCCGGTGGATGCGCCTACATCCATGCACACCTTATCCTTCAGCGTCACACCGAAATTTTTCATGGCTTTTTCGAGTTTCAGACCGCCTCTGCTGACATAGGGAAGGGTTTTTCCTCTTACCTCCAGCTTGGCAGTCTCAGCAAACATGGAACCGGCCTTGTCTTCCTTCTGACCGTTAACATATACTTCCCCGGCCATAATATATGCTTTTGCTTTTTCACGTGACGGTGCAAGTCCCTGTTCCACCATCATGATATCCAGTCTTTTTTTCATATTATCCTCCAACAGCCCGGCTCTTTATGTGCCGGGCTGTAAAATACCTCACAGCTTCGTATTCTTCTGCAAAGGTTATGTCCTTTATTTTCTGTTATTCACAAGATCTTCCCAGCTCTGTTCTACCGCATCCAGGATTCCCTGTACATTTAAACCTGTTTTCATCCGCTGACGGTCCACCGTTCCATGCTCAATAAAATGATCCGGTATTGCCAGTGGAAGAACTCTTACTTCCGGATGACAGGCTTCCATATAAGCAGATACATGTTCTCCGAATCCACCGCTTTTTACGTTCTCCTCCACAGTAACCAAAAGACTGTGGTTCTGCGAAAGCCGGTCAAGAAGACCTGTGTCCAGCGGCTTTACAAAACGTACATTGACAAACGTAGCTCTTGCTATTCTGTGATCTCTTATTTCCTCACAGATCTTCTGACAGACAGAAACCATGCTGCCAACCCCAAGAACTGCAATCTCACTGCCCGGAGTGATCACTTCACTTCTGCCCTTCTTAAGTGCCTCATGACATTCTTCCATATCGGTACATGCCGGTCCTTTCGGGTATCGGATCGCACAGGGACCATCCAGCTCTTCTACTGCAAATTTCAGCATCTCCTCAAGCTCTTTTCCATTCTTGGGAGCCATAACTGTCATATTGGGGATCATGGACAAATAAGAAAGGTCAAAGCATCCATGATGTGTTTCTCCGTCTGCTCCGACAAATCCTGCCCTGTCAATAGCAAAGATCACATGCAGATCCTGCATACATACGTCGTGGAGGATCTGATCGATCCCTCTCTGAAGGAACGAAGAATATACCGCAAAAACCGGGATCATTCCCCCGAGTGCCAGGCCTGCTGCAAAGGTTACTGCATGTTCTTCCGCAATACCCACATCAAAAAAACGCTCCGGGAATTTCTTCCGGAATCGGTTCAGTCCGGTTCCATCTGGCATAGCAGCTGTAATAGCAACTACCTTTCGGTTCTTCTCTGCCAAAGAACATATTGCGCTAGAAAAATGATTCGTATATGTCGGCGCTGTTTTTGCTGCAAGGGGTCTGCCACTCTGAATGTCAAAAGGACCTGTTCCGTGAAAACGCTCCGGATGGGAAGATGCCGGTCCATAGCCTCTGCCTTTTTCTGTAAGGACATGGACAACAACCGGTCCCTCCACTCTCTTTGCCTCATTAAAAAGTTTCATCATCTGGCGCATATTATGGCCATCTACCGGTCCCAGATAAGTCAGCCCCATGTTTTCAAAAAGCATTCCGGGAATGATCAGCTGCTTGATGCTGCTCTTGGTCTTTCGGACCGTATCTACCACGGCGGTTCCAACATGAGGAATCTTTTTGAGTGTTTTTGTCACGCCGATCTTCATTCCTGTATAAGTCTCAGCTGTACGCAGAGCGCTTAAATAGGTGGACATTCCTCCTACATTCTTGGAAATAGACATGTTATTATCATTGATGATAATAATAAAATTAGTCTTCAGCTCAGCCGCATTGTTCAATGCTTCATAAGCCATCCCACCGGTAAGCGCACCATCCCCGATCACGGAAACTACATGGTATTTCTCTCCCATCAGGTCTCTGGCACGGACATAGCCAAGTCCTGCGGAAATGGAATTGGAGCTGTGTCCGGTATCAAACGAATCACAGTCACTTTCATTCCTTTTTGGAAAACCGCTTAAGCCTCCTTCTTTACGAAGATCCTTAAAACCGTCTTTTCTTCCTGTAAGGATCTTATGTGTATAAGCCTGATGTCCCACATCCCAGATCAGCTTATCCTGTGGAAGATCAAGCACATTATGCAGAGCAAGAGTCAGCTCCACCACACCCAGATTGGATGCCAGATGGCCACCTGTCTCACTTACACT
This sequence comes from Blautia sp. NSJ-140, assembly GCF_022868965.1. Lineage (NCBI taxonomy): Bacteria > Bacillati > Bacillota > Clostridia > Lachnospirales > Lachnospiraceae > Blautia > Blautia sp. NSJ-140. Next base: position 253,613 of record NZ_JALIFS010000002.1, on the reverse strand, counting down.
CTGGATCAAAAAGCTCCTGATTTCCTCGGCAAGGCGCGGAAAATCCTCCAATGAAACTTTATGAATATCATTTGGCTTTTTAATTTTTTCCAGAATCATTCGTACCCTTCCTTTGTTCCTTCTATTTCCTGCGGCTGACAAGACTTTCCACAAGAAGATCCAGAAATCCGTTCTTCCTGTCAAGGCCTTCTAAAAGTTCTACCGCATGGTCAGAAAGTTCTTTAACCCTGCTGGCTGCTGCCGGGGTTCCAACAAGACTTACATAGGTAACCTTGTTGTTCTTTTCATCACTGTGGATCGGTTTTCCCAGTTCCTCCTGGGTGCTGGTCACATCAAGGATATCATCCTGGATCTGAAAAGCCAGCCCGATGTTTTCTGCAGCCTGTTCCACAACCTCAAGTTCTTTCTCAGATGCCCCTGCCAGCACAGCACCGGTCATCATGGAAGCCTCGATCAATGCGGAGGTCTTGTTTTTGTAAATGTAATCCAGCATCTCGTGTTCCAGAGGTTTACCATCATTTTCCACATCCACACTCTGTCCACCTAGCATACCGTTGATGCCGGTCTTATCTGCAATGATCCGCATGGCGGCTATCACACGGTCTTTATCCCCGGTCAGGTCAAAAGCGGAAAGCATCACTTCGTAAGCTCTGTTAAGGAGTGCCACGCCGCTTAAAACCCCCATGGCCTCTCCGTATACTTTATGCGTAGTCAGCCTTCCTCTCCGGTAATCATCGTTATCCAGTGCAGGGAGATCATCATGGATCAACGAATGTGTATGGATCATCTCCATAGCCGCCATAAAAGGCTCACAAAGCTTATCCTTTCCTCCAAACAGCTCGTAGGTTTCCCTGATCAGGATCGGGCGGAGTCTCTTTCCGCCTGCCGTCATACTGTAATTCATGGCCTCTGCCATGGTTTTTGCAAAACCGGATTCTTCCGGAAGATATTCCCGGATCACATGTTCTGCTTCTTCTGTTCTTCTTTTCAGTTCTTCTTTAAAATTCACGAAATGTCCCATCCTCATTCATCTGAAGCATCTTTTTTTCTACAGTATCCAGTCTTCCGTTCAGATTCTTAAGGAGCTCCATTCCCTGTCTGTAGAGACGGAAAGACTCCTCAAGAGGTGTTTCTTTATCCTCCAGCTTCCGGGCAAGCAGATCAAGCTCCCCAAAAGTATCTTCTATGGATTTCTCTTCTTTCTTTGCTTCTGTCTCTGCCATTATCGCTCTTCCTTCCTGATGCGATCCGCAACTGCTTCTATGACTCCATCGGTTACTGCAATGGAGATCCTGTCGCCTTTTTTTATCTGACTGATCTCTGTCACCGCATGTCCGTCTGAGTCGGACACAAATGCATATCCTCCATTTAGCTTTCTTAATGGAGAAAGTCCCTCAAACCGCTGGATCCATATTGCCAGTTCATGTCTTTTCTCTGTAAGCTTTTGTTCCATGGAAGAACGCAGGCATTCCTCCAGTTCCGATGCATACTGACGTTTTTCACGTAACATGGACTCCGGGCTCAGATACTGGAATCTGTTCTCATAGGCCTTAAGTTTTGCGGCAAAAAGTTCTGTCTTACTGTTCATAGCACGCTGCAGACGGTCTCCGTACATATGAAAGCTCTCCAGAACACTGCGAAAATCATCCACTGCCAGCTCTGCTGCAGCAGATGGTGTAGGTGCCCGCAGGTCTGCCACAAAATCCGCAATGGTAAAATCCGTCTCATGTCCCACTGCCGAGATCACCGGTGTACTGCACTCAAAAATAGCACGGGCAACGCTCTCCTCGTTAAAGGCCCAGAGATCTTCAATAGAGCCACCTCCACGGCCGACGATGATCACGTCCACCCCTGCTTCATCCAGCTTCCGGATTCCCTTTACGATACTCTGCGCCGCTCCCTCTCCCTGCACAAGTGCCGGATAAAGGATCACCTGCAGATATGGATTCCTTCTGCCTGCAATATTGCGGATATCCTGTACTGCTGCACCGGTAGGTGCTGTCACCACGCCAAGGGTATGAATAAAATGAGGAATGGGCTGCTTATATTCCTGGGCAAACATCCCCATATCCTCCAGTTCCTGTTTCAGTGCCAGATACCGCTCATAGAGGGCACCAGCACCCTCCAGTGTGATCTCTTTTGCATAAAGCTGATAACGCCCGTCTCTCTCATATACGTCTACAATTCCGCCTGCGACTACCTTATCCCCGTCCTTCATACGAAAAGCAAGACCCCTGCGGTGTCCCGCAAACATCACACAGCTTAATGTGCCTGTTTCATCCTTCAGAGAAAAATAAATATGTCCGCTGGTATGGTATTTACAGTTGGATACTTCTCCCTTTACATAGACTTTCCGGAGAAAGTAATCCTGGGTAAACATATTTTTGACATAATGGTTTACCTGACCGACAGAATAGACGTTTCTCATGCGTTCTCTTCCGGGGCTCCTGCTGACTTCTCTTCTGTATCAGCAGTCTCCTCCTCGTTTTTCTTCTCATCCTTCTCAGATGCGATCTTACCCAGTACTCCATTTACAAAAGAACCGGAAGCATCTCCGCCAAATCTTTTGGCGAGTTCCACCGCTTCATTGATAGCTACTCCTGTCGGTACGTCTGCATCATATTCCATCTCATATACTGCCAGACGAAGTGCCGCAAGATCCACACGGCTCATACGCTTTGTCTTCCATCCACGGCTTGCATTGTTCAGCTGTGCATCGATCTCTTCCAGATGTTCTTTCACATGTGCGTACTTCTTCTTCATATATTCCTGGTCCTGTTCTGAAAGTTCTCCAAGACCTTCAAAATAAAGAGAGAGCTGTTCTGTCATCTCTTCTTCTGAATTAAACTCTGTCATAAACATAAGTTTAAATACATGTTCTCTCTGTTCTCTTCTTCTCATAATTTCCTCCTAAGACGGAAAAAAGGAAAGGTTTACTTTCCTTTTTCGTTCTCCATATCCACGCTGGCAATATGAATATTTACATCTGCAACCTCAAGTCCTGTCATATTCTCAATAGCGGATTTAACCTTCTCCTGAACCTTCTTGCTTGTCTCAAGAATGTTTCTGCCATACTCGATATTCAGTGACAGATCCACGGTAACGACTCCTTCCAGAATGGTTACTCTCACGCCCTTGGACAGATTCTTCTTTCCAAGTTTACTTACCAGCTCATTGGTGATATTTCCTGCCATGGAAGCAACTCCATCCACATCTGTTGCTGCAAGTCCTGCAACGATCGCAACAACTTCATCTGCAATGTGAACTTCACCGATTCCACCCAGATCCTGTATCTTATATGTTGTTCTTTTTTCTGCCATGGGAAACCCTCCTACGGATATAATATTTTTGTTCGTAATTTTATACTATTATATCAAAAAAAGTTATGAAATAAAAGGGCTTATTTACTGAATTCTGTCAGTACCAGCTCAGGGTTTCTATCCTCAACCATGCCAACACTCCATGCATTGACAAAAAGCAGTAACGGATTTCCTTTAAGGTCTGTGACTTTCTTCATATCAGAAGTTCCCACGATCTTGTCTACTTTTACAGTCTCCTTGTTGGCGATCCAGCGGATATGCTCATATGGAAGTGTTTCCAGACGGATATCTACATTGTACTCATTCTCCAGACGGTATTTCAGGACATCAAACTGCAGAATACCTACAACACCCACAATGATCTCTTCCATACCGGTGTTAAACTCCTGGAATATCTGGATCGCACCCTCCTGGGCGATCTGGTTGATACCTTTTACGAACTGTTTTCTCTTCATGGTATCGATCTGGCGCACACGTGCAAAATGCTCCGGCGCGAAGGTCGGGATTCCCTCAAAAGCAAATTTCTTTCCAGGTGCGCAGATAGTATCCCCAATAGAAAAAATACCCGGGTCAAAGACACCGATGATATCACCTGCATAAGCCTCCTCCACAACATGACGGGATTCTGCCATCATCTGCTGCGGCTGAAGAAGTCGCATCTTCTTGTCTCCCTGCACATGATAAACCTCTTTTGTCGCATCAAACTTACCTGAACAGATCCTCATAAATGCGATACGGTCTCTGTGAGCCTTGTTCATATTCGCCTGGATCTTAAATACAAAGGCTGAAAAATCATCACTCATAGGATCTACCAGTCCGCAGTCTGCAGTTCTCGGAAGTGGAGAAGTGGTCATCTTCAGGAAATGCTCCAGAAATGTTTCCACACCAAAGTTGGTAAGAGCAGAACCGAAAAATACCGGTGTCAGCTGTCCTTTGCTGACCTCTTCCTGAGAAAACTCCGCACTTGCGCCATCCAGAAGCTCGATTTCTTCCATCAGCTGCTCTTTCTGCTCAGGATCCATGATCTCATCTGCACGGGGATCATTAATATCAATCTCCTCTATCACACCTTCCTTGGTGCCCTTCTGTGTATCGGAGAAGGTAAGGATCTTCTTTGTATTACGATCAAACACGCCCCGGAATTTCTTACCGGAACCGATTGGCCAGTTGATCGGACAGGTTGCAATACCAAGCTCTTTTTCGATCTCATCCAGAAGATCAAAAGTATCGTTGGCATCTCTGTCCATTTTATTGATAAAAGTAAAGATCGGAATGTGTCTCATAACACAGACCTTGAAAAGCTTACGGGTCTGTGCCTCAACACCCTTGGATCCATCAATGACCATAACTGCTGAATCCGCAGCCATCAATGTACGGTAGGTATCCTCGGAGAAATCCTGATGTCCAGGTGTATCCAGAATGTTTATACAATATCCGTCATAATGGAACTGAAGAACGGATGAAGTTACGGAAATACCTCTTTCCTTCTCGATTTCCATCCAGTCTGATACTGCATGGCGGGCCGTAGCCTTACCCTTTACACTTCCGGCCAAATTGATGGCCCCGCCATACAGCAGAAATTTTTCTGTTAATGTTGTTTTACCGGCATCCGGATGAGAGATGATGGCAAATGTTCTTCTTTTTTCTATTTCTTTCGTATACTTCGACACGTGAGCCTCCTGTATATTCTCTGATATCTCTATTTTACTATAACCTTTCCTATTCTAGTATAGACAAGGCTTTGCTGTCAAGGCAATTCAGTCGTAAATTCCCTCTGTATCAATAGTCTGATCGTTCTGGATATCTGCAGCCGTCTCTGCGTCCTCAGATGTTTGATCCGTCGGATCGCTTTCCACAGATGCAGCGGTATCCTGCACCTCATCACCTGTACTTTCCGCATTATCCTCTGCACCTCCCGTATTTTTTTCAGCTTCATCTGCAGTATTTATAACATCCGATGCATTTTTACTTTGGCTCAGAGGCGTGATCACAATGCTCTCTGCTGCCACACCGGTTTTCCTCTTTACAATATCCTCGATCTGTGCACGTTTTGCATCCTCCAGATCTGCATCCGGCACCACAACATCCGCAGTTTCGCCCGTCAGATTTACGATCACATTTTCAAAGCCCTTCGCCTCCAGAAGAAGCTCTGCAGCCGCCTCTTTTTCTGTAAAATCTGTCATGGAAACCATTGTGTTAATGGCATTCTGTTTTTCCTCATCGCTGATGTCTTTATTACTGATGATCGCCTGCAGGTCCGCTTTGTTCTGGGAACGCACCTGCTCCCTGCTGACTTTTGCCTGTGCTGCAAAATCCGAAGCACCGGTAAGTACGGCCTCGCCCGGGGATGCGGTATCCATCACCTCCGACTGGGTTGTGCCATCTGCCCCGTTCTCATCCAGAAGGGCTGTTTCATCGGTCAGGTCATAATTCACATCGTCCAGGATACTGCTGCTGTCCGTACTCGTCTCCTTATCCTTAAATCCCAGATCCACATCTGCGAAATTCAGATATCCGGCCACAGCAATGAGAATGGCCAGCGAGGTGATGATTACCTGATTTTTCTTCATGATCTTTTTCACTTCTACTCTCCTCATTTCATTTTCATTATTCTAATTTTAATGAAAATCTTCAAGAATCCTTTGTTTATGCGGTATTTCAGACTTTGTTTGTGACTAATTTGTGACTAACCGTGCAAATCTATATCTGTTCATAACATCGTAATTTGACGTAAAAAAAGAGAGCCGGGTTTTTAGGCCCGACTCTTTTCCTGACAGTCCACTCGTGCCGCTGCTAACAGTCCCCGAATTGGGACATACAGCTCTTTCATAAATGCACGGTGGAATCAGTCTGCACTCTTCACTTGTGCGTAGCCACACAGGAAACTTTACATCATAAGTTCAATCCCTGTGCGACTGTTAACAGTATAACTTGCTTTGAAGGAAAAATCAATCAGAACATAAATTTGGTTAAAAGAAAAAGCCCCAAGGATTAACTCCAAGGGGCTTAATTTGTCACTTAGTATTTGCTTTCATGTGCTCAATCACTCTCTTCCATGTATCAATGCCGCAAGTTCCATTTGCCTTTACACCAACATTTTTCTGGAAAACTTTGAGGGAATTATATGTGTCGTTCCCAAACTGTCCGTCAACTTCTACGCCCAGCATTGCCTGAAGCATCGCTACAGCTGTACCGGAACTGCCCTTTCTCAAAATCGGAAGCCTTGTCTGGAAGGTACCGGTAAGTGTGGTTGAAGGCGTACTTGCTTTTGCGCCGGTGGTAACAGCGATAGCCACGTGGTGATTATCGTTCAGAAGGATATCTCCTGCCTTTAAATAGTCACCAGATGTCAGATACTTACTATCCGTCAGTACTTTCGCACCGGCAGCCTTCATTGCGGCTCTCATGTTTCGTGTTGTCAGATAAATGCTGACTGCTTTGAGCTTTGCGTTATTCAGGCGATATCCAGCGCCCTTGACGATAGCTGCTGTACTTGCGCTGCAATCAGATTCGCAAGCTACCGTGATCTGCGCCGGATCGTAGTTGCTTGCCTTTAAGTGCTGCCAGAACGAATACCGGTCATTGCTGTTTCCGGCAGTGCCCTGATCGTACCCGATGAGATTGTTTCGTGCTGCTTTTGTCGCCATATCTGCAATCATGGCTGCGATTTTAGCATCATTAAATCTCAGGACGCAGAGCCACGGTCTGCTGTACCAGTTCATGATCTGATACTCTGTACCGGTCTGATCTCCTGCTTTTCCACCTGCATATCTTCCGTTTTCGTCATGTCCACAGTTACTGATTTTTACCATTGTTGTTTCTCCTTTCTGTGTCGTTCCTCTATAGTCCTTGTAGAATACATCCATATCAACGTTTCCGCTGATGCCAGATACTTTTCCCTTGCTGGAATACTGCCAGCCTACACCAACAGACGGACGTAACCTTTCTTGTACAGAACCATTATCATCCGCCGGATATCGTGCAATCCAGCACTCATACTTTCTGAGTTCATCAGTTAGAACGTTATTGTACCAATCCATGTTGCAGTATATACCAACCTTATAACCGGCTTTCTTCATTCTGGTCAGAAATGCAACTGCAATGTTCTCAATAGCTTGTTTGCCGAGTTTTCGCTGATTAGACCACTCAAGGTCGTAGAATACTGGAAAGTCCAGTCCACGTCCGTTCAGTGCGGCGATCACATCCTCTGCTTCGTCAATAGCCTGTGCCGGTGTCAGAGCGTATGAATACTTGTATCCGCCGATAAGGATTCCGTTGCTCTTGCATCCTTTGTAGTTGTACTCGAATGAGCCGTCAACGCCGGTTTTCTGATGTACTCTCAAGATTGCGAATTTGATACCGGTTTTAGCTACTTTCGACCAGTCCGGTTTTCCCTGATTGGATGATACGTCAATTCCTTTAATCTCCAATTCTGTCAACTCCTTTCACATTTTAATCCACGTTTCTGCGTGGAGAACGCACACTCCATTGGTAGCTTTTTATGAAATTTTTAATGAACTAAATGGGAAGACCAAGAATTAGCTACTGTTAATCGACTATATTATTTGCGAAGTCTTTCCATTTTGCCCAATTAGCCATTTTCCAGACTGGCTTCATTTCTTCCGGAAATAATACGATTTTGCATGAATTTGAATTACGGTAAAAAATAATTCCAGATCCATATTTATATTTCTCACTAATAGGAAGATCATTCCCTGCATAGTTAGCACCAGAGAGGTGGAACAGAATGCACGTGCCAGATGAAGCTTTGCTTATCAAGTCCTGTATATTGGTCACGTTTTCTTCCAAGGCAAGCTTTGAGGTTTTACTATTTAATTCATTTAAAGCCCCCACCACGGACTTGTTATTGGTCTGCAAGTTACTAATGACCGCATTGGTCAATTTACCGACAATCCAGTTCCAGATTCCGCTGAATGGTGAAAGCTTGTTTGCCTTCGCCGCCGCATCATAAATCATCAGTGTGTCGTTGTCCGCCGGTGTTGCTTTCTGTGTGTGCTCGTTAAATTTACCCATTACTGTAATCTCCTTTCTAATTCCTTGATACGTTTCTCTTGCTTGTCAACCTTTGCGCTAAGTTCCTGTATCGCTTTAATGGCGTACTCAGTCAGAAGCAATCTGTCAATCTGCTTTGCGTTTATGCTTCCATCTTCGTTATATCCGCCACCAAGTGCAAGCAAGGAGTCTATCTTTTCCAAATCATCCGCAACAAGTCCAAGTGGCTGATGAACGCCGTTTTCCTTCCAATCGAACGAACACACCGGCATTTTGCAAACTGCATCAAGAGCATTCACTTCGCAGTCTTCAAAATTTTTCTTTATTCCTTATCGGCAGAATCGGGATAAAAGTTTGTGATGTTTTCAATCAGCTGCATAGAACGGTTTGTTTTTTCTTCTTTTTCCTTTTCCTGCTCTGCTTTTTGAAATTCCTTTATGAATTCTTCTGCTATATGTTTTGCTTTCACAGTTTTCGCCCGGTCCATCAGCTTGAACTTGATTTCTGAGCGATCAATTTTATTTTTTATCGAAAAGAGTTCTTCATATAGCTGCTTTTCCATAAAGTCTTGCGCTTGTAAATTTCCAATATTTTCAAGAATTTTCCTCACCTCCTGACTTAACAGACAGTAATTCATGTCTGCTTTTTTCTTTCTCGAGATTAAACTGGCACATATACCACTCTTCTGAACCAGGAGGAAAGGTTTTTAGCGCTGTTTCGTACATAAGTATGTTCTTTTCTACCTGCTCAAGCTCATTAGGATCCTGAGCGGGATTACATTTTTTTGATTTGATATCTCGCACTTCATGTCTAATCTGGTTGCGGCTTTTACCTTTTTTTGATACATAAGTACCGCCCAGCTCAATAAATGCAGTGCTAAAAGGAACGGATTCATATTGCATCACGAAATCAAACACATCACCGCCGATTCCACAACCGAAACAATAAAAGGAATCATCGTAAATCTTGCATGACGCTGACTTTTCCTTGTGAAAAGGGCAACATATAAATCCTGCTCTGTTCTGTTTTAGTCCATACCTGGAAAGAATCTCAGACATTTTCACTGATTGCTTGATCTCATCTTTTGTCATGACAACAACTCCACGATTCGCCGTCCAGTCTCTTCTTTTGTACAGAATTCAAATCGAACACCGTATTTATCTCTGATCGTGCATAGAGATTTATATAACTGGCAGCCATCAACAGCCTTATCAGAAATTACAGTCTTTACTCTCTTACCGTTTACCGTCTTCCAGATGACTTTGTGTTTTCTTGGATTCTCCCAAAAATACACATCACCAACTGATTTGATATCTGGCCCGTGTTCACATAGAATAATCAGCTGAATACCTGCTTCACGCGCTCTGATAAGCTCTGCCTTGAATCTTTCGTGTTGCTGGCAGACATTTCCACATAGCTCCTGTAAATCCTTTTTACGGTCAATACAGAGCTTTGCATTGTCCAACGACTGATAATCTCCGCAGTATAACTTCGATCGGAAATACTGTACTCCAAGACTGTCAAACTGCTTTTGAATCCGTTCCCATTCCTTTTTATGTTCTCTTGTGTCTGTCTGTATAACCATTAAAAACACATCCTTTTAATTGAATGGAAGCTCTTCCTGTACACTATCCGGAATACTCATAAAATCAGTTCCTGCTGGACTCGCTCCCATGATAGCTTCTTCTTTGAGATGATCGTCATACGCTTTTGTTGTACGCTCTTCTGGAATATCTGCATCTTTGATTCCTTCCACACTGCGGAACCATGCAAGCTTGTGGCGTTTCACTTCTTTATTGTCGTACCAGTCTTTCTCCAGACGGAAGATGCCACCGATCAGCTTGCCTTTGAACTGCTGCCCGAAGTTATCTCCCCACTTAACAGCAAAGCCCGGATTTGACTTTTCTACGCATGTAATGAATGTTTTGAGATTACGAACACCATAATCTACACTCTCGTCAATAACCATGTAATTTGTGCCTGCATTCGGGTATTTCTTGTCTGGGCGAATATCATTCTCAAACTGCTTCATAAAGTAACCTGCCTGCTCGTCTCCATCTGCGAAATCAAACAGGACAACGATCATATTCAGTCCGCCCTGGGACTGACGTTCGGACACCTGTTTAATCACCATTTTATGACCGCCAAGCTTAATTGGTTCAAATTCTCCTGCTGCCTGTGTTGTATCATAGCTATTTGGTTTCTGCATTGTCTGCTCCTCCTAATTCGTAATAATCTCTAATAATCTTGTCTACTGCTGCCAGATCATTGTCTATGGTCAGTGAATCAAACATACCAATCGGTGATTTGCTGACAGCTCCCTGACTTGCTTGAGTGACAAATAAATGCTTTCCGCTTTCTTCAATGCAGCGGAGAACTATTGTAAACATACCCTCCACGCAAACTTTTTCATCCAAAAGTTTTCCTATTGTCTTTGGCTTTACGTCTCCAGAATCATCCTTATCTTCGTGCATCATAAGATATACAACTTTGCTTTCCGGAACCTTTGTCACAATGAACTGAATCAGATTCCAGAAATAATCACCAATGTCATTGTAAAGTGAGAATACTGCATTACCTTTTCCGGCAGAAGCGTGTCCTCTCATAAAGTGGTTGGTGATAAGATATCCAGCATCATCAATCACAATAGAATCAGCTTTTGATGCAATCAGGCACTTCATTACCTGCTGGTAATCATCTGTAAACCATCCGTCAATTTTCCCCTTGAATGGAAGTGGCTTGTTTAATATTCTGATAAGGTTCCAGTTTTTGTTTTGACAGTTTCTAAGACTGGTACTTTTGCCAGAACCAGATTTTCCAATAATCAATACTGGTGTTGCCATTGTTATTCCTCCTTATACGATTTCTGAGCCGCTAAAAGCCCATTTAGAGCCTGTACGTAGCTCGCCAGCGTCCTCGCCTTATACGAACTCTCGATGTAGTTATCAGCTACAAGGGAAAGCTGCTCGTCTATCAGAGCAAGGATTTCATTAATTCTCTCCTGCATCTTTTCTCACCTCGCTAAAGAAACAGTAAACATTGTCAGAACCATCTCCCCGTGCCGGATTCTGCTCGCCGCTCAAAAATGTCCCACCAGCGCAATGATACTCAAGGTGATTCAGATATATGTCCGGGTTCTCCCAGTCAAGAATGTACGCTTTCCGCCTGTTCAGCTCCTCCAGAAGCTCATTCGCTGTCGTTATCAGTTCCATTGTTGGCAGGAGTTTCAATTCCATTTGACTTAGCATTTAACGGGCACCTCCCATCTATCAGAAGTTCCAGCAGAAAAGTTTTGATTATCTTGAGCTTCTTGGATATTTCGCTTTCACAAAGATAATTAAAATTTATAGTCTGATACAAATCCCAATTGAATTTACTTCCGAGAATTCCGATAATTCCTTTATTTTTAACTCCTCTTACATTCAATCCGTATGATGAATATTCAAACGTAACATCAGCTGTCGGAACTTCATTCTCGACTCTTTTACAGAGTTCGTAAATTTCGTCAATCTCTTTCTCAAACATTCCCATTCTCCTTCCTCTCTGGCGTATCAATATCCCAGAGAATTCCATGTACGATTATCGTGGTCATTGCCGCCGCAAAAAGCTGTCTGCCCGGTCCACCCCACTGCCAGAAGGGTAGAAATGTGGAAAAGCTCCCGATCAGTGCGGCACAGATGATGTTTTTCAGATTATTCACTGATACCTCCTATGATCCACGCAAGGTTGCTTGCTACCAGTGCAGCGGCCGTCACAACCCACGCCGTGAACCACTTTCTTGATTTCTTCTTACTTTCTTCGACGATTTCAGTCGCAAGTGCTACTTCGATGTCAGCCCATGTTGGCTGATTTTCGTTTCTAATCTCACTCATATCTAGCTAATTTCTCCTTATTTTTTTTATTTGTCTTTACAATTAGCAGATAGAGAACTATAATGTATCTATCCACTAAGGTGCTTTAGTGGGTGCAAAGCTCCGGGGTGGAGGTGTCGACTCCCTCCGGGGCACTCACTTATTAAGAGCAGCTTTGCCTTTCCAGACATGACCAGTTACTTCGTAGACTTTCCTAGGGCTTATGATGTATGTGATTCGGCCACCGGAAAGGCTTTTTGCTGGTTTATTATTCTGCACAGCCACACCAATCGGCAACCATCCGTACACAATTCCTGCTCTAATTGATGTTACAGGAAGTCCGATCAGCTGACTTGCATCGGCTACCGTCATGTTCTCTGATGAAAACTCTGGCATCTGTGGGATACCTGATATGATTCTTGCCACTTCTGCGGCAAACTGATGAACCTGTGCATTCTGCTCTACGTAATTATCAACTGCACTCATATAAACCTCTTTTCTAACTGATACTCATTTGAGCGTTACAGTCACGTATCATCATTACTGTATTTGTACATGGATGCCAGTTCTTAACATATTCCATAGATTCTTTAAATCTCAGCTTAGGGATGTTATTACGGGCATTTACTGCGAAGTAAGTCTTTATATCTCTGTTGCATTCAGCAAATACTTTCTTGCCAATTTCCTTGTAAGCATTTGACTCTTTCCCACCAAGGTGAGCAATTACGACACTTGACACTAAGTCTCTAATAGATTCCTGCTGTGCGTAGTCAATAGTCATGGTATTTTCAAGTCTGTTAAGCCGCTCTTCGTGATCTAAGAATCCTGTCGCAATAACCTGTATCTGTTCAACTGTCGTCAGTGGCTTCTGGTATGAGCCTGTCTTTCTGATTGTCGGAAGAACTTCATCCATAACCCATGATTCAAATTTCTCTGCCGATGGAAGTTTCGATTTCATAATCAAGCGGTACAAATCTCCCTCATTTATGTATGACATTGACTGAATGCCACTAGATGTAGGGGTGTCACGTTTCGTTACTCCCTTACAATGGTCAAGAATGGCTTTCCTCGGATTACTGTATCCAAGTGCTTTCGCAACATCTGTTCCAACAAAATACGGTTTCCCGTCAATTTCTATTGTTCGAATTTCTCCGAACTCCCCTGAATTAAAAATCTGTAATTCGTTCATAAGTCTCCTTTCTTGTGATATACTCCCTATAGATGGGAGGTGATAATAATATGAAACCGAATATGGCAAACGGCTCCATAGTTCCGCACAGCGTCCTTGAACAGCAAATAAAAGAAGCTAAAGAAAAAGAATTACGGAAACAGCAATGGCGGCATGATTTCCGAGTAGCTTTATTTAGTGCTGTTGTTGGCGGATTTACTGGATTCCTGGCTACTGTAATCACTCAGATGTTACTTTAGCATCCACTGCGCGAGTAGGCTTCCGAGTACTCCACAGGTAGCCGAAAGCGCAAAGCAAAGAATCCAAAATGTGATTCTGTTTTTCAATTTGTTTTCACCTCCAAGTTAAGAACTTTGAACTTTTTCTTTAAAAAAATAGTCCTGTATATCATCGGCAGAAAGCTCCAACAGATTAACTGCTTTGCAAATATCTGACTGTTTCCAAAACAGCTTTCCGTTAAGCTTCAACGATAATGTACGCTCCGACCATTCCATAGCATTCGCAAAGGAACTCTGACTATCATATTTTTCAATGATTCTTCCCTTGAGTTTACTATAATCAAATGCCATATCTGCACTCCTTTCTAGTTCAATGTTTTGAACTGATTATAATATAACATCGCCATTACGCTATGTCAATACATTTTTTCAATATTTTTAACTTTTTTGTTTTAAGTCTTGAACTTTTGTTTCATATGTGATATATTATCATCAGAAAGCGAAAGGAGAATAATATAATGGAAAAAGTTAGTTCATCAGAAAGATTTAAGACTTTGATGAACGAACGTAATCTGAGACAGGTTGATATTCTTAATCTTGTTCTTCCATATTGTAAGAAATACAATGTGAAAATGAATAAGTCGGATATTAGCCAGTACGTTTCCGGAAAGACAGAACCTAGTCAAGAAAAACTGGTTGTCTTAGGAATGGCACTAAATGTTTCAGAGTCGTGGTTAATGGGATTTAATGTAGGACGTGCTAGAAAAGACACACCTAATCAGGCGAAAGAAGATTTTAATCTGATTTCAAAATTCTCATTATTAAGCGAACGTGATCAGAAAATTGTTTTAAGTCTAATTGATTCCATGCTTTCTAATTAAAAAAGTGGGGCCTAATCGCCCCACTTCTCCAGAAATAGTTTTATGAATGTGTACAGGTATTCTAATGTACCTGTCTTTTTTATTCCATTTATCATCCCGATAATCTCTTTCTTATAATCCATAAATAACCCTCCTTGTCACAACTATCACCTACATTACAGTATATGTGCGTTTTGTGGGAAATATAACCGAACATTAGTTTATTTTTTGCTATTATATTACTAATGTTTGCCCTTGGAAACTGCCAGATATACACCGATATGTTTATGATTGCATAGAAATTATTCGTAACATCAAAGATATAGTCTTTTCTGTTTAGTGGCAGGGCGAATAAAAACGGCGGCATGGTCTGCTTTATTTCATGGGCGCTATTCTTATGTAGGGTAGAAGATCTGTACGCATTTTGGACAGAATACACTTCTGACTCTTCGCGGATATAATCGTCTACGCACATTGGTAAATAAACAATGTAATTAAGCAAAAGCACAGCTCCTATTATAATTAGTATATTTTTGATTATTTTCATTTTACAAATCACCTAAAAATGTCTATTTACAACTAAATTTAACGATGCTATAATAAAAATAACATATTTAAACACTTTTTTTTGCAAACGGCGAAAACAACGCCCATAAGGGAATGATTTGAATGAAAATTGCGATTTGTGACGATGATAATTTACGAATTGAGATTTTCAAAAGTAGCATTGACCGATATTTAAAAGAGCATGGTGATGGTGGATATACATTAACTACCTACACCAGCGGAAAGCCTTTGATTGACGATGTTTCAGATGGTGAATGGTATGACATTATAATTCTTGATGTCTCCATTAACGGAGAAAATGGCATAGAGATTGCCAAAAGATTAAGAAAGATCGGATACTATGGAAATATCACTTTTTGGACAGAACGCAAAGAATATGTATTTGATGCACTTGATGTGCTACCGGTGCATTACATCATTAAAGGCTCCGAGCATGGAAGAATGTATTCAGTTGTTGAGCAGACTCTTGAAAATATCCGTGAAAAAACGCTTACCATCAAGAACAAGGACTACTTTCACAGAGCTGAATTCCGGCATATTGAATACATCGAAAGCCAGAACAAATACATAATGATCCATTGCACGTGCGGAATATCGCACAAGGAACGAGGAAAGCTCAATGATATCGAACAGAGTCTTGACGGAAGATTTTTGCGCTGCCACCAGAGCTATATAGTTAATATGGACGAGGTAAGCGAAGTAAGCCATTTTTTTACGATGGTATCTGGCGCGATCGTCCCGATCAGGCAAAGAGAACTTGCAAAAATAAGAGAAAAATATGAAAACTACGCCATTGGAGGGAGATAAAGCATGAGCGAAGAAAAAACCAAGAAGTGCAAACATTGCAAGATGGACATTCCAAAAGATGCAAAAATATGTCCACATTGTAGAAAGAAACAAAAAAGCGGAATATTAAAATGGGTTGTATTAATACTTATCATAGGAGTGGCTATCGGTGCTGTCACAGGCGAAAGTGATTCGGGATCAGATAAAAACACAGCAGCCACTACTTCTACAGAAAAGAAAGAAACTGCTACTAAGCAAAAAGAAGAAGCTACACCAATCGAGTACACTACTGTTTCCGTCAATGATATGATGTCCGATCTTGATAGCAACGCCATGGGTGCATCTGATAAATACAAAGGAAAATATCTTGAGATCACCGGAAATCTCAGTAACATTGATGCTTCCGGAAAGTACATCAGCCTCACAGCTGATGGTGACTTTGAGATTATTGGCGTACAATGCAATATCAAAAATGATGAGCAAAAATCAAAGGTAGCATCCCTTACCAAGGGCGATACCGTTACATTAAAAGGAAAATGTACAGATGTCGGAGAAGTGCTTGGATATTCTCTTGATATTGACGAGATAGAGTAGATAACACGGCTCCTGCTTAACGGCAGGGGCTGTTTTTATACAAGGAGGAAATTATGGCAAAAAGAAAGAAATACCCGAAGCTGCCGAATAGCTTTGGCTCTATCCGCTATCTCGGCAAGGGTCGAAGAAACTGCTATGCAGTGCACCCACCGGCAGCACTGGACGCAACAGGGAAAGCAGTTCGACCGCCTGCGATCTGCTACGTTGACGACTATCTGAAAGGGTTCGCTGTCCTGACAGCTTACAAAGCCGGGACGTACAAGCCGGGTATGGAAAAAGAGCTTGAGATTGCCCCTACAACGGACACAGACGCCCTTATAGGCCGCATATTGGCCGACTACAATACAATTAAGGGCACAGAGGAAAAGCACCCGGAAACGCACAAATTGACGTTCTCAGAAGTATATGAAAAATTCATATCATGGAAGTTTCCGGAAGACACTAATCTGTCGAAGTCTTCAAAGAACGCATATCACTGCGGGTATCTTAACAGCAAGCCTTTGCATAATCGTGCGTTTGAAGACCTGAAGGCGCCGGATTTGCAAAAGGTTATTGATGACTGCCCGCTCAAAAAGCAGAGTTTAAACACGATTCTGATGCTTTTTAAGCAGATGTATAAATTCGCAATCTATTCAGAGATAGTCGCGGAAAACAAGGCACTGTATGTTTCTGTCAAAACAAAAGATGATGTTGAGCACGGGACCCCGTTTTCTGATTTGGAGCTTCAGGTCCTCTGGCAGAACGCCGACGATCCGGAAGTGCAGCTCATCCTGATCATGTGTTACTCCGGCTGGCGAATTGGCGAAGTATTGAAACTCACGACTAATCTTGAAGAGAGATATTTCCAGGGCGGCATCAAGACCGCAGCTGGGAAAGACAGGATCGTTCCGATTCATCCGGCCATATATGAGTTTGTGGAGAACAAGGTCCTGACGCAAAACGGCAGGCTCTGCATCTATTCCCAGACGCAACACCGAAACGCCCTGTTCTACCCTACACTGGAACGGCTGGGAATAATCGGCAGCCCGAAACACACGCCACACGATTGTCGGCACACCTTTTCTGCCCTGTGTGAAAAATACGGCGTCCGGGAAAACGATCGAAAGAGGATGCTGGGACATTCGTTCGGGAACGATGTTACGAACGCTGTGTATGGCCACAGGACTCTGGAAGAACTCCGGGCAGAGATTGAAAAGATAAAAGTTCCGTTTGTGACTAACTGTGACTAACCGTTCCTATTTTTATCTTTTTTAAACTGTCTTAATTACTCTAACAAAAGTCTGCAAAGCCTTGATTTTACTGGCTTTTCCGCATTTTACAAGGGATTCCGAAAAAACATTCACAATAATCTAATTTTATTAGCGTCGATCTGAAATAATGCCATAATTGCCTGCTGAATATTCTGGACTGTCACTGCGCTGCCTGCTCCCTGGGCCGCCACCAGCACACCGGTAACTTCATTATTGCCGCTTATGGAAAAGTTTTCCGTATTTCCCTCATCCCCGGTCATAATGATCACTTCCACTTCGCCTACTCCTTCCACATTGGAAAGCAGTTCCTCAAGACGGCTCTCCAGGCGGGTTTTCTCCGCATTCTGATCCTCTGCTGTTTTACTGTTCTTTCGGGTTACCGGAAGCCCTGCCACCAGAAGAAGGATTCCCAGAAGAAGGAAAACTCCCCACTCCTTCCATCCCATCCTCAGAAGCCAGGATCTGATACTGTCCTTTCCTGAGTCCGCAGATTCTTTCGAGCTCATTTTTCACCGCCTCCCTCTGTTTTTCTGTGACTGTTCCATAAAGTGTTATGGTCAGCTGAAGCTCTTTTTCCATATCTACTTCTGTTTTTGCCGAAAAAATCCCTTCTTTCCTGAGGATACCCTGAACCTGATTCTTCAGCTCCTGTTCATATGCGCCTTTAAGAAATGTTTCCCTTATTCCTTCTGCTTCTGTCTCCATACGTACCTGTTCTTCTCTCCCATAATTATTGCTGAATCCGGACAGAAATTCCTCACTTTTTCCCACTACGGCAAATATAGGTGTACAGATCAAAAGCACTAACAGAAACCCCATAAACAGCCGTATATACTGCTCATAACGCTTGTCAGGCAGAATATGCAGAAGTGCTGTAGTAAGTACATGAAAAAAAGCCAGGCTTTTCATCCACTGATAAAGTTCTGTTCTCATCCCAATCCTCCTCCTGCCATCAGGATCAGAAATGTGAGCATACATAAAATTTCCGCAGTAAACAGGATTCTCATCAGAAGTGCACATCCCTCTGCCATGGTGCCAAACGCTTCTACCAGCCGTTTGTCTGATACAGGCTGCGCCGCAGCCGCCAAAAAGCGATAGGTCAGTGACAAAAGTCCATATCGGACCAATGGTCCCGCCCCCACCGCCAGGATCACCAGCAAAAGCGCAATACCCAGACTGTTTCTTACAAGAACAGCTGTGGTAAGGACTAGTTCCGTAACTGCATTTACCGCGCCCCCGATCCCAGGAAGAGCACCGGCAGTTTTTCCCACAGCACTCCGCTTCAGAGAATCCATTACCGGAGCTACAAGACCACGCACCACCTGCAGTCCTGCTGCCACTCCAAGTAATGTCCGGAGCCCCCAGGAGATCACA
This sequence comes from Blautia sp. NSJ-140, assembly GCF_022868965.1. NCBI lineage: Bacteria > Bacillati > Bacillota > Clostridia > Lachnospirales > Lachnospiraceae > Blautia > Blautia sp. NSJ-140. Next base: position 234,591 of record NZ_JALIFS010000002.1, on the reverse strand, counting down.
GTTTCGATCAGCTCAGCCATTTTTCCCAGCATTTCTTCCCTGGAAAGATGATTCACGAATCTCAGAAGAATATATAAACTCACTCCGGGAAGCAGTACTCGTTCCAGGATCCATTGAAAAAGCCACACCAGAAGCAGTACTCCCTGATAAAAAGCAGCTGCACTGGATGCACCTGACGCTGCTGCCACTGCCATAAAATACACCGGTGAGAGTTCCTTCATAAACTCCGTGATCCACGCAAGCATTGAAAGCAGTGATGCACTCAAACCGGAAAAGCTGTTCATCAGAAGAGTAAAAACAAGAAGATACACCACATAAAAACTGATTTCTCCCACCTGTCCGTTATCAAAGGCACCGGCAAACCCGGAAAAAACAGCAGCAAACAACAGCAGAAGCAACAACTTCAAAATCAGTTCTTTTTCTCTTTCAATACCATAAAAAAGGAGACTGTGCAAAAATTCCCGCACACTCTCCTCCGAAAGCACCTCTTCCCCTGACAACAGTCTGTGAAACGCTTCTGTAACAGAAAATGTTTTTTCTCCAAGCATCTCATCTACCATGGACTGCAGGTCGGTAAGCTCCATCTGATCTGTGATCTGGTTTTCCGCCGAAGAAGCATAAACGATCACTCCGCCAAAACAGCTTATAACTACAGCCAGAAGCAGGGCTGCACAAATCTCTGACCCATATCTTTTCATGCAAGAAATCCCTGTATGGTATCCAGCAGTGCCAGAAGAACCGGCATACTTAAAACCATTACAGATAACCGGCAGAACAGTTCGATCTGTGCACCAGTGGATGAATATCCTGCATCTCTGCATATCCCGGATGAAAATTGTCCGATATAGGTGATCCCGATCATCTTCAGCAAGGTAGTGATATAGCTTCCATCAATCGGAAGACTCTGTTTCAGTCTCTCCAGAGACTGGAACAGGTAGCTGATCTTCCCTACAGCTAATCCCAGTATCACAAGACCTATTCCCATCGTAACAAGGCTTACATACTCCGGTGCGCGGTCTTTCAGAAGAATCCCCAGAAGAACCCCCGCCGTTCCCAGAACAGAAATCTTCAGAATATCCACTGTTCTTTCCCTCCCCTACAGTACAAAAAGCTGCTGGATATTTTTAAAAAGTTCATAAATATACGGCACGATCCAGAACAGTACTAAAAGAAGTCCTGAAAAACTCACCAGAAAAGCCTGTTCCTCCCTTCCGCTATGTTTCAGAATCTGAGAAAGAACAGAGACCAGGATCCCTACTGCACCGATCTTAAATATGATACTGACCTCCAAATGATCCCTCCTTTTCTTCTGAACGCCTGTCCTTCTTACTACTGTCTGATAAACAATGCTATACCAGAAGGACCGCAAGCAGCAGGCCTCCAAGAATCCCAATTCCCTGGTACAGTTTTTTCTTTCCGGAAACCTCCGCTTTCCGCTTCAAAATCTCTGCTTCCAGATTATTTTCATACAGGGAAAGCTGTCGCATCTGCATTTCCAGATCCATATAGCCCAGATATTCTCCGAAAGAAAAAAAAGCGTCCTTTTCCCCATGGGTAAGGCAGCTTTTTTTCAGGGCGCTTTCCGCACATTCCCTGCATATCTGTGAAAGTTTTTCTCCTGTCCCCGCTTTCATCCTGTCCGCGGCACTGATGAGAAACTCTCTGTATTTTCCATTCATTCTTCCTGCTGCTCCATAAAAAGCATCCGGCAGTGATGCATTCCCGCAGCGGATCTCGCCTTTCAGGCAGATCACCATCTGAAGCAGTTTTTCCAGTATGCGGATCTGCTCCGAAAGTCTCATACTTCCGGAAAATCCCATACCAGCTCCTGCCGCCACTACCAGAATACATCCTACAATCCGGTACATAGGCATTTCCCATTTTCATCATAGATTCCTTCCACGATTCCTGCACGTTCATGCTTTCCCAGAAAAATATATCTCTGGAAAACCCGCGCTTCCCACAATTTCCGAAAAAACGGCTGGGATAATGTCTCTTCCATGGAAGCTCCATGTGCAGTTGCGATCAGACGACATCCACAGTGGATAACTGATTCCACGGCCTTGAAATCTTCTTCTTTTCCAAGTTCATCCACAGCAACCACAACCGGCGACATTGACCGGATCAGCATCTGCATCCCTTCTGCTTTCGGACATCCGTCCAGGATATCCGTACGCATTCCAAGGTCATTCTGAGGGATCCCCTGATAGCATCCGGCCAGCTCACTGCGCTCATCGACTACTCCTACCGTTACACCGGAAATATTTCCCCATCCATTACTCATCTGCCGGATGATATCCCGAAGAAGCGTGGTCTTCCCACATCTGGGCGGAGAAACGATCAGGGTATGCATGATCTGCTCTCTTGTCTGGATATATGGCAGCACTTCTTCTGCACATCCCTGGATCTCATGTGCCAGACGGACATTGATACAGGAAATATATTTCATCCCACGAATACGGTTTCCGTCCAGGATCACCTTTCCGGTAACTCCTACACGGTGCCCGCCCTGTACACTCAAAAACCCCTGGCGGATCTCATCTTCATAAGCATACAGGGAATAGCCGCTGACATACTCCAGTGTTTCCTTAAGATCTTCCCGAGTAACCAGATAAGGTTCTGTATCTTTTTGCCGGAGGAAACATTCTCCCCCATCATAAGTGAGGAACAGAGGTCTTCCCACGCGGAGACGTATCTCATATAATTTATCATAATCAAGGTCTGCATCCACCAGAAGCTGGCGGACATTACTGGCAAACAGGTTCTGGATCTGGTTTGCGTCCATGTTTTCACCTCTTACACTTAAATATATTGCGGACATGCCGGATTTAGTACCTGTTGTCTTTTTTGATGTTCTCTCGTTTTTCCTTTATTCCGACAGAAAAAAAAGGCTTTCTTCTTCGTCATAGGTTTCCATCTTCGAAAGATTCAGCTTCAGAACCCGATCCACAATATTTACGGAGGACGCACGGTATGCATAGGCGCAGGATTCAAACATCACATAAAGGCTGTCACCCTCCACCACGATCTGTTCCAGTCGTTCCGGAAAACGATAAGTTCTGGCAGAATTCTCGTTTACATACAAACGCTTATCGGATTGTTCATAAAACACCAGCCTGGATGGCAGGATTCCAAAAGAATGAGAGATCAAAAGCTTATCATTATAAAAAGCAATTCCCTGAACCTGCTCCGATATGTTGGAATAATCCAACGGAACTGCCATTTCAAAATCCATGCCCAGTTTCTCGTCCATGGTATTGATCAGTTTTCCCTCTTCGTCAACTCCGTATCGTGCAATTACACTTTCGTTATATTTTTCAAAGCAGCCTACATACAGACACCCCTCATAAAAGGTCATAAAAGAATCTCTCACGATCCCATAAAGACTGACTATCTGGAAAGTCTCCACCGGCAGATGGCTGTCATCATAATCATAGGCTTCTATTGTATCCATCTTTATACTCACTGCCTGGGCGATCCCGTTGATATTGGAGGAATACCATAATAACTTATGCTTCGGGTCATAGGCAAGTCCTCCCACATGAGGCTGTCCAGGCAGTATCACTTCTTTAATAAAATTATGTTTTTCCTTATCGATCACATAGATGACCGAACTATGTTTCTGTGTGCTGCAGTAAGCGCTGATCAGCACATAATCCTCTGTAACCGCCAGTCCCTGAGGCGTCATGGACGTACACATGGCAGGAGTGGCACCTTTTTCTGTGAGCAGCGTCCTGGTATTCTTCAGCCCGGGAATGACATATGTTCCATATTCCTTCTCTTTTTCTCTCCCATCAAAGGCAAAATAAGAAAAATCCTCTTTCTGGGAAAGCATCTGTTTCTGTCCCCGCAGTGTATACACTGCAGCACCTCGGTTTGTCACCACAGCTTTTGTGGGCAGCTCAGTTTTTGCACGGTAAACAAATGCATATAAAAAATAACATATGCACAGCACAAAAACAACTGCCAGGATCTTCAGAATGAAAATCCTGAAGCTGCGTTTCATCTCTTTGTTCATTTCATCGTCTCTATTTGCTATCTCAAAATGATGTCTTCGTATTCAAATCGTAATTCCAGGCTGTCTCTGGACCAGATCGCACCACTGTATCCCGGTTCCAGTTCCAGCATTATGTAATTTCCCTTGTCCATGGAAATCGTACGCAGATCCCTGGACAGTCCCTCTCCGGTCCATTTGATATATGCCTCTCTCAAAACCCACTGGGTAAAAAAAGCTTTCTCCATATCATCTGCATCCAGGATTTCCCGTATCATATCTGCCGGTACCATTCTTTCAAGGATCCGTTCGTAATTTACCTTCTTGTGGATCTGCACATCAATGCCCACCTCTTCTCCGGCAAACAGACACATCACATATTTTCCGGAATGTGTGATATTATAATGAATTCTTGGAAGCAGGGTAAAAAACGGTTTCCCATGTTCCCCCTTTGACCGAGGCTCAAAAGCAAGCTTCCGTCCAAATTCCCGCTCAAGTCCGATTTCCAGAAGCTTTTCCCCGATCATATGCTCCATGTTCTTGCTGTTATATTCATCTCTGATCTTCGTATAATAAATGATCCCGTTCATAATCCGGCCTCCTCAAGAAAACGGGACGGTTCCCGTTCCTTCTCATACTGCTGTCTTACATAATACAGGCAGAGTTTCTTCTTTGCCCGTGTCATACCAACGTAGAAAAGCCTCCGTTCTTCCTCCAGATGTGCCTCCAGGACTGCCTTCCGATAAGGCATGCTGCCTTCATTTACGTTCATGATATATACATTGTCATATTCCAGACCTTTGACCGCATGAAGAGTGGATATCACCACTCCTTCCCGTTTCACATCCTGTTTCTTCGCCTGTTCTTCCAGCTTTCTGGTATACTCATCCATATAGGCCAGCCATTCTTCCAATGTTTTCATTCCTCTGGCACTTTCATGGATCCGATTCAGGGTTTCCATAAGCTCTTCCGGTTTTATTTTACGATACCTTGCATATTCCTGCAAGTATTCTTCGTATCCCATGCCGTTCCGGATAAAATTAATAGCTGCATAAGGGGCCATAGTCTTTAAGATCCGAAGATGTGTCTCCATCGTTGTGATCCTGTCACACATCCAGTCCTTGTCTTTGTAAAACTCTCCCATTGCTTTAAAATCAATGTTTTTTTCTGTCAGAGCGTCTCTGGCTATGTATCGGTTTGGCCGGTTCATGATCTCCAGAAATGTACTGCGGCTCCGGTCTCCTTCTGCCATCTTCAAATAAGCGATCATATTCCGACAAATCCAGTGTCGGAACAGGTTGGGCAGTTTTTCCTTCATAGTAAAAGGAACCCCATACTCCATCAACGCAGCGACCAGTCCTTCGGTTTCCTGATTAGTCCTGAAAAGCAGCGCTGTATCTTCAATATTATCCCCTTCTTCCATACGGTTCCGCAGCAGGCCTGCAACTGCCATATATTCGTCTCTGGGATTTCGGAATTCTTTTATCTGCACCGGCTCTCCCGGTTCATTTGGTGTGGAAAGTTTTTTTGCATAACGGTTTTCATTGTAGTTGATCACCTTCATAGCTGTATCCAGGATATTTCCACTGCACCGGTAATTGATATTCAGGATCACCGTCTCCGCATTTTTAAAATCTTCCGGAAAATTCAACATGATCTCCGGGCGAGCGCCGCGGAAATGATAGATAGACTGATCATCGTCTCCCACCACAAACAGATTGTTCTCCGGTGCTGCCAGCATCTTCACGATATCATACTGAAGATGATTGATATCCTGAAACTCATCCACCAGAATATAGTGAAACTTCTTCTGCCATGCAGACAGGATATCTTTTCGCTTTTTCAGAAGTTCGTAACAGCTTAACAGCATATCATCAAAGTCAAGTTTTCTTCTTTCATTCAGGACTTTTCGATATCCCTGAAAGATCTGTCGGAATACTTCATCCGGGCAGCAGGAAGAATAATAATGTTCCAGAGAGATCCTTCCACCTTTTACAACACTGATCTCCTTGGCAATATCTTCCACAAAATCCCCTTCCTGGGACTGTTCCGCAGCACAATTTACCACCAATTCTCTTAAGATCGCATATTTTTCTTCTTCGGACAGGATATTTCCTCCATTCAGACCATAAGCCTGTTTGAGGATCCCGTAAAACACTCCGTGAAAAGTCCCGAAAGTAACGCCGGTTCGCTGAACACCGGTAAATTTCAGAAACCGTTCTTTCATTTCCACTGCTGCTGCCCTGGAAAAAGTCACAACAAGAACAGAGGAAGCCGGTATCTTCCCTTCCTGGATCATATGTGCTGTTCTTTCTACTATGACGGAAGTTTTCCCCGAACCGGGGCCTGCCAGAACCATCATAGGTCCTGACAGGTGGGCGATCGCCCTTTTCTGAGATGGATTTCGTTTCATAACTGGATTATCAATCACACACTTATTTATTTTCAAGCTTTTCGATTGCTGCATGTACACGTTTCAGTGTCTCTTCCTTGCCAATGATCTCCATGATCTCTGTTGCACCGGCCGGTGTCATCTGCTTGCCGGATACTGCTGTACGAAGCGGCCACATAACATAACCATTCTTATATCCGTGCTCCTTTACAAAGGCACTTAAAGATGCATACAGCGGATCATTGGTATACTCCTCCTGTGCTTCCAGTACCGGAAGCACTTCTTTGAGAACTGCAAGAGAAGTTTCCTCTGTTGTCTTCATTTTTTTGTGGCAATACATCGCACTGTCATACTCCGGAACTGCCTCAAAGAAATCTACAAGCTCCGGAATATCCGGGAATACTTCAATTCTGGTCTGAACCATTCCTGCGATCTTCTTAAAATCAAAGTCTTTTTTCAGAACTTCTTTCAGATACGGAAGTGCTCTCTCATAGAATGCCTCCTGATCCATCTTCTTGATATACTCACCATTCATCCATTTCAGCTTGGCAATATCAAAAACTGCCGGTGATTTGTTGATATGATGATAATCAAACGTCTCCACAAGCTCCGGAAGAGAAAAGATCTCACGGTTGTCTGCCGGGCTCCATCCAAGGAGTGCAACATAGTTGATCACTGCCTCTGTCACAAATCCCTGATCGATCAGATCTTCATAGGAAGAATGTCCACATCTCTTTGAAAGCTTCTGATGTGTTTCGTCTGTGATCAACGGACAATGAACATAGGTCGGGATTTCCCATCCGAATGCCTCATAAATACGATTATATTTCGGTGAAGAGGAAAGGTATTCGTTACCTCTTACAACATGTGTGATTCCCATAAGGTGATCATCAATTACGTTTGCGAAGTTGTAGGTCGGATAACCATCAGATTTGATCAGGATCAGATCCTCCATCTCCTCATTGTTAACAGTGATATCTCCGTAAATAACATCATGAAATGTGGTTGTTCCCTCTGTTGGCATATTAAAGCGGATAACATGTGGCTCGCCAGCATCCAGACGGCGCTGAACTTCTTCCCTGGAAAGATGGAGACATCTCTTGTCATAAATGGAGATCTCCTTACCTGCAACAGTACGTTTCATGCTTTCCAGTTCTTCCTTACCGCAGAAACAGTAATATGCATCTCCCTGCTCAATAAGCTGTTTGGCATATTTCAAATACATGCCTGTTGCCTGACGCTCACTCTGTACATACGGACCAAATCCACCATCTTTGTCCGGTCCCTCATCGTGAAGAAGTCCTGTTTTCTCAAGAGTACGGTAGATGATATCTACAGCTCCCTCCACATAACGTTCCTGGTCTGTATCTTCAATACGGAGGATAAAATCTCCGCCTTCATGTTTTGTGATCAAATAAGCATAAAGAGCTGTTCTTAAATTACCCACATGCATTCTTCCTGTAGGGCTCGGTGCAAATCTTGTTCTGATCTTTGTCATTTCTTTTCTCCTCGTTTTTGTTGTTTCTCTTTATAGGTGCTATTATATACCCAAATCCTTCAAAATGTCCATAGGTTTTCCGGCGGAATCCCCTGCCATACCGCTCCTGTATCTTCATATATACAGAAAAATCCCCTGAGACACTGTCGTCTCAGAGGATCATTAATTCCTGTTTATGCTTCTACGCCTTTGTTCTTAAGATAATCGATCACATCTCCAACCGTGTTCAGATCTGTAAGCTCCTCTGCCGGGATCTCAACATTGTACTCATCCTCAAGAGCCATAACCAGCTCAAACAGATCAAGAGAATCTGCTCCAAGATCATCCTTGAAAGATGTCTCCGGTGTAATTGTAGATGCCTCACAATTTAACTGCTCTGCAAGCATTTCTTTCATTTTTTCTAACATGTCTTTTTCTCCTTTAATCATTACAGATCGAATCTGTTTCCTCTTTTTGAGCAAAGTATATAGTCTGCAAAAACAGTTGTCAAGAGGATTTTCCCAAAAAATGGCTTCAGAGCAAAAATATTTTGATTTTAAAACTATTTTACTCTTGAAATTTTATCTGACGAGCCACACTGAGAGCTATTGCCATCTCCAGCATCAGGAACAAAATGGATGTTCCTCCGTAACTGATAAAGGGCAATGTGACACCTGTATTGGGCATCAGATTCAGTACAACGGCAATGTTAAGGATCACCTGCAGCGCAATATGTATAAAAATCCCGGTAACAATCAGTGAACCAAACAGATCCGGTGCATTCTGCGCAATAAAAAACAACCTGTACAAAAGATATCCGAACAGGATCAGTACAAAAATCCCTCCGAAAATTCCAAGCTCCTCACAGATAATAGAAAAGATCATATCATTTTGTGCTTCCGGAACACTTCCAAGCTTCTGGATACTATTTCCAAGCCCGCGGCCGAAAAGCCCTCCGGATCCGATGGCATACAATGCCTGCAGCGTCTGATAACCGCCTTCATCCGAATACTTCTCCGGCTGAAGCCATACAAGCACTCGCATAACACGGAAGCTGTCACTGTCCTTGGTCGTCACAACCAGGAAAAGTACTCCGATCACAATAAGGATCACTCCTGCCACTGCCACAACAATAAACGGACGCATATCCGGATGTGCCACAAATACCATTCCAACTGTTATTCCCAGAATGATCATGGCTGTACTCAGATTATCCGTAAGTATATAAGCCGCAAGCGCAAGTCCTGCCCCCGGAAGTCCCAGGATCATACAGCTCTTTAAAGTCTTCACCTTTCGTCCCATTTTTCCGATCATGTAAGCCATCATGATAATAACCGCGATCTTTGCCAGCTCGGCAGGCTGAAAGTTGATCGGTCCGATATACAGCCATCTGGTAGCACCATGAGAGGAATGTCCCAGCGGAGTCCGCACAAGTCCCATAAGGATCAGTGAAGCCACATACAGCGCAGTTGTAAGAGGAAGAAGGATATGATAATCCAGTATTTTTGAAATAAACAATGCTCCGATCAGACATGCCGAACTGATCAGTGCCTGTTTCTTAAAATAAAACATATCGTTGCCATAATTCACTTCTGCCATATATGAACTGGTGCTATAAAGCATGACCAGTCCAAAGCACACCAGCAGTACAATAACAGCTACCAGATTATAATCATAATAATCAGATTTCTTATTCTGCTTTTTTCTGTTAAGCAGAGTTTTTTTCATTCTATCACCATCGCTTTCTGTATCTGCGAAGAATTTCCTGATATCCACGAGTAATAACGAAAGTAAAAAAAATTCCCGGAAAGCCGCATAAATGCTGTCTTTCCGGGACGTTCCATAAATGGACCTGAGGGGAATCGAACCCCTGTCCGAAAGCCTATCCCTTAAGGCATCTCCCATCACAGTCGCTGATTTAACATTCCCTCAGCAGTACGCCCACCGACAGGCTTACTGCTTCAGTAGCTTCATGATACATCTACCGGGGCAAAGCTTACCCGGCAAGGTTTCTCACATGGTCGACGCCAGATTCCCGATGTGTGAGTGCAACGGGGCTGACGAGCAGCTTAGGCTGCTAACGCTAACTTTTCGTCTGCGTTTATATTTAGTTCCCGGTTGGTACGCAGTCCAGGAGTCTGCGGATGGCTTCCCTAACTTCAAAGCCCCCGTCGAAACCAGTACAAGCCCTTAAAAGACTTCTATGGGCGGATCATTTCCGGTCATCTCTGGTGGACAGACGAACTTCTTAGTCAGTTTTTTGACTGGGTTTAATTATACCAGAATGATTTTTCGTGTCAAGGATATTTCAAAAAAAGTCCAGACTGTACAGTTTTTTCGTTACCTGTGCAGTCTGGAATATAATTTCCTAACAGATCAGCCTTTTACTGCACCGGCTGTCATACCTGCGATCACCCACTTCTGTGCAAAAATGTATACCAGGATCACCGGCAGGGAAACCAGTACAACATCGGCACATACAAGATTCCAGCTTCTGCTGAACTGTCCGTAAAAATTGTATACAGAAAGAGGTAATGTCCATTTGGATGAAGAATTCAGAAGGTACATCGGAATCTGAAGTTCATTCCATACCCACATAAAATTCAGAACACCTGTTGTCGCAAGGACCGGCTTCAAAAGTGGCAGGATCACTGTGCAGAAAAGCCTTCCACCCACTGCTCCATCCATAACCGCTGCCTCGTCCAACTCTTTCGGGATTCCTTTGATAAATCCACTGAACATCATCGTTGTAAATGGCATATACAGAGAAGAATACACAAAACAGAGACCAATTCTCGATCCGTAAATCCCCATTTTCTGCATCAGCTGAATAGTAGGAAGTGCTGCAAAGGGTGCAATAATTCCAAGCGTAATGATCTTATATCCGATCCTGCATCCTTTTGTATCTCTTCTTACAATAATAAAACTTAAAAATGCAGAAAGAGAAACGATCAGCGCCACAGATATAAATGTAATGAACACACTGTTCCCAAGTGAGCGCATAAAATCTTTTTCCAGAACTGCTATATAATTTTCCGGATGCCACTCACTGGGCAGACTGATATTCATATAAGCAGCTTCTCCTTTGTTCTTAAAGGAAGTGAGAAGCACCATCAGCATCGGATAAATCGTCACGATACTCACAAGCCAGAGTATGATCTCCAGCAGCAGATTGATTCTAGTTTTTTTCTTATTCATACTATAACACCGTCTCCCATCTTGATGAAAACTTCTGATAAACAACTGAAACGATCACCAAAAGCACTGTAAATACAAGGTTGACAGCTACAGACTGCGCATAACGTCCTGCTGACATTTCATTCATCATCAAAGTACCAAAGCTCTCCGTTGCATTTCCGGGGCCGCCGCCTGTCATAACATAGATCAGGTCGAACATTTTAAGGCCATAGATCAGGCTGAACAGGATGTTTACATTTACGGTAGGCATGATCAGCGGCAATGTGATATGGCGGAAAAGCTGCCACTCAGATGCTCCGTCAAGCTTACCTGCTTCCAGGTAATCCGAAGATACTGACTGAAGGCCTGCCAATGTGATGATGATCGCATAACCTACGTTTCTCCATACCTCAGCTACACAAATAGCAAAAACAGCAGTTCCTCTCTGTCCTAACCACTGTATATTTGCAATTCCCATAAGATTCAGGATATTGTTGATGGTACCATGGCGAGTCTGGAATACAGCGCTGAAAATAAGTCCTACAACAAGGCAGGAAAAAATGGACGGAATAAAATAAACCGTTCTCAGAGCAGTACGGGTTTTGATCTCACGGTTGAGAATATAAGCAAAAACAAAGCCCAGAAGTGTTACGGTAACAGTTTTTACGCCTGCATAGATCAGCGTATTTACAAAAGCCACCGGAACTTTTGTACTACTGAGAACAGACATGATATTGTCAAATCCTACAAATTTCAGATTCGTTGTTCTGGCTGCACTCCAGTTTGTAAATGCATAATAATATCCAACTGTGGATGGTACAATAAAAAAGATAAAAAATACCACAGCCGGGATCAGTGCCAGGTACAGTGGATATATTTTTTTTCGATTCATAATTTCCTCCTTAAACAGTTTCAGGTTTGAAGTTTTATCCCCAAACCTGAAACCATCTTTAAAACGGATGTTTATTTACTGGGCAAAAGATTCAAGTGTTGCTACTCTGTCGTCATCGATCAGCTTCACACATTCTTCTACACTAATGTCTCCATTCATAAGCTGAAGCAGTGCTTTACCACCTTCCTGCTGGTTGAATCCTACGATCTTAGGCTGGGCGGAAGATGCACGAATCAGCTTATCTACGCTGTCTTTATTTCCGTCATACTGAGAAGAATTCACATTGGTTGTCTCCTGTTTGAAAACTGCTGCTGTAGAAACACCATCAAATGCCTGATTATAATTCTCAGGATCTGCCATAAAGTTTACGAAATCACTGGCAGCCTCTACATTATCACCATTTTTATTTACAAGCATCAGGTTTACGTTACCACCCTCATAAGTTCCTTCATCACAGGTTCCCATAAATACCGGCATGATTCCAAAATCATCGCCTACATAATCGTAGGATTCACTGTCATAATCTGTATCAAACCAGGTATCCCAGCAAAAGAGCATTGCTGCTTCACCGGTTCCGAGAACCTCACTTGTATAATCCCATGTATCAGATGCAAAGTTCTTTCCAAAGTATCCTTTATCTGCCGCTTCTTTAAACCAGGTACACATATCTGTGAATTCCGGGATATCTGCATAGGACATTTCTCCTGCATTCAGCTTCTCGATATATTCCGGATGCTCCTCAAGTACCGGATCCAGTGCGAACTGGTAGAGGATCGGCCATGCATCTGCTGCCGCAAGGTAGATCGGCTGCACACCATTCTCCAGAAGAGTATCACAAGCTGCATTGAATTCTTCCTGTGTCGTCGGCTGCTTGATTCCCAGCTCCTCAAAGATCTTTGTGTTATAGAAACAGCCTGAATTAGATGCTTCCCAGAACGGAAGTCCGATCACTTTATCATTATAAGTTGCCTGAGGAAGAACAGAATCCTGAATATCGGACACCCAGTCAGCATCTGACCAGTCTACAAAATTCTCTTCCGGATTGAAGTTTTTCAGATTGCTGTTTCCAAAATGAATATAAAGATCCGGGATATCACCTGTTGTAAATTTTGTCAGCGCGATAGTCTCTGCATTGTCTGTATCAAGACCCTGCTGATCGATCTTGTTTCCGGATGACTCTTCCCACAGAGAAATGATCTTCTGCATATACGGTTTTGCAAGGTCATCTGCATTTCCGTAAAGTGTCAGTGTCACTCCATCTGCTGCGCTGACTGTTGCCACGCTTCCGAATACGGATACTGTCATGCACGCTGCCATAAGTGCTGCAAACATTTTTTTCTTCATTGTACAAATCCTCCCTTTGTATAACTTTTTCTTTCGTTCTTAATATGTTCACATTATACAAATACATTTTCAGAAATACCATGGATATTTGTTTAATTCAACATGTACTTTTTTCCATCTTTACATTAATTCATCTATTTGCACAATCTTACTTGTTTCTTTCACGCACTTCATATAAAATAGATACAACACTTTCCCGGAGGTCCGACTATGAAATTTCATGAATTTCCTTTTCAGAAAAAGCTCTTTATATCCTGTATCATACTGAACTCTCTGCTGCTTGCCGGATTTTCATTGTTTTTCTATTATTATTCAGCAAACTCTCTGCGCGAAAATATGCGCAGTACCTTAAGTGGCAGCGCAGCCATGATACAGACTAATCTGGACACATTCCTGAACGATGCTGATAACACTCTGAAAGAATTACAGTTAAATACCACGCTTCTTGATACCGCCAGAAATATTCCAGAGGGAGAAAACAATTACCTGCCTACCCATATTACAGCAAGATTCGCTTTTCAGGACCGGTTTCGTACTGCTTTGATATCTTCAGATCTGGATATCTCTCTTAACTACGTAAGCAAATATTACGATCACCTGGGGATTTTTTCCCCAAACGGTACCCGCTACACAGAAAAATCCGTTTTGGAAAATAACCCTAATCTTACCGATGTTATGGATAACATTAACTATTTTTTCTATATCCCGCCCCATAAGGATTACTGGGGATACAATCGTACCGTAATTTCGGTTGTACGTTCCATGCGTGATATTTATCATCAATATGGACTTCTCGTTGCCGATTTTGATATGGATACCCTGACCAGTCAGCTCCTTTCTGACTTTGACACTCCGGAAGATTATGATATCACCATTCTGGACGGCAATCATAACCTTGTCTATACAAGCGGAACTTCAATGGATCGCAGGACTTTTCTGGACAGCTGGCACACTGCTGCTCAGGCTTCTCCTGACAGCGGGAGCTTTTCCAATGGAAATCTATCTGTTTCCAGCTATCATCTTTCTCCGCAGACCGGATGGACTGTGATCCTCAGCGAAAACTCATCCATATTTGCCGCGTCCATAAAACGGCTTCTTATGATCAGCACCTTGCTTTTTGTAATTATGTTTGCAGTTATGTCCGCCTTCCTTATGGGTCTGACACAAAATCTTACACAGCCGCTCCGTCAGCTAACGGATAAGCTGATCAGGCTCGAACCAGGTGAAAATATTCCTGCTCTCCCCGGAAGCGTCGACAATGAAATCATCTTTCTCACCAATGCGATCCAGGGATATCTTTCTGAAATTTATGACCAGAACCAGCGTCTTACAGAAGAACGGCACCGAACATTGATTGCCCATTATGATGCTATGGAAGCGCAGCTGAACCCGCATTTTCTTTATAATACCCTTTCTGTTATAGGAATGACCGGGTTAGCCTCCGGAAATACGGATGTCTCCGATATGTGCACAGAACTGTCTCAGCTTCTCCGCTACTCCCTTTCCTATACAGGGCAGTCTGTTCTTCTGTCCCAGGAGATCGACAACGCGAGACATTATCTCTATATTATGAAGATCCGCTACGAAGATGATCTGAAGTATGAATGGCAGCTGGATGATTCCCTAAACGATATCACTGTCCCGAAGCTGATTCTCCAGCCTCTGATTGAGAATTGCTTTCAGCATGGTTTTCATCAGGCCGGCACGGAAATCCTTCCCCCATGGAAAATACAGATCCGTTCTCACCACGACAAAAACAGATGGTATCTTTCCATTGCCAATAACGGGGCGCCTTTCCAGAAAGAAAAGCTTTCCAATTTACGCCGCAAGATTGCCGGCTTTACTTTTACCGGAAATCAGGATATGGATCACGAGTCCATTTTCCGGCATCAAGGATATGGTCTGGAAAATACCATTCTCCGCCTTCATATCTACTATCACGGTGAAGAATATTTCCATGTTTCCGGAAATGAAAATGAACAGACCACCGTAACTATTGGCGGCCCGTTAAAACCAGAAAAATCCTTCAGCCGGAATTCCCTCTGATACAAACCGAATAACTGCTCCGCAGCTTCGGTCAAAACATATGTAAAATTTTACTGATCTGCAAAGGAGGATTTATGATACGCGTACTTATTGTTGAAGATGAACCAGCACTTGCCAGAGGACTTTCTCTTCTCATCACAAAAAATTATACTGACTTTGAGGTTCTTGGCATCTGCAAAAATGGCAGAGATGGACTTCAGAATATCCTGGAGCTGGAGCCTGAACTGGTATTTACGGATATTACCATGCCTGTAATGAATGGTCTTGATATGATCGAGGAAGTACAGAAAGCTCATTTTCACACCCGTTTTGTGATTCTTACCGGATATGCTGATTTCGAATATGCCAGAAAAGCAATCCATCTCGGTGTTTCTGATTATCTTCTCAAGCCTATTGTGCCTAAAACATTGGAGGATATCCTGCATTCCTGCCTGGAACAGCAAAATGCAAAGATACATCTGCTTCAGAAAGAATATCTGCAATGTGCCCTGCGCAGCAATAATCCTGTGGAACCTGCCCCTGATTTTATGGACAGTACATCCTGTTCTTTTATTTTTGTTTTTCAGGGGCCACTGCGTCCCAGTATATACAGCGAGACCATTTCTAATTCGGATTTTGCACCGATTTCTCCTGAATATATGACCACGCTGGAAAATGAATTTCAGGTTTCCCTCATTCTTCTTCATGGAAGACATTTTAACGAACAGGTATATGCCGTCACTTACCCATCTTCCAGGCATCCGGATATAGAAGAACTTGCTGGCAAGATCCATAGCAGCCTTGATCTGTCAGCCCAGCATCCGGAATCATGGATCAACACGGTACTGTCACCGCGATCACCAGATTCCGGATCTGTTTCTGACATTATTAAAGACACTTATCTTTTTGCATTGTTCAAAAACGGATTCGGATCCAGTTCTTTACAGACATGTAGTATTTTATCTAACCAAAAGATGATCGTTTCTCCGGATGTCCAGCAGCTTTGTGCAGGGATCACCGCTCTTTCTGACCAGGAAAGCCTGTACCATATGATCCATTCTCTGATCATCATGCAGGATCAGAAAGAACTTTCCCAGTTCCAGCTAACTGCCAACCTGAGATATTTCTTCTCCGCCGTGATCCAGAACAGTCACAAAGATATCATTTATCCGGATGTATCTGAGATTGTTTCTACCAGCCATTCCTATGATGAACTGGAACGGGAACTTCAATACGAAGCTTCCAAAATCTGCGGTTTCCAAAATCCTGCTTTCGGAGAAGAACTTCCTTCTCTGGCCCGTCAGGTGCGCAATTATCTGGACAGAAATTTTACCCAACAGATCACCACGAAATCTTTTCAGGATATTTTTGGCTATAATGAGAAATATATTTCCACACTTTTCAAATCAGAATTCGGTATCTCTCCCAGTAAATATATCAGTGAACTTCGCCTGAAAATGGCTAAGACATTATTACAAAACAACCCTGATATTCTTACCAAGGATGTCGCAGAAATGGTAGGCTTTTCTGATGCCTTTTACTTCAGCCGGGTGTTTAAAGCTCATGAGGGGATGTCTCCCAGCCAATATCTGAAGCAGTTAAAAAAATGAGCTTTCTATTTTATGACACAAAAAAACCCGCTTACGCGGGTTTTTTGTTGCATTATACACGTGAGAGATACTCACCTGTTCTTGTATCGATCTTCAGTTTGTCGCCCTGGTTTACGAACAGAGGAACCTGAACCTGTGCACCTGTCTCAACAGTTGCCGGTTTGGTAGCACCCTGTGCTGTATTTCCTGCAAATCCTGGCTCTGTCTCAATAACCTCAAGCTCAACAAAAAGAGGCGGCTCGATTGCGAATACCTCGCCGTTATGAGAGCAAACCTTAACCATCTCATTATCCTTAACAAATTTCAGAGAATCGCCAACCTGATCCTCTGTAAGACCAACCTGATCATATGTCTCTGTATTCATGAAGTAATATAAACCACCATCCTGATACAGATACTGCATATCTACACGCTCAATACGTGCTGCCGGGAATTTCTCTGTAGGACGGAAGGATTTCTCTAATACAGAGCCTGTGATAACGTTCTTGTATTTTGTTCTTACAAAGGCTGCGCCTTTTCCTGGTTTTACATGCTGGAATTCAACGATCTGACATACGTTTCCATCAATTTCAAGTGTGATACCATTTTTGAAATCACCTGCTGAAATCATAAATATTTCCTCCTTAATATATGCGGTTCTTTTTCGCTATGGATTATTCTATAATACCTTTTGCCATTTTTCAACTGTTTTTTTGTTTAAGCCTTCAATTTTTCTTCAATTTCTGCGATCAGCTCATCAAAAGGCTTCACTCCTGTGACAACTTTAATGTCCGCAAACTTCTCATAAACCGGATCTCTCTGTTTCAGAAGTTTCTTGATCTTCTCTTCTTTATTCTCAGTTCCTTCCAGTGTAGGATTGTTGCTTCCTTCCAGACGTTTGATCAACGTTGCAGCAGAACCTTTCAGATAGATGATCGTTCCCATACTCTGGAGATATTTCTGGTTCTGCTCCTGAAGAGGCAATCCCGCACTTACAGAGATCACCTTGCGTTCACTGTCTGTGGACAGTTCCTTGACTGCCATAGTCTCCAACGCACGATAAAATGCTTCTCCAAAGCGTTCAAATACCTCCTTTACTGACATGTTCATTTTTTTCACGATCAGTCTGTCCACGTCAATAAACGGAAGCCCCAGGTCCTTCGCCAGTCTCTTTCCAACTCGTGTCTTTCCTGAACCCATAAAGCCGATGATTACAATATGGTTCATGAATTCTTTCCCTCCTCTTTTTGGTAAAAATGTAATACTATTTTTTCCAGATATCGCTTCAGCACGATCTGGATCTCCTCTTTTGGATGAATCGGTTTCACAAGGATCGTCCGGATCCCCGCCCTCTTTGCTCCATAAATATCCGTAAACAGCTGATCTCCTATAAAGATCGTCCTGTCAAGATCAATTCCAATCACCTGGCAGGCTTTCTTATAATTTTTTCCAGCCGGTTTATGGGCATTTTCTATAAAATCCCCCTCTACTGCTTTGGCAAAGGGTTCTACACGAGGTTTCTGGTTATTGGATACAAAACAGTATCGAAACCCGATAGCCCTTAGCTTTTCAAACAGTTTCTTTGCCCGGGCATCCGCCGGTGCCCCGTGGGGAACAATAGTATTATCGATATCAAAGAGCAGCCCTCTGTATCCTTCTCTGTAAAGCTTCTCATAATCGATACCATACGCAGAATCCAAATATTCATCCGGAAAAAAGCATCTGAACATCTATTCCACCTCAGTCCTTTCCTATCGCTCGCAAAGAGGAACATACTCTGCTTCCGGAAGGACATTCTTATATGCAGGACGGATGATCTTATCCACATTGATAAGCTCTTCCATACGATGTGCGCTCCAGCCTACAATACGTGCAATGGCAAACATCGGTGTATAAAGCTCCAGAGGCAGATCCAGCATGCTGTAAACAAATCCGCTGTAAAAATCCACATTGGCACTGACGCCCTTATAGATCTTACGTTCCTCTGCAATAACCTTTGGTGCAAGACGCTCTACTGTAGCATACAGCTGATAATCCTTCATTCTGCCCTTTTCTCTTGCAAGCTGCTCTACATAGCCTTTAAAGACTTCTGCACGTGGATCGGAAACAGAATAGATCGCATGTCCCATACCATAAATCAGTCCACGCTTATCAAAAGCCTCTTTATGAAGAAGCTTCTTAAGATATGCACTGATTTCCTCTTCATCACTGTAGTCATGTACATGTTTACGCATATCGTTAAACATTTTTACGACTTTGATGTTGGCACCGCCGTGTTTCGGGCCTTTCAAAGAGCCCAGTGCTGCCGCGATCGCAGAATACGTATCTGTCCCGGAAGAGGAAACCACATGTGTAGTAAAGGTAGAGTTATTACCACCGCCATGCTCCATATGAAGGATCAGAGCTATATCAAGGATCTCTGCCTCCAATGCCGTATACTTCTTATCTGGTCTTAACAGACGCAGGATATTTTCAGCTGTGGAAAGCTCCTTTTTAGGCTGATGGATATAAAGACTCTTGCCTTTCTCATAGTGGTTATAGGCCTGATACGCATAAACAGATAACAATGGGAAAACGCTGATCAGGTTGATACACTGACGGAGCACATTCTCCAGTTCAATATTATCCGGGTCTTTGTCATAGGAATAAAGCGTCAGCACGCTTCTTGACAGAGCGTTCATAATATCTCTGGACGGTGCCTTCATAATGACATCCCTTACAAAATTCCGCGGCAGCATACGCTGATTCGCAAGAATCCCGGAGAACTCATTCAGCTCTTCCTGATTCGGAAGCTTTCCGAAAAGAAGCAGATAGGTTACTTCCTCAAAGCCGAAGCGCCGGTCATTGATAAATCCATTTGTCAGATCCTTAATATCATACCCACGATAAGAAAGCTTACCTGCACAGGGAACCTCTTTTCCATCCACGATCTTTGTTGCCTGAACATTGGAAACCTGGGTCAGTCCTGCAAGGACACCCTTTCCATTCAGGTCACGCAAGCCTCGCTTGACATCGTATTTGCCATATAAAGACAGATCCAGTTTGTCATTCTCACGACAGATCTGGGTAAGTTTCTTAATCTCAGGTGTCACTTTCATGTTGAATTTGCTCATCAGTTATTTCCCCTTTCGATTTCTGTTTTATTGCTGTTCGATAACGGTCCCTCCTCATTCCCCTCTCAAGCAATTCTGGTCTTATTTGTATATCCCGGCATAGCTGGCCGGGATATTTCAGATATATTATAACATTTTTTTCTGTTCCGGTCTATGCCGAAAATATAACCGAATACCTGCTTTACAGTTTATTGGTTATGAACCGGCAGCGAATGTGGATCGCAAATCTCCTCTTATCTATCTGCGATCAGACCTGCTTATATGTAGCAAAAAACTCTTTCATCTTCTTCATTGCCTTGTCAAGCTGGCGTATATCCGGCAGATAAACAATGCGGAAGTGATCCGGCTGATTCCAGTTGAAGCCCTTGCCCGGAACAACAAGCACCTGTTTCTCATGAAGAAAATCCAAAGCAAACTGTTCATCATTGAAAATATTAAATTTCTCAGTATCGATCTTCGGGAATATATAAAATGCCGCATGTGGTTTTACAACGGAAATTCCCGGAATATCATTCAGTGCCTTGTAAATAAAGTCTCTCTGCTCATAAACACGTCCGCCCGGCTGAATATATTCATTGACACTCTGATATCCGCCAAGTGCGGTCTGTACAATGGACTGTGCCGGAACATTTGAACAGAGACGCATGGACGAGAGCATATTGATTCCCTCTATATAACCCTTTGCCTTACTTTTTGCACCACTTAAGATCATCCATCCGATGCGGAAACCTGCGATCATATGAGACTTGGACAATCCTGAAAACGTTACACAGAACACATCAGGTGCAAGGGATGCAATAGAAGTATGTTTATATCCATCCATAACAAGACGGTCATATATCTCATCAGAAAAGATGATCAGCTCATTTTCTCTTGCAATGTCTGCAATCTGTTCCAGGATCTCCTTCGGATATACTGCACCTGTAGGGTTATTGGGATTGATGATAACGATCGCCTTGGTCCTTGGTGTGATCTTGCTCTTGATATCCTCAATATCCGGATACCAGTCAGACTGTTCGTCACAGATATAATGAACTACATTTCCGCCTGCCAGTGTTGCAGTAGCTGTCCACAGCGGATAATCCGGAGCCGGGATCAGGATCTCATCCCCGTTATCAAGCAACGCCTGCATACAAAGGTTGATCAGTTCACTGACACCATTTCCCGTATAAATATCATTAATGGTAACTCCCGGGATCCCGCGAAGCTGTGCATACTGCATGATCGCTTTTCTTGCAGAAAAAATGCCCTTGGAGTCAGAATATCCCTGGGAAGTACGGACATTACTCAGCATATCCAGGATCACTTCCTGAGGTGCTGAAAACCCAAACGGATACGGATTACCAATATTCAGCTTCAGAATCTCCATTCCATCTTCTTCCATTCTGGCAGCTTCATCCACAACCGGTCCGCGCACATCGTACAGCACGTTGTCAAGCTTTGATGATTTCCCGAATGTTCTCATAAAAACCACTCCTCTTCTAATTTTCACTATTATTTAACCATTTTAATTTCATAGTCAAAAATATTTATTCTATATCATCTCACATTTAGGCTTTCAACGCAAGAAATAAAAATTTAAAAAAAATAAACTTAGCACTTCCCTTTTTTAGCATGTTAATGTATAATAGCACTCGAATTTAGTTTTCAACGCAATTTAATATGTGATGAGGAGGAAACAACAATGTCTTACACAGAAGAAGTTTATGAAAGAGTTGTAGCACAGAATCCTGGCGAGCCAGAATTCCATCAGGCAGTTAAGGAAGTTCTCGATTCCCTTAAAGTTGTAATTGACAAAAATGAGGAAGAATATCGTAAACTTTCCATCCTTGAGCGTCTTGTAGAGCCAGAGAGAATCATCTCCTTCAAAGTACCGTGGATCGATGACAACGGAACTGTACAGGTTAACAAAGGATATCGCGTTCAGTTCAACAGCGCCATCGGACCATACAAAGGTGGTTTAAGATTCCATCCTTCTGTAAATCAGGGTATCCTGAAATTCCTTGGTTTTGAGCAGATTTTCAAAAACTCTCTTACAGGCCTTCCGATCGGCGGTGGAAAAGGTGGCTCCAACTTCGATCCTAAGGGTAAATCTGACAGAGAGGTTATGGCATTCTGCCAAAGCTTTATGACCGAGCTTTGCAAATATATCGGCGCAGATACGGATGTTCCGGCCGGTGATATCGGTGTCGGCGGACGTGAGATCGGTTATCTCTTTGGACAGTACAAGAGAATCCGTGGCCTTTATGAGGGTGTCCTTACAGGAAAGGGTCTTTCCTTCGGAGGTTCCCTGATCCGTACAGAGGCTACCGGTTACGGTGTTGTATACATGCTCAACGAGATCGCCAAAGCTCACAATGATTCCGTAGAAGGAAAAACAATCGTTGTAACAGGTTCCGGTAATGTAGCTATCTATGCTGTTGAAAAGGCTACTCAGCTTGGTGCCAAGGTTGTTGCAATGAACGACTCCAACGGATACATCTACGATCCGAACGGAATCAACCTTGACGTCGTAAAGGATATCAAAGAAGTAAAACGTGGACGTATCAAAGAATATGCAGACCGTGTTGAGGGTGCTACCTACACAGAGGGACTTGGCATCTGGAACATCAAATGTGATATTTACCTTCCATGTGCTACTCAGAACGAACTTGGCCTTGACGGAGCTAAAACACTGGTTGCAAATGGCTGCAAATACGTCGTTGAAGGTGCAAACATGCCTACTACTCTTGATGCAACAACATACCTTCAGGAGAACGGTGTTCTCTTCATGCCTGGTAAAGCCGCAAACGCTGGCGGTGTTGCCACATCCGCGCTGGAGATGAGCCAGAACTCCATGAGACTTTCCTGGACAAGAGAAGAGGTTGATGAGAAGCTCCACAACATCATGATCGATATTTTCCACAAAGCTGATGACGCTGCTAAGCGTTACGGTATGGAAGACAACTATGTTGTAGGTGCAAACATCGCCGGCTTCGAAAAAGTTGTTGATGCTATGAAAGCTCAGGGTATTGTTTAATTAAGTTTTCTGAATCATTAACGTATATTTATAGCAGGGACCGCAGAGGATTTTTCTCAGGCGGTTCCTGTTTTTTTGTATCCACTTTTACGATCTTTAAAAAATCGAACATTCATGTTTCAAAAAAGGCCGACTGTCTTTTGACAATCGGCCTGGAATTTCCTGTACTTGCGGTCTGTTCATTTAATCTCTTAATTGATCAGTTTCTTCAGCTCATCCATAAAGGTACTGACATCTTTAAACTCTCTGTATACAGACGCAAAGCGTACATACGCTACCGCATCCAGATCCTTCAGATGTTCCATAACGATCTCTCCGATCTTGGTACTGCTGATCTCACGGTCTTCTGACCGGAAAATATCTCCTTCTATGGAATCGATCATCTCTTCCACTCTCTCAATGGGAATAGGGCGCTTATAACAGGCACGAAGAACACCATCCTGGATTTTGGAACGTTTATAGCTTTCCCGGTTCTGGTCCTTCTTGATCACAGTCAGCGGAATCGTTTCCACCTTCTCATAAGTTGTAAAACGCTTCCCGCAGGCATCACAGAGACGGCGGCGGCGAATGGAATTGGTATCCTCTACAGGTCTGGAATCTACAACCCTTGTATTATCCTGGTTACAGAACGGACATCTCACGGAACTCTCCCCCTTTCCGGATCAGTAAATCATTAATAAATTCATTTTTATTATAAAATAAATGCATATAATGTGTCAATAATCGGACTTGCATAAATTTTACAGATTTTCCATAAAATCATACCAGGTGATGAATTTATGCGCATCTGTGAGCTGAAACAAAAAGAAGTGATCAATATCCATACCTGCCGTAGTCTTGGCTGTCCTCTTGATGTGGAATTCTGCTGTGAAACCGCACGCCTGAAAGCCCTGATCATGCCAGAACCGGGGAAGTTTTGCTGGTGTTTTTCCAAAGAAAATGAATATTCCATTCCATGGGACTGCATCCGCCAGATCGGCGAAGATATCATCCTTGTCGATTTCCGTAATGAAAAACTGCTGTCCGGAGAATAAATGTTACTGTTCACTCCGTTCTCAGTAACACGCTTCGCGATGCACAGAATTTATGCTGATCGCATAAATTCGCGCGGTATGTCTCGGGTTTTCCGTGACCTTTGCTCACAAAAAACACCTCGCGGGATATCGCCAATGAACAGTAACGAATAAATACCTCCTTGTTGTCAAGGCCCTTTATTTTTTATATTTTCTCTGAAAAAGTATATTTCCATTGCCCTCTGAGAATCATCTTAATGTACCGACAAGACAAGGAGGATTCTAAGATGGCACTGAATAAAGTTGAAATCTGTGGAGTAAATACCTCAACCCTTCCCGTTCTCGATCAGGAAGAAAAGGTGGAGCTCTTTAAAAGGATCAAAGCTGGCGATGAGGAAGCCAGGGAATTGTACATCAAAGGCAATCTGCGGCTTGTTTTAAGCGTGATCCGGCGCTTTCAGAACAGCAGTGAAAATTCGGATGACCTTTTTCAGATCGGCTGCATCGGCCTGATCAAAGCAATCGATAATTTCGACACCTCTCTTCAGGTAAAATTTTCCACCTATGCAGTTCCCATGATCATCGGAGAGATCCGAAGATATCTCCGTGACAACAACAGCATACGGGTCAGCCGTTCTCTGCGTGATATCGCTTACAAAACCATCTATACCCGGGAAAACTATATGCGACAACATCTCAAAGAACCTACCATTGCAGAAATCGCTGATGAGATCGGTATCGACAAGGAAATGATCGTCTATGCCATGGATGCGATCCAGAGCCCGGTAAGCCTTTTTGAGCCCGTGTATTCCGAAGGCGGAGATACCCTATATGTTATGGATCAGATCAGTGATAAAAAGAATCTGGAAGAAAACTGGGTGGAGGATATTTCTCTCCGAGATGCCATGAACCGGCTTGGAGAGCGGGAACGGCACATTATCGATCTCCGCTTCTACGAGGGAAAAACCCAAATGGAGGTAGCTGATGAAATCGGTATCTCCCAGGCTCAGGTCAGCCGACTTGAAAAACATGCTCTTCGCAGTATGCGAAATTATCTCAGAAATTGATCCACCTCTTTTCAGACAAAAAGCTGCAGCAGAATGTCTATTATCCTGCTGCAGCTTTTATCTCTTATTTCAGCGCTTTCTCAATTTCTTCGATCACGATCCGAAGCGCCTTCAGCCTTGCATATTTCTTATCTACGGATTCCAGAATGTGCCATGGTGCATAAGCAGTACTGGTTTTCTGAAGCATCTCATCTACTGCTGTTTCATACTCATCCCATTTTTCACGGTTTCTCCAGTCCTCATCCGTGATCTTCCACTGTTTTTCAGGATTACTCTGGCGGTCGTTGAACCTGGCAAGCTGGGTGTCCTTATCAATGTGGACCCAGAATTTCACGATCACAGCGCCCCAGTCAGAAAGCTCCTTCTCAAATTCATTGATCTCATTGTATGCACGTCTCCAGTCATTCTCGCTGCAGAAGCCCTCCAGACGTTCCACCATCACTCTTCCGTACCACGTCCGGTCAAAGATGGCAATGTGACCATCCTTGGGAAGCCTTGTCCAGAAACGCCACAGATAATGACGGGCTTTTTCATGAGGCTCCGGACTTGCGATAGGATGTACCTCAAATCCACGGGGATCAAGAGCCTCGGTGATTCTCTTGATATTTCCTCCCTTTCCGGCAGCATCCCAGCCTTCATAGGTGATGATCACAGGCACTCTTTTTCGGTAAAGACGGTTATGCAGGCTTCCAAGCTTTGCCTGCAGTTCCTTAAGCTCTGCCTTGTATTCTTCATCCCCCACTTCTTTTCCGTCCAGAGGAATCTCGCTCAATCTGGGCATCTCCACCAGAGGAAAAACATTCTGTAGGATCGGCACGGCATGTTTGCTGTTTTCCATGGCAACCTCTATATTGCTGATCATGGTCTCCAGCACCTGCAGCTCTGCCCACTTCCGGTCACCTGCATCGACAATATACCATGGAGCCGCAGATGTATTGGTATCCTGCATATACTGGCCAAAAATCTTTCTGCACTTCTTATAATGATCATTCTGCCAGAGATCATATTCATTGACTCTCCATCTGGTATCCTTACTTTCCAGAAGGATACCCATACGTTTTTCCTGTTCTTTCCGGTCAATCTGCATAAAAAATTTCAGGAGCACATATCCGTTATCCGTCAGCTGACGTTCAAATCTCCGGATACTGTCAATTCGTTTTGCATAATTGTCACCCTTCAGTTTTTTATCCATACGTTCTCGACAGGTCTGATCCATCCATCCTGAATCCAGAAATGTAAACTTGCCCGCTTCCGGGATTTCCCTGAAATATCGGTAAAGAAATGGTTTCCGAAGGTCTTCCTCTGTAGGCGCTGACATAGTCGCAACTTTGAAGAAACGAGGATCGATATTCTTGATCACCTTACTTATGGTACTTCCTTTTCCGGAAGCTCCCCAGCCTTCAAACAGCACGATCACCGGAATCTTATGCTCTTTCAGAGCCATCTGCAATTCATATAATCTGGTTCTTGCAGCGCTTAAACGCACTTTGATATCCTCTTTTTCCGGAATTTGTTCCGGGTTCCAGTTTTTCAACATCTGCATCGTCCTTCCTTAAATTTTTTGAATATTCATATTATACCACGGAAGATCCTGTTTTACGATAATTTTTACATAATTTTAACCTTTAGTCCTCACAAAAGCAAACAAATTGCACAACCAAAATCATTACTGTTCACTCCGTTCTCAGTAACACGCTTCGCGGAATATTGCCAGTGGACAGTAACTCAAAAGCATTCATAAGCATCGAAAATCTTTTTAACCTCTTGACATTTTTGTCATCGCTCCATACAATAGACGCTGATTGTTATTTTTTTAACTTCATAAAAAAGCAATACCTGAAAACTGTTGAAATAATAAAGATCAAGGAGCTGATCATGAAACTCACAGAAGAACTTCTGCAGAAAATGGAACAGAAAAAAGAACTCTACGGGGATGGTATTATTATGCCGGATGGGGATTACAGACTGATCCAGGATGGACACTTAAAAACGCTCATGTCCCTTCTGCCATATTCAGAAAATGAAATCTGGAAAATGATCCCTGATGATGATTCCGCACTTTTCTGGCTGGTAGAAAAAACAAACTGCGTACTGACTGATGTCAATTCCACTATCGGAATGAAGATGACCCCCGCACAGCAGAAAACCTACGAAGCACTTTCCAGTCGCGGGATCATCTCTGATGAATATTATGATCTTACCAGACAGCGGGAAAAAGTAAAAGCTGCCCGGGCTAATGCCTGAGCAGCTTTTATTTATATCTGTCAGTCCTCATACCCTTCCAGGAAAGAATGTTTCACACCATCTTTCTTGTATGCGATAACTGTATGAAGATTAACATTTTCCACACTTCGGAAAATATTACTTTCTATATGAGGATTTACTTTCTTAAGTTCTGCAATCAGATTCTTGATCTCCATTCTCTTGGAAACACTGGTACCATCTGTCCGGCAGGTAGTACAGGTATCGGTAAATTTACATGCACACTGGATAAAATGAAGGTCATTATAATCTCTCCAGTGTTTGATATCTGCCTCCCGAATCAGATACATGGGACGGATCAGCTGCATTCCTTCAAAGTTTGTACTGTGGAGCTTCGGCATCATAGTCTGTACCTGCGCTCCGTAAAGCATTCCCATCAGGATCGTCTCGATCACATCATCATAGTGATGTCCAAGAGCAATCTTGTTGCAGCCAAGCTCCTTTGCCTTGCTGTAAAGATAACCCCTTCTCATACGAGCGCAGAGATAACATGGGGATTTTTCTATATTATAAACCGCATCGAAGATCTCAGTCTCAAACACTGTGATCGGAATCCCGAGAAGCCTGGCATTGTGCTCGATCACCGCACGGTTTGCCTCATTATATCCCGGATCCATCACAAGAAACACCAGCTCAAAGGGAAACTTGTTATGACGCTTCAGTTCCTGGAACAGTTTGGCCATCAGCATGGAATCCTTACCACCGGAAATACAGACTGCTATCTTATCTCCCGGCTTCACCAGCTCATAATCGTTGATTCCCCTGGCAAATCTGGAAAACAACTGCTTATGGAACTTTTTGCGGATACTCAGCTCGATATCCTTCCTCCGCTGTTCCATTGCTTCATTTTCCTCTTCTTCACTGTTCTCTTTACCGGATTCTTTCTGCATCTGCTGAAAAAGCCATCCTGTATATCCGCCTTTCAGACTCAGTGCGGGAATTCCTTTTTTCCGGAGCATCTCTGCACCTTCCTGGCTGAAAAGCCCTCTTGTACAGTAAAGGACCGGTATCTTATCCCCCTTCAGTTCTTCTGCCCGCTCTTCCAGTTCCTGTTCCGGAACAGAGATTGCTCCCGGGATCATTCCATATTCTACAGTTACTTTATCACGGGTATCTACCAGGAGATATTTTTCCCGTTCCTTCTCTATTTCATCAAAAGAAATCTCCAATGTTTCTTCACTCATGCTGTTTTTATTCCTTTCCTTACAGCTCCTCCCTGATCGTGCCGTCACAGGCAATGGTCACTACCTGCCATGGAATCATCTTTCCGCTGCGCTCCATGGCGCGGATCACTGCATTTTCGATACCTCCGCAGCAGGGAACTTCCATACGGACAATACGGATACTCCGGATGGAATTATTCCGTATGATCTCTGTAAGCTTATCCGCGTAATCTCCCTCATCCAGTTTGGGGCAACCGATCAGCGTCACATGATCTTTCATGAATTTCTCGTGAAAATCTGCATAAGCGTAGGCCGTGCAGTCCGCTGCGATCAGAAGCTGTGCATTTTCAAAATACGGTGCATTGACAGGAACCAGTTTGATCTGTACCGGCCACTGGGCAAGACGGCTTATCTGTTCTCCTATATTCCGGGGAACTTCTTTCTTCTCTGCCTGCACCGGCGGTTTCTGTTTCTTTTTCAGACTTCTTGCCATACTTCCGGGACACACGTGTGGCATCCCTTCTGGCATCGAAACCTCTGTTTTCTTAAGCTTCATTCTTTTTTCCACTGCCTCCGCATCATAATCTGCGGCTTCCCGCTCTATAATACGGATCGCATCGGCAGGGCAGGCCGGAAGACAGTCTCCCAGTCCGTCACAGTAATCATCCCGTATCAGTTTCGCCTTGCCATCTATCATGGCAATAGCCCCTTCGTGGCAGGCAGCTGCACAGGCACCGCAGCCGTTGCATTTCTCTTCCTCAATGTGTACGATCTTTCTTATCATGATATCATCTCTCCCTGATTTTTATATTTCTGCAAATGTTTTTTTGTTTTCACTGACATCATACAAAAATCCCGGAGATTCTTCGGTAACATATGTTACCTTACAGATATAACTCCATTTTTTCCTGATCTTTCACAAGGATCTGACGCCTGTCAAGTTCCAGGATTCCTTCTTCCTGCATCTTTCCCAGCTCTCTGGAAAGAGACGGCCTGGTGATGTTTAAATGATCCGCCATCTCTTCTCTGGACAGGTTCATATGGATCTTCCCTTCACTGTCCTGGCATTCCACAAGAAAACGGACGATCCTCTCACGGAGACTGCCACTTCCCAGGATCCGAAGCTTCTGGTTCATATTGTAAGCCTTCCCGGCAAAAACCTCAAGAAGATTTTCCCGCAGTTTCCGGCTTAAACTATTTTCTTCCCTGTACGTAAAGATCCTGCTGCTCATGATCAGGACAGAAGTCTGCGTC
Organism: Blautia sp. NSJ-140; assembly: GCF_022868965.1. NCBI lineage: Bacteria > Bacillati > Bacillota > Clostridia > Lachnospirales > Lachnospiraceae > Blautia > Blautia sp. NSJ-140. The sequence goes on along the minus strand of NZ_JALIFS010000002.1, from coordinate 204,810 downwards.
AGCGTCTCCACATACATATCATAGGAAGATTTTCCCATAAAGGCATAAACCTCCCCAAACAAAGCACCCGGATCTTCCAGTTGAGCCAGAAGGATCCTTTTTCCGGAAAATGTTTCTTTGGCAATGATCACACTTCCGCTAAGAAGCATATAAACCGAATCCGGCCGGTCTGTTTCCTGAAAGATCCGCTTCCCTCTGGAATAAGTCCGTACCGTTCCTTCCCGCTCCATGAGGCTTAGTAGCTCTGTTTCTTCCAGATTTCTGCAGAGCCGGCTTTTTCTTAAAACTGCCATCCACTCTTCTCTTTTTTTTTCTTCCACTTTTTCACCTCATCTCTGTACAGGTTTTTACCATATTTCTGCAATCTCTGTCAACTCCTGCGAACTTCATAAGACCCCAGCCTGTACTTTTTTCTGAAAATCAGTTATAATATTTTTTGTTTGTAAAAAATTCTACCAAGGAGGATACCGGAAATGAAAACACAGAATCAGACTATGCTTTCTGAGAATACACTGACATCCCGGCCCACAGATATTATCGCGGGATTTCCTGTACGTCCCGGTTTTTTTGAATTAAATGGCGCTACTCCTCTTTCCAACGGAGTCAACTTTACCGCACATACCCGTCACGGTACATCCTGCGAACTTCTTCTTTTCCACTCCGGAGAAGAGGAACCTTTCGCAGTTCTTCCTTTTCCCAATGCCTGTCGTATCGGTGATGTATATTCCATGGTCGTTATGGGACTGGACATCGAAGATCTGGAATACGGCTACCGCATTGACGGCCCTTATGAACCGGAAAAAGGCCACATCTTCGATAAAACAAAAGTTCTTCTGGACCCTTATGCCAAGGCAGTTGCCGGACAGCGTGAGTGGGGACAGAAAAAAGTCGGCAGCTATCACGCCCGTGTTGTACGTGATTCTTTTGACTGGGAAGATATGCCCCAATCCACCCGTAAGATCAGCGATCTGATCATCTATGAACTTCATGTCCGCGGCTTTACACAGGATCCGTCTTCCGGTGTCACACACCCGGGAACTTTTGCAGGTCTACGCGAAAAGATCCCTTATCTGAAAGGACTGGGAATCAACGCTGTAGAACTGATGCCGATCTTTGAATTCGATGAGAACATGAACGCCCGCACTGTAGACGGTAAACGTCTTCTGGAATACTGGGGATACAATTCCGTAAACTTCTTTTCTCCGAACACCAGTTATGCTTCCAAGGCAGAACATAACTGCGAGGGAACGGAGCTGAAAGAACTAATCCGTGAACTTCACGAAAATGGCATTGAAGTCATCCTTGATGTTGTATTTAATCACACCGCCGAGGGAAATGAGCTTGGAAAAACCTTCTGTTTTAAAGGATTCGACAATAAAGTTTATTATATGCTGACTCCGGAAGGAAATTACTACAATTTCAGCGGATGTGGAAACACCCTGAACTGTAACCATCCCATCGTGCGGCAGATGATCCTGGAATGCTTACGTTACTGGACGATCAACTACCGTGTGGACGGTTTCCGTTTCGACCTTGCCAGTATCCTGGGACGCCATGAGGACGGTTCTCCTCTTAACAATCCGCCGCTTCTAGAACTTCTGGCTTACGATCCGGTCCTTCGAAATGTCAAACTGATCGCAGAGGCCTGGGACGCGGGCGGACTGTATCAGGTCGGTTCTTTCCCTGCCAGCCGCAGATGGGCTGAGTGGAACGGCCGTTACCGTGACTGTCTCCGTTCCTTCCTGAAGGGAGATTTCTGGAACGCCTGGGATGCCGCATGGAGCATTTCCGGTTCCGGAGACCTGTACGGTGGTTTTTATTCCGATCACAACGACAACTATGCAGGATACAACTCCTGTGTCAATTTCCTTACCTGCCACGATGGTTTCACCATGTATGATCTTTATTCCTACAATGAGAAACACAACGAAGCAAACGGCTGGAACAATACTGACGGTTCCAACGACAACCGCAGCTGGAACTGTGGTGAAGAAGGTGACTCCACCAACCCGGAAGTTCTTTCTCTCCGCTTCCGCATGATCCGCAATGCCTGTGCAGTTCTCATGTCCAGCCGTGGAACTCCGATGTTCCTTGCAGGTGACGAATTCGGAAACACCAAACACGGAAATAACAACACTTACTGTCAGGATAACGAAACTTCCTGGATCAACTGGCATCTTCTTGAGAAAAATCATGATCTTTTCGAATTTTTCAAATTTATGATCCAGTTCCGAAAAAATCATCCGGTTATCTCCCGTAAGCTTCCAAATGCAGTGTGCGGTATGGAAAATATCCACACCCACAACGTTGATGCAAAGGATGTGACGATTCCACGAGACGCACACACCTTCGCTGTAAGTTTTGCAGGCTATGACAAGCGCAAAGGTGCCGACGATCTGATCTACATTGTCATCAATGCATACTGGGAAGATGTAACGGTTACACTTCCGGAGCTTACACGTCCTGGCGCATGGTATCTCTGTGTCAATACTTTTGGCGACGGAGAAGGTCGTTATTTCTATGAAGAAGGCCAGGAACCACGCATTGAGCACGATTTCTGCATGCGTCCAAGATCGGTAGCAATCTTTACAGGGCGCAATTATTAATCAGGGTATTCTCATCAAACAGAAATGGGGTATTGTATAATGGAACTGAAAAACAGAACTCTGTCCAATTTCGCAGAGCTTGTAAAAACAGGAGAATGCAAAAAATTCCGCGGACGCTTAAAAACAGGCATTGACCTCGGTACTGCCAACACCGTTCTTGCTGTCGTTGACCGGAACAACCGTCCTATCGCCGGAATTTCCGCACCTTCCCATGCCATCCAGGATGGCGTGATCGTCAATTACTATGAATCCGTCCAGCTTGTGACAAAGCTAAAAAATGAACTGGAGGAAAAACTTGGCACAGAACTTCTCTACGGTGCCGCTGCCATTCCTCCCGGAGTTTCCGAAGGCAGCATCAAAAGCATCGGCTATGTTCTGGAAGGTGCCGGTTTTGAAGTTACCAATATCGTGGATGAACCTACTGCTGCCGCTGCTGTCCTTAAGATCACAGACGGCGCAGTTGTGGATGTGGGCGGTGGCACCACCGGCATCAGTATCTTAAAAGATGGGAAAGTCATCTACACAGACGATGAAGCTACCGGAGGCAGCCACATGACCATGACGGTAGCCGGTCACTATAGGATTCCTTACGAAGAAGCCGAAGTTTTAAAAACCACTCCGGAAAAAGAAGAGGAAATTTTTCCTGTCATCAAAGCTACCGTAGAAAAAATGGCTGTGATCACTGAGAAATTTTTAAACGGATATCAGGTTCCTGCCGTTTATGTTGTAGGCGGATCTTCCATGTTTAAAGAATTTACCACTGTTTTCGAGAAGAAACTGAAACTCCCGGTATACAGACCGGTGCATCCTCTTCTCGTCACACCACTGGGTATTGCATATCACTGCGAACTCCCAAAAGCCTAAATTTTTTTCATATCGTGCACAGACAAAGCAGGCAGTTCCTGCAGGATCTTTTTCTGATTCCGCAGGAACTGCCTGTATATTATTTCACAATTTTATTTGCCAGATATTTTTTCATGGTATCGGAAACTTCCGAACCATCCAGTGGTTTGATCAGATGCTCATTCATTCCGGCCGCCAGGCTTTTTTCTATATCTTCTTCAAAAGCATTGGCACTCATGGCTATGATCGGTACTGCAAGCCCGTCTGCCCGGTTGGAACTTCGGATTTGTCTGGCTGCCTCCAGTCCATCCATGATTGGCATCATAATATCCATCAGGATAATATCATAAAATCCGATTTTGGATTTCATGAACATGTCCACAGCTTCCTGGCCATTTGTGGCAGTATAGACTTCCACTTCCTCCTGCTCCAAATAAAATTTTGAAATTTCCATATTCAGATTATTATCTTCTACCAGAAGAGCTTTTACTCCTTTCAGTGATACGGGCTCCTCTGTTTTTTTCCGGATAACAGGATCCGGATCGATCTTAAACGGAAGAAGGATCGTATATTTCGTTCCCTCATTCACTTTACTCTCCACCTTTATCCTGCCACCCATCCGCTCCACCATCTGTTTCACGATAGCCAATCCTAAACCAACTCCATTGATACTGTCAAGAGATGTATTATTTTTCTGAGCGTATGGTTCAAAAGCACGTTTAAGAAATTCCTCATCCATTCCAATTCCGGTATCTGCGTTTATATTCATAACCATATCCGCTTCGTTCACCATTTTCACCGGTAATATGGTAGGAATCCGGATACCAGCCTACCCTGACTGTTTTCGATTCTGTATCTGTCTTCATTTCCGAAGCAGCCACAGGAACCGAAAGCATTGTAAAGGTTATCAGCAGACATAACACCATCACCACATATCTGCATAAATTTCCCCTGTTCTTAATCATACTTTTCCCTCGATAATATTGTATTTTTTGTCAGGCTCTCCCGCCGTTTCGTTTCCCCGGACGGGTTCTGCGGTTTTCCAGGAGGCAGACGACCTCCACCGAATCGGTAACAGGGAACATGTCAACCGGCTGCATCTTTTTCACCAGGTAATCCCTCTTTGTGAGATATACAAGATCCCTGTCCAGGGTTTCCGGATTACAGGATACATAAACAATTTTCTCAGGAGAAAGACTCAAAAGAGAATGCAGGAATTTGCGGTCACTTCCCGCACGTGGAGGATCCATAAGGACAACATCAACTTTTTCCCCCTCTGCTGCCATACCTTCCATAAACCAGCCGGCATCCCCCGGAACAAAACGGACATTCCGGATCCTGTTCTCCCTGGCATTCATTCTGGCATCACGGATGGCGTCTCGGTTCAGCTCCACGCCAATGACATCCCTGGCATTTCTGGAAGCAATGATCCCAATGGTACCTGTACCACAGTAGGCATCGATCACCCGCTCTTTACCTGTCATTGCCGCAAACTCCATGGCCTTTCCGTAAAGAACTTCCGTCTGCACAGGATTTACCTGATAAAAAGAAGACGGGGAAATGCGGAAGCTCAGTCCCATAAGACGGTCTTTGATAAATCCCGGTCCGTAAAGTACAATATTCCGGTCTCCGAGAACCATGCTGGTCTGTCTGTCATTGACATTGAGGACCACTGTTGTGATCTCCGGATGCTCCTTGCGGAGAGCCTTTACAAAGTTATTCTTGGATGGAAAGATCGGGGAAACCGTAACCAGGACCACCATGATCTCGCCTGTGGAAAAACCTCTCCGCACCAGTACATGGCGTAGGAGTCCGTATCCGGTATCCTCATCATAAGTCTTGATCTTAAAAGATTTCAGCATGCCACGGATGGTACGGATGATCTCCTGGCTCTTTTTGTCCTCGATCATACAGTCATCCACAGAAACGATCCTGTGGCTCTTCTCCTCATAGATACCGGAGGTCACATTCCCTTTCCGGTCGCGGCCAAACGCCGCATGCACTTTATTTCTGTAATAATAAGGATCTTCCATTCCGATGATCGGCTCAACTTTACCGAATTTCTTCAGAAGGCCCTCTGTAATTTTCTGTTTCTTGCGAAGCTGATCCTGATAAGGTACTCCCTGATAACGGCAGCCGCCGCATTTCTTCGCAACTGAACAGACAGTCTCTTTCTGTTCCATTTTTATCTCTCCTCTTTTATGGGCACAAAAAAGATGTTCCCAGTTATTTTCACTGAGAACATCTTATCAGACCTTTTCTTTTTTTACAAGAAAATCCTTGGCCTACTCCTGATACGGTTCATTAAATACAAGAATATGTCTCTTCACATTCTCGTAAGTACCCTGTACCATAGCCTCATTGAGGTCAAAGAAATTATGCTTGTCTGTTGACTCCATATATTTCTCCACATGAGCTGTCAGGCTGTTAAAGCTTGCTGTGGCAATATTCACCTTACGGATGCCAAGAGAGATCGCCCTCTGGAAATCTTTATCAGTGATACCACTGCCGCCATGAAGAACCAGCGGAATATCCACTTTCTCATGGATCTTCTCCAATACATCAAAAGCAAGCGTCGGCGCTACCGGATAATTACCATGGGCATTACCGATGGCAACTGCAAGTGCATCAATACCTGTCTCTCTTGCGTAAACGACCGCATCATCCGGATCTGTGCAGCGGATACCGTGGTCACAGCTTCCATCCTCACTTCCGCCCACAAGTCCAAGCTCAGCCTCAACTGTAGCACCGTATTTACGTGCTTTCTCCACAACGGCCTTTACTCTGGCGATATTTTCCTCAAAAGGAAGCGTAGAAGCATCCAGCATAACCGATGTAAAACCAAGCTCCAGAGCCTTGTCAACTGTCTCAAAAGTAAGACCATGATCCAGATGGACAGCCACATCCACCTTGGCTTCTTTTGCAGCCTGTACCATCATCGGCCCCATCAGATGAAGCGGGGAATTCTTGAGACGAACCTCCGCGATCTGAAGGATGATCGGTGTGTTCAATTCTTCTGCAGCGCGGATCGCACCTTTCACCATCTCCATATTACCAACGCTGAAAGCACCACAGCCAATATTCTTCTCCTCGGCACGTTTCAGCAGATCTTTCATTTTCACAAGTGCCATGATTGATCCTCCTGTCCTGTTAATCGTACACTGTCTGCATCTTCTTACAGAAAAAAGCGGTGTCAAAGCACTACTGGCTGATACCGCTTTTCCTATGCAAAGCGGACATCTTTATTCCGCTTAACTGTACATCAGCATGCACCTATTTCCCTGTCGTAATTATAAGCCTGTCTTCTCGGCAATGAATTTTCTTGCACGGATCGCATACTCAAGCGGATTAGCCTTAGCCGGATCCTGCTCAGCCTCTACAACCATGTATCCTTCATAGCCAGCCTCTTCCAGAACTTTGAAGATCGGATCATAATTGATACATCCATCTCCAGGAATTGTGAACGCACCGGCTCTTACGCCTGCAAGAAAGCTCATGTTCTCTTTCTTAACCTGCTCAACAACTTCCGGACGGATGTCTTTCAGATGAACATGTTTGATTCTGTGAACATACTTCTTAACAACCTCAAGCGGATCCTCTCCACAGTATGTAAAGTGACCGGTATCAAAAAGAAGACTTACATATTCAGGATCTGTATTCTCCATCATACGGTCAACCTCAGCAAGGCTCTGTACAACAGTACCCATATGGTGATGGAAGGTAAGGGCAATACCATACTCCTCTTTTGCGATCTTACCAAGTTTGTTCATGCCTGTGCAGAAAGTATCCCACTCCTGGTCATTCATCACATATTTATGGCCGAAGATCGGAGTATCCAGCTGACCCTGAACACTGTGGCTCTGCTCAGATGCGCCGATCACTTTCGCACCCATAGCTTTCAGGAAAGTAAGCTGTGCACGAAACTCCTTCTCAACCTCCTCAAACGGTTTGGTGATCAGGAAGCTTGAGAACCACTGATTGCAGATCTCAACACCACGAAGCTCAAGAGCCTTCTTAAGAACCTCAGGATCCTTCGGATACTTGTTACCAACCTCGGAGCCTGTAAAACCGGCAAGAGCCATCTCACTGACACACTGCTCAAAAGTATTCTCTTTGCCAAGATCTGGCATATCATCATTTGTCCATGCAATTGGTGCAATACCAAGCTTTACTTTATTCTTATCAAACATTGGTCAATTCTCCTTTTTATTTGAATTATTCCATAATCTCAGAAATCTTAACCGGTCTGTGCTCCTCGCTGGATTTCTTAGCTGCAAGACCCATTAATACCGGTTTCAGACCATCATAAACATTAAGAGGTGTCTCTTTGTCATTAACGATCGCATCAATAAATGCTGCAACCTCTTTACCATAAGCATCCATGTATCTCTCAAGGAAGAAGAACATCGGCTTCTCACCTGTAACACCCTCAGCATTGCTGATCACTGTGGAAGACTGGCTGTCATTGGAAATAGCAGCCATACCATCAGAACCGAAAACCTCGGCTCTCTGATCATAGCCATAGGAAGCTCTTCTGCAGTTATCAATAACAGCAATAGCGCCATTCTCCATCTGAAGAGTAATAACAGCTGTATCAACATCCCCGGCCTCACCAATAGCCGGATCAACCAGATTTGCACTCTGAACATAAACCTCTGTAGCATCACAGCCTGCAAGATAACGAACCATATCGAAATCATGAATTGTCATATCCAGGAACATGCCACCGGAAACCTTAACATAATCAATGCTAGGCGGCTCAGGATCGCGGGAAGTAATCTTGATGATCTCCGGTTTACCAACCTTACCAGCTGCAACAGCCTGCTGAAGAGACTCAAAGTTATGGTCGAATCTTCTGTTAAAACCAACCTGATATTTCAGATTTGTACCCTCAAGAGCATCGATAACCTCTTTGATCTTGGCGATGTCATGATCGATCGGTTTCTCACAGAAAACATGCTTGCCAGCCTTAATAGCCTCTACAGAAATCGGAGAATGAGTATCTGTAGAAGAACAGATCAGAACTGCGGAAATCTCAGGATCATTGATGATCTCCTTATAATCCTTAGTCGTGTGCTCAACACCCATGCTCTTAGCCCATGCAGCAGTCTCATCATTTAAGAAAGGATCTGCAACCGTCTTGATCATCGCATCCGGCACCCTTGTTGTGATACTGGTGATATGAACTCTACCAATTCTACCTGCTCCGATAATACCAACTTTAATCATAGTTTTGATCTCCTTTTGATTTATTTTCCCAATGTAATCTCTTTGCGTGTCCGAACACGCTCTTTATGCTTAATATAATATCATCGCAACACACAAATCGCAACCCCTAATATTGTACAATATTACCATCTTTTTTCTATTAAAAATGACGAGAACTATTTTTAGCCACAATATGTAATATTTTTAGGTCAACTTCACTGAAAACATCTCCAACACATCCCCATACAATCACCCTAATCATCCCACGCCCCACCACCAAGCATCCAGCGCAGCATCACACCCCACCATCTCCAAGCATCCAGTGCAGCGCCGATGCCCACAACTCTCCCGGCAAACAGGTGCAAACTCAGCCCTTGCAGTCGTCCAGCGCAGCGCTGACGACCCACACCCTATCGTCAAACGACATTTTTTCTCGCTGGAAGCACCAGCCGCGGAAGGGGATGCTGTCTGGCTCTGCTTCTGCAGGAGGGGAGCTGATTCTTGGACGGCGGAAAGCTGCGTTGTTTTTCAAAAGTCCGCTGTCTGAGCGGCAGCAGGCCGCGAGTTCGGACTTTTGAAAAACGCTTTTAGCAGATTTCCGGCGTCCTAGAAGCCAGCCCCCGACGAAGCCGCAGACCAGACAGCATCCCCTTCCGCGGCGTCCCTCCGCACAAAAAAAGGAGACACCCCACTTCAGTGTCTCCCCTCCGGAATCGTATACTCATTCCTTATATATATTTCCGTAAAAATCTTCTCCCTCTCCGGCTTTTCCCCGTTAAACAGCAGCCGGAACAAAATCATCACCGGCTCATACCCTTGTATCCTGGCATCCTGCCCGATCAGAAAATGAATAAATCCTTCTCTCATCAGCTCATAATTCCGCCCCATAAAATCATTGGCAACCATCTTCACCTGACCAGCTTTCCCTTCTCCGGCAATCGCCTCACACACCCCCTCCTCACCATGAGAAGTAAGATATATCCCGTCAAGATTCGGAACCTCCTTAAATATCCCTTCCGTAATCTCCCTGGCCCGGCCATTCTCCTCAAAGCAATACTCCGGCCCAATGATCTCAATCCCTGGATACTTACGCACCATTTCCTCACGGAATCCAGTCACTCTGCTGCTCAGAGAAGTATTGGTACTATAGCCGGAAATCACAGCAACCTTTCCTTTTCCACCGGTCAGTTCCCCCATAAGCCCCGCAGCCGCACGACCACACTGCACACCGTTCTGCCCTACAAAGCAAAGCCTTTTCGTATCCTCCACATCCGAAGTAAACGTCACCACCGGGATCCGAAGTTCCTCCACAAACCGGTCAATTTCCCTTTTCACACTTTCCTCATCCAAAGGAACCATTGCAATACCACTAACCTCTTCCATCCGCATCTTCTCCATGGCACGAATAACATCCTCAGCATTCTGATGCTCGATCTTATGGACCAGGACTGTACCACCAAGATTATCCACCTCAGCGCACGCCTCCTGGATTCCCTTCAGAACCTCCTTCATAAAAGGGGTTTCCGCACCCTGCAGGATCACGCCAATCTTAATATTATTTCTGCTCATGGATAGAGCACGGCCCAGTTGATTCGGCTTATACCCCATCTCATCAGCGATGGCACGGATCCTCTCAGCAACCTCCGGCCGGATCCTGCCCCTGTTATTTAACGCTCTGTCAACAGTACCTCTGGAAACACCGGCAGCTTCCGCAATCTGCCTTATAGTAACTCCCATACTAAGCACCTCTTTCTATGATAATCCGGATTCTTTTCTGTATTCCGCAGGACTTAAGCCCGTAAACTTCTTAAATGTCTTGGAAAAATAATGATAATCTCCAAAACCGGAACGCAATGCCACATCCTTAACTTTACAGTTTGTTTCTGAAAGAAGCTTCTTTGCACAGTCGATTCGAAGTTCCTGCACATAATTAGAAAAACCGATCTTCATCTCCTGTTTGAAAAGATAACTGAGATAAGCAGGATTCACCTCCGCCGCATCTGCTGCATCCTGAAGGCTGATCGGTGCTTCATAATGTTCCCGGATAAACTCCAGTGCTTTTTTCACAGCAGCAGAGATCCCCTCCGGAACAGCATCCTCTTCCCCCACAAAAAGCTGTGAAATACAGGCACTGCCCTTTTCCCTGAATTTCTCAAAACTTTCGATATCTCCATACCAAATGGGCTCTTTCTCAATTCCGGCTGTCTGATTCAATTTTTTAAGCCACTGTACCAGAAGTCTTCCATCGGTATAGCGGTCCTGACAGTCAGCGAGAACCTGTGTCCAGAGTTCCTCCGCTTTCTTTCGGTCTTTCCCTGCCTTCAGCCTGGAAATCTGCCCTTCCAGCTTCTCAGCACTTTCCGGTAAAACACTGTCCGCTTTCTTCCTTCCTTCAAAATAAAGGATCTCTTTTTTCTCATAAAAATGAAGTTTCATCATTTCTCTGGCCTGCTGATAAGCCTGACGGATTCCATCTTCTCCCATGCAGACACTGCTGACGCTGATGCCGAAATCCCAGAGTTCCTCCTGGCAGTGTCTGTAACAGATTGCAGCAGACTCTGTCAGCCTCTGCTGCATGGCCGATGTCCTGCAATCTCCGGAAAGATCAAGAAAGCAGCAAAAGATTCCTGCGCCAAGATAGATCACTTCCGTAAATTCACTTTCTGTCCCAAGAAGCTCCTCCGTACGTTCCAGCAATCTGTGGCGAAAATGATGGGAGTACTGTTCTACTTCCAGCGGCGTCCACTGCCTTTCACGCTCCGCCCATTTCTCCATAAACATACAGATCACAGCACTGTTAAAATATTTCCCGGCGATTCCGGCTTCCACACGCTTTTCCTCACGTGCCTGATTTTTCAGCATTCCCGAGATCAGTCCGTTAAAAAAATAATACTTCAGAGCGTGACTTCCCAGATGGATCAGCTTTCTCGTCCGGGCCTGTTCCTGGCTTTTTTTTCTGCGGTTCTCGATCAGTCGGGCTGATTTTTCCAGAGTGTCATAAAGACTGTCCTCATCCAGACTGTTCTTTAATACATATTCATCCGCCCCAAGACGCATGGCCTCTTTTACATATTCAAAATCATCGTGACAGCTGAGCACGATAATATAGATATCTCTGTTTTCCTCACGGATCTTTCTGATCAGCTCAATTCCATCCATCACAGGCATGGTAAGATCCGTCACAAGAACATCGATTTTTTCTTTCTGAAGAAATCCATAAGCTTCCTCCCCGTCTTCTGCATCATCCACGATCTCATATCCTGCTTTTTCCCAGGAATCCAGGGTTTTGAGATAGCTCCTTACAAGAAAATCATCATCTGCCACCAGTGTTCTGTACATTAATTTTTTCTCCCTTCTTCAGGCATATCATAGATCGCAGGCAGAAATACCGTGACCTCCGTACCGTTTCCACTGCTTGCGTATTCCATTCCTCCCTGTGTCCCGTAATAAAGCTCCAGGCGTTCTTTTACATTTGGAACCCCCACTGCGGAAAGTCCATTTGTTTTTTTTGCATGGCTGTTAAAGAGATCTCGGATCTGCTCTTTTGTCATTCCTCTGCCGTTATCCTTTACTATGAGGATCAGCTTTCCTTCACTTACGTTTCCGCTGATCCAGATCTTTCCTGTTTGCCGCTTGATGTCGATCCCATGAAGAAGAGCATTCTCCACAAGCGGCTGAAGGATCAGTCTCGGAATATAGCACCGGTATGCATCCTCAGAGATCTCATATTCCACCTGAAAGCTTCCCTGATAGCGAAAATCCTGCAGATGGATATAATTTTTCAGTATATGGATCTCATCGGCAACAGAAAGGAAGCTTCCCTTTTTGTTGATGCTGGCCTGCAAAAGCTCCACAAAATCTCCGATGAGCCCTGCCAGCTCTTTTTCCCCTTTCAGAAATGCAGCAAATTTAATGGAGTTCAATGTATTATACATAAAATGCGGTGTGATCTGATACTGCAGTGCTTCCAGTTCTGCGTCTTTTTTCTGCTGTTCCTCTTCGATCACCTGGGCGATCAGAGCTTCGATATAATCCAGCATGTGGTTGAATTCTTTTCCGAGGGTTCCGATCTCATCAGCAGTAGTCACTTCTGTACGGAGACTCAGATCTCCTTCACCAACCTTCTCAACAGTGCCAGTCATGGATCTGAGCGGGCCGCAGACTACTCTGGAGAGCCACAGTGCCAGCAGCACAGCTGCCACAAAAACTGCACCAAATATTCCGATCAGAAAGAGCCGCATCCCGGAAAGTCCGCTTAAAACTTCTTTTTTCGGTACTTCCAGATATAAGCCGCAATCTGAAAAGCTGCCTCTGCTGAAAAAAGAGATCACACCGTTTTTTTCTGCATAGCCTTCCATATTTGGAACATCATGATCCGTAATCTCCGGAAATGTTTTTCCAATGTCACTGTAGTCTCCGGATGTCACGATTTCATCATTTCTGTCTACCAGAACTATTCTGGTGATCTTTTCATCATTGACAGCTTCCAGATATTCGTAATAAATTGCCCGTTCCCTGATATCTGCGACAACATAACCCAGAATCTCTCCGTTATCATCCTCTACCTTCTGGATCACAGAAAGAAAGCTGCTGCCTTCATGGATCGGAGATTCCACAAGAACCGGAAAGGAATCCAACTCCTGTATTTTTTCCAATCCCTCGATATGTTCTCCTGAAATCCCCTGCTTGTTTACCGGAAATTCCTCAGAAGTCACAGCCGTTTTTTTGTCTGGAAAGACAAAGTAAAGGGAGTTGATATCTTTGTATTCCCGACTGTGTTCCCGGAGAAGCCCGGCCATATTTTCCAGGCTGTTTTCATTTCCGGTACGGCTGTACTCCTTCGCATTATTCCGTATACCTGTATCCCAGGCAGTTCTCGTATTCACATAATAAATCTCTTTCAGGGATTCGTCCAGATCTTTTATGGTCTGCTGCATCCGTCCGTACAGGATACCTGAATAATTTTCTTCGATCATCCCTGCTGCCCGAAAATAAAATACCACCGTAAGAGAACAGGCAGTAAACATGGTTACTGCCAGGATCGCCAGTAATATCTTTGCCCGGATACTTTTTAACATAGAACTCCTCCCTTCCGTAAAGCGGATATACGCCTCCCTCTATGCTATATGCCCATAAACGCAGGAAACAGCAGGAGTATCCTACCCCTGCCTGATTTCCTGTTTGCGGTTGAATATATGTTTTACAATAAAATGTTTATAACTGTCCGTGTGCCTCGCGCTCGGTAAGCTCCTGCATGATCGCCGGATACATTTTGTCAAGCTTATATCCGAAAAGCGTTACAATGATCACTGCTGCAATGAGGATCGGTCCAAATTTATAAAGAGAAACGATCATCTCCAGTGCTGTTTCCGGCTGTGCAGTTATTCCTGCAGATGAGCTTACATATCCGGAACTGCTTAAAAGACCTGTGATCACTGCGGAGGCAAGACCTGCACCAACTTTTGTTCCGATGGAACCGCCTGCAAAGATCAGGCTTTCCTGACGGATATGGTTTTTCCACTGTCCGAACTCTACTACATCACCAACCATACTGAATACAACTGCGTTCAGTGGAGCAAGTCCGATGGCACGTGTGACACAGCTCATAACCATGAAACCGAAGCTGTATGGATTCAGGAAAAACAGAACCTGTCCGCCAAGTGCAACAAATCCGCCGACAAATGCGATATTTCTTTTTCCGAATTTCTTGATCAACGGTGAGCAGATAAAGATTCCCGCTACCAGAACCAATGTTTCTGTAAGGAACAGTGCGCTGTACATCCATGTGTCATTGTTAAAAATATATTTGCAGTAGTACGGAAGAATGGTTCCTGTGATCGTAAAGGATACACTCTGTACTGTCCACAGAAGCATTACTGCCCAGAAATACTGATTTGTAAAAAGCGCCTTCAGCATTGTCAGAATCGGAAGCTTCTCATCTTTCTTTCTTGCTTCGATCTGAACCTTCTCCTCACATTTGAAGAAGCAGAGAAGCAGAAGTGCAAGTGCAAGCACTGCCCATACACTCATAACCTTGATCCATGCAGCCTGGTCATTCCCCATAACCTTAACAAGCGGCAGTGTACAGGTTGCTGCAACGATCTTTCCGAGAGGTGACAGTCCCATTCTCAATACACTGAGTTTATCTCTTTCTGATGATTCACGGATCATCATTGAAGAAAGACTTCCATATGGAAGATTGATCGCTGTATAGCATATGGTCGTACAAAAGTTATAGGTTACAAAGAGATACAGAAACTGAAGCATCCCTGTTGTACGCGGCACTGTGAAAAGCAGTACTGCTGACAGTGCAAACGGAATGCTCATCCACAGAAGCCAGGGTCTTGATTTTCCCCATTTGGAATTGGTCCTTTCTACAATGACACCCATGACCAGATCGGAAAATCCATCAAAGCATCTGGAAAGTAACATTACCAGTCCTACTGTTGCTGCGCTTATCCCCACATAATCTGTGTAAAACAGCGTCAGCAGTGTTCCGATCATTCCGAACACGATATTACACCCTACATCTCCTCCAGCATAACACAGCCCTGTTGATACCGAAAGTTTTTTCTTCTCCATCTTATTATCCCGCCCTTTCATTTCTTTTCGTTTTTTTATTTTCGCTTTCCTTTTGATGATTCTATTTTATCGAAAATACGGGATTATCAAAGTATGAGAAATTTTAGTTTTTTCGGTATTATTTTTACCTGACTGTTAAATCTGTACCAAAGTTTTTCTGATTCTGCTATCTCTACATCCTTCTTTTGTCCTATTTTTATGTTTTGTGTTTTATTTTTGGATGGAAACCTGCTTGTATCAGGGATGAGAATGTCTGTCATCCTTCATATATGTATCAATATTTTCTTCGGTAAGCACCTGGGAATCCAGAATCTCATCTTCTCCTGTTCCCTCTCCCTCCAAATCCTTCACAATATACCGGATGGTTTCGTAACCGATCTGATAGCCGGACTGCGCACCAAGCGCCACGATGCGCCCATCCCGAACCGCTTTCAAGGCATCTTCCTGAGCATCTACGGAAACAATGGAAATCTCCCGTCCTTCAGTTGCCTCTGAAAGCCCCAGAGCCGTCACTGCACTTGTGGTCATGATTCCGTTAAGATCCGGATATTTCCCCAGGATCTCATCCACATCCTTCTGGGAAACCCGCATATTACTGTATCCGCTCCGAACCATCTCAATGGTGATCCCAGGCTCTTTTTCCATATATTTTTCAAAACCGGTAACACGCATCCGGTGACCCGCCTGTTTAAAATCACCTGCGATCACACCGATCTTTCCTTTATGATCAAGCGCCTTTGCAAGCTGCTCACCCAGCTCATAACCCAGCTTTTCATTGTCAATACCAATATAAGGGATTTCTGAATCCTCTATGGGAGTATCACAGGCATATACAGAAATCCCCTTTTCTCTTGCAAAATTTAAATAATCTTCGCATTCATAGGAATCTATAGGAGAAACTGCTATCGCCTGGATATCGGTTTTCAGAAGATCCCGGATCATATTTTTCTGAACCTCTTCTTCTGTTTCGGAATCCGGGGACAGAATCACCACATCTGCATGATATTTTTCTGCCGCATCTTTCATTCCGTCACAGACAGACAACCAATATTCACTGCTTTTAGATTTTGTAACAACACCGATCGTTACCTGCTCTTCTTCTGTTTTCTTTGCAGAAGACCCGCATCCGGAAAGGCTGCAAAATCCTATAACTGCCGCCAGAATACAGATATATTTTTTTCTCACGAAGGATATGCCTCCTTTTCTTTTGCTGCTGTATTTGCCACGGGAAAAAAGACTCCGGAGCCTTTTTCTCCGGTCCGGAGTCTTTTCTTATCTGGCAACGCAAGGTTTGCATTTGCATTTTACCAGAGTTTTCTGTAGATTTCTTTTACTTCTTCTTCTGTTACATCACGCATGGTATTCTGAGGACTTCCACTGTCCATAGCATCATGTGCCATTTTGTCGATAACGTTGAAGAACTCTTCTTTATTGATACCGAACTGTTCCAGAGTCGGAGTATCCAGCTCATTTACAAGTGCCTCTACTGCTTTCAGGAATTTCTCAGCTGCTTCCTGATCAGAATCAGATGCATCTGCCACACCGATATCACGTCCCAGAGCTCCGAATCTGTCGTATGCTCCAGGAAGTGCAAAGGTAAGGCACTCTTTCAGAAGCATAGCATTGGAAAGTCCATGTGCTACATGGAACAATGCTCCGATCGGACGGCTCATTCCGTGGATAATGGTAACAGATGCGTTGTTGAATGCGATTCCTGCCTCAAGAGCAGCTACAGACATCTGTACACGGGCTTCTTCATTCTTTCCGTCTTTGTATGCAACCGGAAGATATTTAAAGATTCTCTTTACTGCAGATACTGCAAAAGTATCGGAAAGTGTCTGTGCTTTTCTGGATGTATAAGCTTCCACACAGTGACAAAGTGCATCAAGACCTGTTGCTGCTGTGATCTTTGGAGGTGCAGTCATAGTAAACTGCGGGTCGATAATTGCAAGATCCGGCATGAGAACTTTGCCTTTAAGAAGCATCTTGATGTCTTTTTTGGTGTCAGTGATGATCGTGAACTGTGTTGCCTCAGATCCCGTTCCTGCTGTGGTAGGGATCGCTGCCATTGGCGGCATCTTTACATCGATCACTTTTCCCATATAGTCGGAAATGCTTCCACCATTTACTACCAATGAGCCGATGGCTTTCATAGAGTCAATGGGGCTTCCGCCTCCCAGAGCTACCAGGAAGTCACAATTCTCATCTTTATAGATCTGTAAGCCTTTTTCGATCATGGTATCTGTCGGCTCACCGCAGATGTCAGAATAAATGCTGTATGCAATGCCCTGATTTGTCAGCGCCTTCTCAACTTTTGCACAATTTCCCAGGTCGATCATTACTTTATCGGTTACGATCAGAGCTTTTTTACCAAGGAGTTTCAGTGCGTCTTCTGCCATGTCCAGTGCTCCGGAACCGGAAATAATTTCTCCAGGTACAATAAATTCTCTTGCCATTGTCAAAATCTCCCTTCAGTCAGTACAATTTTTTTCATAATAGCAGCAGGTCTACTGCCTGCTATTTACAACCCAGTATCAGTATCTCCGCATCCTTAAAACTCGGCGTCATGAAGCCAGGTATATCTCTCATCCTCGCAACGGTCTGTCTGCAGCCACGGATTTCCGTCAATGTGGCGGATCATCCAGCATGTATACATCTGATATCCAGGTGCAACTGCCTGCGGATGAAGCTCTCCCCCTGGAATTGCGGAAAAGCTCTCATCTGTGCTCTTAAATACCTGGTCACCGACAAAGCTTGCTCCGAATCCCTCCGGATGATCAAATTTGAAGAAGTATGTCTCAGGCTGCGGATGTCTGTGCGGCAGGTATCCGGACCAGTTTCCTCTGTCATTGAGAACCTCACCAAGTACCATATTGGATTCCGGTGAAATGTCGTGATCAAAAATCGTATTTACTCTTCTCTTTGCCACGTTTCCGAATTTTCCTACACTGGAATATCCCCATGGAGCGTCTTCCGGTTTGTAAAGCCTTGCACCGAAATCTTTCTCATTCTTTGTGCACTGGACAAGGATCTGTGACTCCGCATTTGCCACAACTGCGATCTCAGTTCCTGTACATCCATGAACGCACCAAGGTCCCTCTGTGAACACATCTTTTCTGGTTGCTGCTGCTTCGTTTCCGTTCCATTTATAGGTGATATTTCCGGAGAGGAGGAGAACTGCTGTCTCCTCACCCTCTCTTAAAAATGTTCTTGTCTCCCCTGCCTTCATACGGTAAACACGGATGTCCATCATCATGGCCTTGTACTCATTATCGTATGTTGTAAGAATCTTTTCACCTTTTTCGTCATATTCAGGATAACCAAATACTTTACTCATTTTCTTACCTCCCAGATTAGTACAGTCTTGCCTCTTCACGGCCTTTCATAACTCCCTCGCAGGCCTTTCTTACACTTTCTTTCTCAGATGTTGTTGCGATTCCTACATCCCACCAGGACTCATATCCGTCTGTCATGGTCTTCGGGATAACCTTCAGATCAAAGAGGCATGCAATCTCCTGCTTTTTGGCATCTTCCAGAGCATCTACCAGTTCCTGGATAGTGCGGCAAGTATAAGTCTTCAGACCATAGCCTTCGCCAATCTTTGCATAATCTACAGGGATCAGGTCTCCGGTCGGTTTCTTGCCGTCTGTATAACGGAACTCCGTTGCAAGGCTTCCGATTCCGTGATTCATCTCAAGGTTGTTGATGCAGCCAAATCCGCAGTTATCAAATACCATGATATTGACTTTCTGTCTCTCCTGCATGATAGTCATGATCTCACTGTGGAGCATCTGGAAGCTGGAGTCTCCAACTACACAATATACTTCATTATCAGGCTCTGCAAATTTCACACCAAGGGTAGCGGCAACCTCATATCCCATACAGGAATATCCGTACTCTGCGTGATATCCGCCACGTTTGTCTGTTCTCCACATACGCTGCATACAGCTTGGAAGGGAACCGCCTGCTGTGATGATGGTTGCATCTTTGTCGATAGTTCTGTTGATCGCTGCAAGTGCTGCTGTCTGTGTGATCTTTCCGTTTGTAAGCTTTACATATTCCGGGATTGTACGAGGATCTCTTGCCTTGATCAGCGGCTCAAAATCATCTCCTGTGTACTCGATACTTCCAAGGCGCTCCATTTCTTTATCCCATACAGCTTTTGCTTTCTCGATCTCATCTGTATATGCAGATTTATATCCTCTTGCACGAAGCTTCTCCGCAAGTGCTTCTACGGTAGCTTTTGCATCGCCCACAGCTTTTACTGCATCCATCTTGTATGCGTGGAATCTGCAGTTGTTGATGCTTACAAACTGAACATCCTCGTTCTGGAACAGATGCTTGGAGCTTGTTGTAAAGTCAGACATTCTTGAACCGATAGAAATTACCACGTCTGCGTCTTTACCGATGATGTTGGAAGCATAGGTTCCTGTTACACCGATACCGCCAAGGCAGTATGGATTGCCGGACTGGCAGGCACTCTTTCCGGCCTGTGTCTCGCCGAATGGGATCTTGAATTCCTCGCAGAATTTCTCAACAGCTTCTCCGGCTTCTGAGTAACGGACACCACCACCAACAACGATAAGCGGCTTCTTTGCTCCTGCGATGATCTCTGCCACATCCTCAAGCTCTTCCTCTACTGCAACCGGTCTTGTGATCCTGTGTACTCTCTTCTTGAAGAAGTACTCCGGGAAGTCAAAGGACTCACCCTCAACATCCTGACAAAGTGCGATGCAGCATGCACCTGTTTCAGCCGGATCTGTAAGAACTCTCATTGCGTTGATCAGAGCTGTCATAACCATCTCCGGTCTTGTGATTCTGTCCCAGTATTTGCAGACCGGTTTGAATGCATCGTTCGTACTGATAGCAAGGCTGCTGCTCTGCTCCAGCTGCTGGAGAACCGGGTCAGGCTGGCGGGATGCAAAAGTATCTGCCGGGAATACAAGAAGCGGAATGTTGTTTACAGTTGCTGTTGCACATGCTGTTACCATGTTTGCAGCTCCAGGTCCGATGGAGGAAGCGCATGCAATGATTTTTTTGCGGTTGCTCTGTTTTGCAAAAGCGGTAGCAACGTGGCACATACCCTGCTCATTTCTTCCCTGAAGAACCTTCAGCTGTCCCGGATTTGTATCCAGCGCCTCGCCAAGTCCTACAGCAATACCGTGTCCGAAGATCGTGAAAAATCCTTCTACAAATTTTGTCTCCACTCCGTCCATGGAAACATACTGATTATCCAGGAATTTTACAATTGCCTGTGCAGTTGTCATTCTTACTGTCTTTGCCATTTTTTCCACTCCTTTTCTTTATACTCTTGCGATCATTTCGCCGAATTTTTCTTTTTCATCTTTAATAAATGCGTGAACCTCATCCGGTCCCGGAAGGGAATCAGAACAGTTGTTGCTCTTAACCATCATGGATGCCTCTGCTGAACCGAACTCCAGACAATCGATGATCTCCCAGCCCTGATACAGTCCATACAGGAATCCGGAGCCGTATCCGTCGCCGCCTCCGAAGCCTTTTCTTGCCTCAACCGGAAATGGCTTGATACTGAACTTCTGTCCGTCAACTGTGTAGGCTGTGGAACCCTTCATACCGTGTTTGATGACAACGATCTTTGCATTTTTTGCCTGCCAGTAAGCTGCGCTCTCCTCATCAGTCATACCCTCTTTGATCAGCTTCTCTGTAAGATCAAACTCTTCTCTGGAGCCCATGATGATGTCAGCTTCCTTAGCTACGATGGAATAGTAGATGGAAATCTCATCCGCATTCTTCCAGTTGTACTCTCTGTAATCAATATCAAAAATGATCTTTGTGTTTACTTTCTTAGCAAGCATAACCGCTTTGATCGCTGCTTCTCTGGAAGGGCTCTCTGCAAGAGCAGTTCCGGAAATGAGGATTGCTTTTGCATTTTTGATATAATCCTCGTGGATGTCGTCTACATGAAGCTGCAGATCTGCGATACGGTTACGATACATGAGGATACTGCTTTCCTTTGGAGAAAGCATCTCGGTAAAGGTAAGTCCCAGCTTCTCTCCGTTTGTACATTTGGTGATCTGTGAGGTATCGATTCCTCTCTCATCAAAATAATCTACAACATACTCACCGAACTGATCATCAGAAACCTTTCCGATGAATCCTGCTTTCAGGCCATGTTTGGTGACACCTACAGCGATGTTTGCAGGAGATCCTCCTACAAATTTCTCAAACATATGTACCTTTTTGAGGGGTTTGAACTCCTCCTTCACCTGATCGTTGTAAGCAGGATTGAAATCAATGGCAACTCTTCCAAGGAGCACCAGGTCCATTGGTCTGGATTCATCAAATTCGATATACTTCATGATCTTACCTCCGTCTGTTTGATGGTTTATTTTTTACTTCTTTTTTTGTGTGCTTTTTTGTTTTGCGTGCTTTTCTTTTATTCAGCGTGCTTTCTTGCGTGTTTCTTATGATGTTAATATAGCACTGTTTTACAGTTTGGGCAAGTGCTTCTTTTCATTTTCCTCTATTTCTGTTATTTTGTACAATTTTTGCAGTTTCCTTTTGTTTAAATTGGCTATTACATTAATGTGCTTTTGTGTGCATGCAATTTTAGCACGCATCACGCACGCATTTTAATTTCTTTTTTCCCATCAGCGGATTTTCAGATTTTCTGCAACAAAAAAGCCTGCAGTTTTTTTCATCCTGCAGACTTTCCTTACTTTTTTATATGTTCTTTCGTTTAATGCATCATTTAAAGGTTATATTTCGTTTTGATCTTGATATCTGTAAAGAGATATTCTCTCTCCGGCTCCTGTCCTTTTGTCAGGATATCCGCCAGGATCCTTGGCGGTTCATACCCCTGGACATATCCATTCTGGTCGATCAGAAAATCCACATGATCATTCTTCAGAGCCCGTTCGTTCTTCGGAGTCTGATCATAGATCACAACGTAGGGCCTGCGGTCAAGTCTCAGTTTTTCAAATGCCTTTCCTACTCCTGCCTGGCCTCCTGATACCACCAGGATCCCGCTGATCCCCGAAGTATTCATCATGGCATTTTCTATAATGTGCTCCACCTCAGCTGCTTCATCAAAGCTCCCGTGAACACCTGCGATCTCCAGATGAGGAAAAGCCCGCTTGGCTTCCTCCACAAAGCCATCCACCCGCTGATTATCAACATGATTGCTGAAATATCCGGTGATGATCAGAATCTTTCCGATTCCTCTTGTCAGCATTCCAAGGAGTCCTGCCGCAGTACGTCCGCTCTTGCGGTTATCCATTCCCACAAAACAGGTTCTTCTCGTTCCTACAATATCAGAATTAAAGGTTACCACTGGGATATTCTTCTCTTCGATCAAAGCATTCAATTTCTCCCGGACAGCCTCACTGTCCACAGGCATGACCGCAAGTCCCCTGATTCCTTCCTGTTCCAGTTCTTCAATGGCCTGCAGCTGTTCCTCTTCATCAACAGAAAGACCCTCTTTCAGAATCAGCTGGATCCCTTTTTCTTTTAGTTCCAGGGCCGCCTTCACAATACCACGGTTTACTTCCTGCATAAAAGAAGATCTGGCAAGCTGTGTCACCACTCCGATCTTCAGTCTTTCATCTTTAGCTGTTCTGGAATGTTTCCGTTCTTTCTGTACATATCCCATCTCGTCCGCCAGACGGCAGATTCTCTCTGCCACCTCCGGATTGATCCGTCCTCTGTGGTTCAATGCTCTGTCCACGGTTCCCCTGGAAACCCCTGCCTGTTCGGCAATCTGCTGTATTGTTACCGCCATAAATCCTTCTCCTGCCTCTGCCTTACTGTATCATTGCCAACTGTTCTGTTCGGCAATGATCTTTCTATATACATTTATATAGTTTTTTCGAAAAGGTGTCAATATGTAAGTGCATTATACGCGGCCCCTCCGATCTTATCCCCGAACAGCCATATGATATGCTTCTTTATAGGAAATCCCTGTTTTTTCACAGAGTTTTTTTACGCTTTCGTATTCCGGATAAAAATATTCCTGTCCGTCAAAAGTGCAAACCTTCACTTCTACCTCCCCAAGCGGAGTTGTAACCGCTCTTTTCTCTCTTTTCAGAATGGTTCTCCCCATCTCCTGGCGACGGATCCCAATGGTTGTTGTTTCTCTGAAAATAATCTGCTCCATCACTGAAACCTGTTCTTCTTTACATAGAACGGTAAGCAGCCATGCCGGACGGTTTTTCTTCATAAATACAGGCATGTAATTGGCCTCTCTGGCTCCTGCCTCATACAGAAGCTCCATAACATAGCCAAGCGTTTCTCCTGTACAGTCATCAATGTTGGATTCCAGCTTTATAATGGTATCTGTTTCCGTACAAGCATCATTGCCTGAAGCCTCCTCCCCGGATCCCCGGATCAGCATGGCACGGAGAATTCCCGGGCACTCATACTGGCGCTTGCCTGCTCCGATACCGATCTTCCTCACCGTGAAATCTTCAGGCAGTTTTTCTGATGTAAGGAATGCCGCCACAATGGCTGCTCCGGTAGGCGTTATCAGTTCACCCTGCACCGATGTGATATGCAGCTTCAGCTGATGAGCACTTACAATATTACTTACCGCCGGTACCGGTACCGGAAGGATTCCGTGCTGACAGCGAATCGTTCCGCTACCCTCACAAAGTCTTGGAACGATCACTTCCTCCACATCCAGATCATCCATACAGATCGCAGCAGAAAGAATATCCACAATGGAATCCACTGCACCCACTTCATGGAAATGGACCTGATTCACCGGTACATTATGGGCTTTCGCTTCTGCCTCGGCAAGAATCTTAAAAATCCTTTTTCCATAGGATTTTGCACGATCTGTCATATCTGTGTGGTCGATAATCTCCATGATCTCGTCAAGGCCACGGTGCTCGTGATGATGGTGTCCATGCCGGGAACCCCCATGATCATGATGATGTTTTTCATGATTATGACCGTGAAAATCCCCATCATCTCCATGCAGATATTTCATATCATGATCATGATTCTCGTGATCATGATCCAGCAGTACATCAAAATCACAGGCATCGATCCCTGATTTCATCACACGGCTGATCTTTATGTCGAAACCTTTTACCGGCAGACTTTTAAGAGTTCTCACCAGTTTTTTCTGATCTGCACCCAGATCCAGAAGAGCCGCAACTGTCATATCTCCGCTGATCCCAGAGGTACACTCCAGATATAATTTGTTTCTCATTTATTTCCCCTCCGCAAGCCGATTGATCTGGGTTGCCAGATATCCTGCCCCAAATCCGTTGTCAATATTTACTACTGCAATTCCGTTGGCACAGGAATTGATCATTGTCAGAAGCGCTGACAATCCATGAAAGCTGGCGCCATATCCCACAGAAGTAGGTACCGCAATCACCGGACGTTTCACAAGACCACCCATAACACTTGCCAGTGCACCCTCCATTCCTGCTACTGCAACCACGCAGTTAGCCTCCTGGATGGTATCCAGCCTGGAAAAGAGTCTGTGCATACCACTAACTCCCACATCATAGATCCTCTCCACATGTGTGCCGAAATACTCTGCTGTCTGGGCAGCCTCCTCCGCAACAGAAATATCTGCTGTTCCGGCTGTACACACTGCCACTTTTCCGATATACTCCTTCTCTTTTTCAATCTTCAAAATTCCGGAAATCGGATCGTAGACCACATTGGGAAGAACCTTTTTCACCAGTTCATACTGATATTCTGACGCCCTTGTTCCAAAGACTTCTCCATCTTCCTCATAAAGCTTCTGATAGATATTCAAAAGGTGTTCGTCTGCTTTTCTCGCACAGTAAACTACCTCTGCAAAACCGGTCCTCGCTTTTCGGGTAGTATCCAGTTTCGCATAATCCATTTCCTCATATCCCTCTTTTTTCAGAAGGCCCTCTGCATACTCCACAGAGAGCTGGCCATTTTTTACCTCTTCAAGAATCTGCTGTAAAGTCATCTTTTTGCCTCCCTGTTTTCTATAATAGAATAACACAATAGCCAGACATTTGCCTGCACTTTTGCAAATAGTCTGGCTATCCGCCATTCGGACCTTTTACTGCCCGGTTTTTTATTTATGCAGCTACTTTGGCCGCCTTCTGTTCTTTATCTGATCATCTCTGCATATTTGGCCGAGATCTCATCAATATCTCCATATGCGATCAATTTTCCTTTTTCAAGTATCATTGCTTTATTGCACAGGCGCTGTACCTGTTCCAAAGAATGGGATACAAACAGTACCGTAACGCCCTTATCAAACATACTTAAGACTTTCTTTTCACTCTTTTTCCGGAATTTGGCATCTCCTACAGAAAGGACTTCATCAAGGATCAGGATATCCGGTGATACCAGTGTGGCAATGGAGAATCCAAGCCTTGCCTTCATACCGGAAGAATAATTCTTAATAGGGACATCGATAAATTCTTTCAGCTCAGAAAACTCAACGATCTCATCAAATTTCGATTCCAGAAACTTCTTGGAATACCCGAGCATCGCACCATACAGGAAAATATTCTCACGTCCTGTATACTGCGAATCAAAACCGGCTCCCAGTTCCAGAAGAGGGACCAGACGTCCGTTTCGGACCACCTTGCCTTCGGTAGGCTTGAATACACCGGCAATTACTTTGAGCAGAGTACTTTTTCCCGCTCCGTTAAGTCCCAGGATTCCTACACGGTCACCTTTTTTCACCTCAAAATCAACATTCTGAAGAGCCCAGAATTCATTATATTTAATTTCTTTTTTTAAGAATTTAATCACGTAATCCTTCAGGCTGTCTACCTTTTCTTTACTGAGATTAAACTTCATACTTACGTTATCTACAACTACTGCAGGTTTTTCCATATTTTTCTCCTGTTAAATATAAAGGATAAAATCATCCTGTTTCTTCTTGAAACAGAACATTCCGATGGCGATCGTCACAAGACTGAATACCAGTGCGTATGCCGCATAATGAAGATTCATCGGCTCTCCGAACATTCCTGAACGAAAAACATCGATGGTACAGTACAGCGGATTATATTTCAGGATCCATGAAAAACCGCTCTTCAGCAGTCTGGACGGATAATAAAAGATCGCACAGGTATACATGATCAGCATCAGCGCTACTGACCACAGATATTCCATATCTCTGAAAAAAACGCCAATCGTAGCAAGGATCATTCCGCAGC
The DNA here is from genome assembly GCF_022868965.1 of Blautia sp. NSJ-140. Classification (NCBI taxonomy): domain Bacteria; kingdom Bacillati; phylum Bacillota; class Clostridia; order Lachnospirales; family Lachnospiraceae; genus Blautia; species Blautia sp. NSJ-140. The sequence goes on along the minus strand of NZ_JALIFS010000002.1, from coordinate 178,424 downwards.
CATAGGACAGCAGAAATACCAGGATCAACGCGATCGGGATCTGGAGCATATAGAGTGTCGGCTCCACACCAAGTACTGCTCCTACCGGAACCAGCACGATCAGCGAGATCAGGAAGATCACGTAGTTAAAAAGCACACTTGACAACGGATAGAGATATTTTGGCACATAAACCTTCTTGATCATTGCCGAATTCGCTCTTACTGATTTCAATGTCGCTTTTGTGGCACTGGAATAGAATGTGTACAAAAGACGTCCTGTCAGGATATATACAGGAAATGTCCGATCCTTGTTTCCAAACAGGGTACCGAATACGATCGTCAGTACGATCATGGTAAGCAGCGGCTCAAGAAGAGACCATATGATACCAAGATAGGAACGTCTGTACTTCAGTTTGATTCCTTTTTTTACAAGCTCTCCCAGAAGAAACCTGTAACGTATAAAAGTATTTACGTATTCTTTCATAGCATCTCCAATATTCAATTTTATTTTTTCACACGGCTGTAAATCATAATATACCATTTTTAGAAATCTGGCAACCTTATTTTCGCCAAAAAAAGAGGCTCCAAAGGGCGCCTTTTTGAAAAATATGCTACTTATCCAGCATCTCTTCCATCTGTCTGTGGTCGCATTCCGCATTCGGTCAAAAAACCAGGGCCGGAACAGGATTTCTCCCATACCGACCCTTTGGTACTCTTGGCTTATTTGTAACAAACAAATTTTATGGAAAACTTTTCTTATCTCTTAATATTGAAAGCCTGAAATCCCGGATATACTGCTGCATCACCAAGCTCTTCCTCAATACGGAGAAGCTGGTTATATTTTGCCACACGTTCGCTTCTGGAAGGAGCTCCTGTCTTAATCTGGCAGGTATTCAGTGCTACTGCAAGATCTGCGATGGTTGTATCCTCTGTCTCACCGGAACGATGAGAGGAAATCGCTGTATAACCAGCTTTATGTGCCATTTTGATAGCTTCCAGAGTCTCGGATACGGAACCGATCTGATTCAGTTTGATCAGAATGGAGTTTCCGCAGCCAAGGCTAATACCTTTCTCAAGACGCTCTGTATTTGTAACGAACAGGTCATCACCTACAAGCTGTACTTTTTGGCCAAGCTCTTTTGTCATGATCTGCCATCCTTCCCAGTCTTCCTCGTCAAGGCCGTCTTCGATGGAATAGATCGGGTATTTCTCGATCAGGGTCTTCCAATGCTCAACAAGCTCTGCAGATGTGAATTTCTTTCCGCATTTCGGAAGAACATACTCGCCTTTCTGGCTTCCTTTCCACTCGCTGGATGCTGCATCCATGGCAAGAACGAAATCTTTTCCCGGTTCATATCCTGCTTTCTTTACTGCCTCAAGAATGTACTCGATGGCTTCCTCGTCGCTTCCAAGGTCTGGTGCAAAACCACCCTCATCACCAACACTTGTTGCAAGACCTTTCTCTTTCAGAAGTGCTGCAAGTGCATGGAACACCTCTGTGCACCAGCGAAGTCCTTCTTTGAAGCTCGGTGCTCCCGCAGGCATGATCATGAATTCCTGAACATCAACAGTATTCGCAGCATGTGCACCACCGTTTAAGATATTCATCATCGGAACCGGAAGTCTGTTTCCGTTCACCCCACCAAGAAATCTGTAAAGGGGAATGTCAAGAGAAATCGCAGCTGCTCGTGCGCATGCGATAGATACTGCAAGAATAGCATTTGCGCCAAGTTTGGATTTGTCCTTTGTTCCGTCTGCATTGATCATGGCAGCGTCCACTGCATAAATGTCAGATGCATCCATTCCTGTCAGTGCATCGTTAATTACAGTATTGATATTTTCAACGGCCTTGGAAACACCTTTTCCTCCGAAACGGCTCTTATCCTGATCCCTCAGTTCAAGTGCCTCGAATTCTCCTGTGGATGCACCACTTGGAGCTGCTCCTCTTCCGATAGTTCCATCTGCCAGATAAACCTCTGCCTCTACGGTCGGATTTCCTCTTGAATCAATGATCTCTCTTCCAATGACTTTCTCGATCTCTAAATATTCCATTTGATATTTATCCTCCTGTCTGGCTTTTTCGCCCTGTCCGCAAATTTGCCCGAGCCGCATTTTGCCAGGGGATACGGCCCGCCACAATTATTTACGCAATAGTTAGAACCTGCTAACTATATACAAGTTTACTGTATCTAACTTTTATGGTCAAGGGGAGTTATTGTCATTTTTTTCTCATTAGAGCAGCTCCGTCTATTTTCAGAAAGCTTAATAAAAATGTGCAAATTTTACATATTGACATCCTTACGCTGATTATGATAATATAATCGCCGGACTTAAAACTAAATATGGTTTATGACAAAATCCTGTCATATATTGGAAACGCACATTCTCCTGAATGATTAACGAACAACACATGCTTTACGGTTTTACATCACCACTTAATCATTTTAAAGGAGGATTTTTTATGCCAAAAAACAAATTTCAGGAAGTTATCTTTACCATTATCATGGTATTTTTCATGGTTTACGCCATGATCTGCTACAACATTTCTCTGAACACTGGGAGTATGACAAACCATGTGTTCCTTGACGCTTTTCATGAGCTGGTGATCATGGGACCGATTGCATTTATCCTTGACTTCTTCCTTGTATCCAAACTTGCTTTTGGTTGTGCAATGCGCATGGTAGATTTCAAAAACTGCCATCCGTTCAGCAAGATTCTTGCAATCTCCGTTCCTTCTGTTGCTTTCATGTGCCCGTTAATGAGTCTTGCCGCAACCATTCTCTTTAAGGATGCCGGAAATCAGTTCGTAGCTGTATGGCTTCAAACAACCGCCTTTAACTTTCCGATGGCATTCTTCTGGCAGCTGATCTATGCAGGTCCGATCGTACGTTTTATTTTCAGACATATCTTTCCTGAAAAACAAAACGTAAAAGAAGCGACAGCAAATATGTAAAATAAAGAAAGCACATTGCCATGGTTGAACCACCCCAAAAGTCATATTTTCCGGTGGCGGCTCATTCCATACAATGTGCTTTTTATTTTTCACACGGATCTTTCTCATCTGATTTTCGGATCTCTCAGACTGTTCTCTTTAATTCCGACATCCTAAGGATCTTCACGATCAGCGGGATCACCATAATGACCCAGACTATCGGTTCTGCCACGATCACGCCGGTATATCCGAGGAGCGGCACCAATGTCACTGCGATCACCACTTTTCCGATCATCTCCAGCGCACTGGAAGTCAACGGGATCACCATTTCTCCAAGTCCCTGCATAGCATTTCTGAGTACACTGATCACAGCCGTTACAAAATAAAAAAGCGTATCGAATTTAAGATAATTGGTGGCGTTTAGGATCACCGTCTCATTGTGGCTTCCTGTGACCAGATAGATCAGCTGTTTTCCAATGGTAAAACTGAAGATCACAGTCATCACGGACCAGATGCAGGTATACAGAACTGCAAGACTGATTCCCTGGCGCACCCGGTCCATACGCCCTGCACCTGCGTTCTGTCCGCAGAAGATTGCCATAGTCTGCCCGAACACGCCAAACATGATCATAAACATTTCCGTGATCTTACGGGCCGCTGTATGTGCCACGATGATATCTCTTCCAAGTCGGTTGATGGAGGTCTGCAGTGCCAGTGTACCAAGATTTACCAGAGAATTTACAAGTCCCATGGAAAGTCCTGCACTCAGCATATTTTTCATCATATTTCTGTCAGGATCAGAAAAATCCTCTTTTTTCAGCCGTAGGATCTCATACCTGCGGATCATGTAAAACCAGCATACCAGAAAAGCCAGCGTCTGTGAAAGTACTGTGGCAATGGCTGCTCCCTGAACTCCTGCTTTTACTACCAGAATAAAAAACAGATCTCCTGCGATATTTAAAGTTACAGACACTGCCAGGATCACAAGGGGCGTCACCGTATCCCCAAGTGCACGCAGAGATGCCGCACAGGTATCATAAAGAAATGTTGCCAGCATACCTGCAATAATGATAAAGATATACTGTCTGGCGATTCCCGTCAAATGATCAGGAACATTCAAGAACCTCAGGATCGGATGCAGAAACAAAAGTCCCAAAACAGTCAGAATCAGAGAAAGCACACTGCCCATTACAAGAGACAGCGCAAAGGATTTTCGCACTTCTTCCCGGTTTCCGGCACCGAATTTCTGTGCGGTGACGATGGCAAATCCATTTGCAAGGCCCATCAGAAAACCGATGATCAGCCCGCTTAAAGGACTGGTGGCCCCTACTGCAGCCAGCGCATCTTCTTTCAGAAAGCTCCCCACGATCCTAGTATCTGCCAGGCTGTACGTCAGCTGCAGGAGATTTCCCAGAAATACAGGAAGTGCAAAGGACAGGATCAATGTGGAAGGTCTCCCTTTTGTCAAGTCTTTCATGTCATCCTCCCTCAGTCAACGATATCATTCTGAAAACGGGAAAGATGCTCATAAGGAAGAATCATCCTTCCGCGGAACAGTCCGCAGCCATCATTGATCAGGCTATTATTTACCGCACCAAACATATTGACATCCAGTTTTGCAAGATCCAGTCCAAGAAGCCGCATCCCCCGCTCATAGGCCTCGTCAAAATAGATACATTCCCCCTGGGGAATCGCGTCCCTTCTCCTGCGTTCACTTTCCTGTTTTTTCTCATAGCTTAAATGGTTGGCGGAACCAATCTCCGCAACATCATCCATGTCTTTGGTCCGCAGCTGTACTTCCATATAGCTTCGGGAACTGTTATCATAAAACGTGATATGCAGGGACTGATAATCATCCTCACTGTTGTTACAGATGTAATCTCGGTAATAAGGTCTGACCTCCTCACTGAGCAACGGAGAAGTGCTTTCCTGTACCCCTCTGGCCGGCTCTGCGGTAAATCCTCTTTCTTCCAGAAATCCCGGAAGTATATTGGCAATTTCATAAAGATAACGAAGCTCTTCTTCTCTGACATTCTCTCCATTTTTCAGATGACATCTGGGCATGGCGATAACGATCCTGTACGCAATAAAATCCCGAAAACAACTTAAGCGCTCCTTGATCTGTGACACGGAAGGATATTCACCGTGTTCTTTGTAATAGTCATAAATAAACTCCACTACATATCCATTAAATTTTTCCTCCGCACGAATCAGAGATTTGATCCTTCCCTTGAAGGTAAACGCCAAAAACGGATATTCCCCTGCCATGTATTTATAAAATTCCCGGATTTTCTGAGACTGGGCAGTAAGGAAATCATTATGCTCCAGAAGCTCCTGGATCTGGATCAGAAAATTACAGTGTACCAGATCGATCTCGTTGTGTTTTTCCTTCGCCTCTGTTCTAAGATCCCGGATGTATTTCTTCAGTATCCGGAGAAGAGTATCTCCGGAATACAGATAATCATTTAATGTTATCATTTGTGTTTCTCTTTTCTACTTTTAGTCTTTTCAGGATCACATATTTACAACAACTGCCGGATGATCTGTGCTCCTGTCTTTTATTTATTTCAGTTTTTCACGGAAAAATTCCGCAATCCGGTTCCATACCTCATCCTGAAAAAACTGGATATCTGCATGGTCTGCACCATCCAGTGTCAGCAAAGTGACATCACAGCCATTTTCTTCAAGAAGGACATATAAAGTTTCCGACTGAACATAAGGAACGACCTGATCGCAGTTGCCATGAATGATCATAAATGGCGGTGCATCCTTCGTAACCTTGGAAACCGGACTGCTCTGGTATGCCATTTCTTTATTTAACATGGAATTAAATCCAAGCAGAAGGGATTCTGCGGAAGAAGCACATTTTTCTGCAGATTCACACGGAAATGCAGAAAGATCCGTAGGCGGGTACCATGGGCAGGCAGCCTGTACCTTACTGGATTCTTCCAGATACTCTCCCACATCCAGAGCCGGATCATTGTCCAGCGCAGCCATACATGTAAGATATCCTCCGGCAGACTCTCCCATAACTCCTATCTGCTCTTTGTTGATGCGGAACCGGTCTGCATGAGCTTTCAGATAGCGGATGGCTGCCTTTACATCCTGCAGCGGCATCGGATACGGGCCCTGATTGGAAGTACGATACTCCACACTTGCCACTACAAATCCATCCGATGCCAGTCTGCTCAGATAAAGATTATGTGCGGATTTATCCATCATCAGCCATGCACCTCCGCAGATCCAGAGGATGCAGGGATAGGTTTTTCCATCTTTTGTTTCCGGGTAGATTATATCCAGTTTCAGATCCCGCCTGCAATGTCCGAACCAGGAATCCACCTGTGCGTAAGTAATATCATTTACTGTAATATACTGAGGCTTCTCTGCCGGAAGCTTCAGTGTCTTTTTTTCTGCTTTTGTCATAATCTATTTTCCTCTTTTCTTCTGATCATTTTATCTTTGAAATATTTTTCTTTTATTTTATCACAACACTGCTTTTTCTGCTTTTATTTTTCGGAGAAAAAGCACTCTTTTTCTGCAAAACAGGGTTTTGATCTTTTTGTTCATAAATCCCTCCTCTTTGTAAGTAAAATTGTTTGTCAGCAATAACAAAAAGCTGCTATAATAGATTTTCTCTATTGTAACAGCTTTGTTTTCCTACTTTTGGAATGGATTTATTATATTATAAGTTTTTTCTCTGTCAACGCCCTCAGACAATTTCACAGCTTTTCTTTATCAGTAAACCTGTATCCTGCTTTCTCAGATCTGATACCAACGAATCTCATTAGCTTCCAGATGAAGGTCAAAGCTCTTTCCATCCCCTGTGTAAACCGTAGTATCCTGTGGCTCATAGGTGTTGTTTACCACACAATACTTTTTATTTTTCACATAAGCATGTACTTCCACATTATAATTGGAAGAAAACCAGCAGAAAAGCTCATTTTCTGCTGCGGCTGACCAGAGCACCGCACGATAAAGGATACGACTGTTGCAGAAGCTGTACGGAAGTCCGCTGATGTAAACACCTCTGCCTTTTCCGAAGGTTTTTACTGCCATCTGGACTTCCTGATTCTTCTGGATAAGAATCTTTGTATCCGGAAGTGCGAAGATATTCTTTTTCCCCTCACCGAAATCTACAGTTTCGTCTGTATCCTCCAGGATAAAATGATCTTTATGCTCTTCCCAGTTGTATTTATCTGTATTAAGATTAAATCCTCTTTCTTCCTCTACACCAAGAATATCATCCAGCTGGAAGAATTTTCCCTGCCACTGATGAGCCGCTGGCTCGCCCACTCCAATGAATCCGCCTCCATTATAGACAAATTTCCGCACAGCTGTAAGAATCTTCGGATCTGCCCAGTTCTCGCCACCGGACTGCGCAGTGTCCGCATCACCTACATTGATGATCACATCAAAATCATTCAGCAGATCTTTATCCTGACGGATGTCATCAAAGCTGATAAAGGACACATCAAAAGGCGCACCACTTAATGCCTCGATGATTCCGAAATAGGAATAATTCTGCTTGTAATAGATGGCATGATGTACCATATGGTTTCCCCAGGAGCGCATTTTTCCCCAGCAATTTAAAACTGCCACACGTTTTACGCAGTACGGTGTGGTTCCCCGGATGTTGTCGTAGAGCACACGGAATTCCTGGCAGACTTCCTTGATATACTGTACAAAATCCGGAAATTCCAGAGCCAGCTTCAGATAACCGCCATATCCAATCCTCTGGATCGGGCTTCGAAGGATGGCTCTTCTTGCAGTCACCCAGTTTACTTTTGCCTCTTTTACAGGATCCCCTCCCTCATGGAAGGTATCCGGGAAAAAGTACGGCAGAAATCTTCCCTCCGTATATTTTACATGTTTAATATCACTGAACAAACGTAAGGTCGCACCGTTTCCAACGCTTCCCACTACCGCATCCAGCCCGATGGAAGCAAACTCATCCATAAAGGGCTCCATTCCGATCCAGTGATCGCCCATGAACATCATGGCTTCTTTTCCATATTCATGAACAATGTCTACCATTTCCTTTGCAAGCTTCGCCACTTCCCGTCTCTGAAAAGCCTGGAAATCTTTAAATTCTTTTGATGGGATCCGATAAGTGTTGTTCATGTATCCCTGATCAATGATAAACTCCGGACGGAACTTATATCCCACTTCCTGCTCAAACTGTTCCAGGATATATGGACTCACCGAAGCGGAATATCCGAACCAGTCTACATATTTTTCCCGTGCCATCTCATCAAAAATCAGTGTGAACTGGTGAAAAAAGGTAGTAAATCGTACTACATTCACATAATCATGGGAATCCAGAAATCTGCGGAGGCGATCCATAGAATGCGCACGTGTTGCAGGCTGACGCACATCAAAAGTGATCTGAGGCTCTACATCCTTCCAGTCATTGACAACTGCATTATACATATGTACCGGATCCCACATGATATATGCAAGAAAGCTTACCGTATACTCATGAAACTCTTTCGCCGGTCTGATCACAACATTTCCGTTTTTTTCATCGTATGACCATTCCTCTGTACTGACAACTTCCCCGGTAGTCCGGTCAATGACTTCCCACCATCTTCTGATATCATCTCTTGTATTCACCGCCAGCATATCCGGATACAGATGATCCATCAGATGGATCTCCAGAGTATCCGACACTGCCGTGTGAAAAGATGTCATGATATACATCTGCTGGATTTCTTCCGGATGAGCCTTTGCCCAGGCATTATCCTTTCTGGTGGTATAATAAGTTGCATAAATCTTTGCGCCGGTTTTCTTCAGCTCTGCCGGAAATTCTGTTCCATCACAGTCACGGATGGCATCTGCCCCCCATTCGTCCAGCATTTTCAGTGTCTCCGGAATCACATCCAGATCTGTCGGAATAGTCACTCTTCCTTTTGTTTCGCTCATCGCTTTACCTCCATTGTAAAAACCTCTGTTTTTTATTTCTGATATTTTTTCACGATCGTCTGCATAGTGTCCCATTTCTGTTCCATATCTGCCACCAATTTAAACTGTGTGCGGCAGCGGTCCAGATTATGTTCTTCCCGGTCGATTTTAAAATAATGATCTCCCTCCAGATAATCAGTAAGAAAGCGAATGCCGCATTCATAGGTCATCACCTTAGCTCCCATGGGAAGCATTTCGATCTCTTTTGCACTAAGCTTATCTCCACAGCTTTCCAGAAAGCCTTTTACATAGATTTCATAGAGTTCCATATCACAGGATACTTTGCTTAAATCTTTCTCATCCTCCAATGCAGTGCTGGCCCCGAAACGAATGGAATCCCCAAAATCATTCATGGCAAGTCCCGGCATAACCGTGTCCAGATCCACTACACAGATTCCCTTTCCTGTTTCCAGATCGATCATAACGTTATTCAGCTTCGTATCGTTGTGCGTTACCCGAAGGGGCACCTCACCTTTTGCCAGAAGCTCACCGAATACATTTGCCAGGTACTCATGCTGAAGCGCAAATGCAATCTCTTCTTTTACAGATTCGGCACGATGGCAGCTGTCCTTCTCTATGGCATTTTTCAAAGTCTGAAAACGTTTCTTTGTATCATGAAAATCCTTTATCGTTTCATGCAGAGTCTCTGCCGGATAATCTGCCAGCATTTCCTGGAATTTTCCAAATGCAACTGCACTTTCATAAAAATCCTCCGGTTTTTCCGCCAGATCATAGCTTACTGCATCGGTAATAAAAATATAAGCTCTCCAGCATTCTCCGTTTTCATCTGTCAAGAATGCCTTCCCTTCTTTCGTTGGAATCAGGTTCAGAACCTCCCGTTCCGGATCTCCTTCCTTCTGAAGAACTTTCTTTTTCAGATGCCCAGTGACTCCGGCAATGTTCTCCATCAGTTCTTCCGGTTTCCGAAAGATTTCCCGATTGATCTTCTGAAGGATCACCTTAATGGACCCCATCTCTCCGATCCGATATCTTAGCATATAGGTTCCGTTAATATGCCCGCTTCCGCAAGGGCCGCACGAAACCAGTTCTCCGGTAAATGCAAACTGATCCGCTATTCTTTTTATCTCTTCTTTTGCTGTACCTTTCATTTTACCTTCTCTTTCCCAGACAACAGTAAAAAGCATACCGTCCGAAAACAAATATGCTTTATACTTTTTGCTGTGATCATTTTTTCCGCTTTAAGATCCTGGTGGCAAGCGGAGCCACATTTTCATCCGATGATCCATAGAGAACTTCGTAATCCCCCGGAACAGAAACTGTTTCTGTCTTTTCTCCGAAGTTCTGGATAAACAGATATTCCGTATCCTCATTTTCTCTGGTTGTCACAGAAATACATTCCGGTATAAATGTAATCGGCATCTTCACGCCTGCTTCCTCTGCTGCCCTTCCCAGAAAGTCCTCATAAAAAGCCGCTTCCATATCTGCCGCCACATAATAAACATGGCCCTTTCCGTATTTCTTGTGAGTCAGCACCGGATACCCCTGATAGAAATCCCTTCCATAACGCAGCAGCACTTCCGCATCGGAAACCTTTGCAAGCTCGCAGAGATTTTTACAGGTATAGCTTTCTGTAAGTCTGAGATGATTTCCTGTTTCCGGAACACCTACGTTTTCTTCCCAGTCATAAAGTGCATCGATCTCTTCCGTACGGATACCGGCTGCCTCCATCAGTCCGTGAGGGGTTCCCTCAAGATAGCATTTATCTGTTTCATCTACAATTCCTGACCAGTAGGAAAGTACCAGAGTACCACCATTTTTTGCAAAAGTGCGTAGCTTTTCGGCATATCCGTGATAAAACATGTAGGCCATCGGTACCGTTAACAGACGGTACTGGGACAGATCATGTTCCATATTGATGATGTCTGTATTATAGCCTTTTCTTCGGAGGGCACGATATTGTTTCTGCACATTTTCCTGATAATGCATATCCTCGTTTCGAGGTCCCTGCGCATCCTTCAGCGCCCAGTCATTTTCCCTGTCATAGAGAACAGCCACCGGAGACTTCGTCACGCTTCCAGCAGTTTCCCGGATCTGCTCCAACGCTTCTCCTACCTCTGTCACTTCGCGGAAAATACGGGTATCATCCCCACCGTAGTGATCGATCACCGCACCATGGAATTTCTCAGAGGCTCCCTGACTCTGACGAAGCTGGAAATACAGAACACTGTCTGAACCATGAGCAACTGCCTGCAGAGAAGCAGCCAGATGTATTCCTGGTTTTTTCAGCTTGTTGACAGGCTTCCAGTTGGTCGCAGAGGGACAGGATTCCATCAGAAGAAACGGTGCTTTCTTGATGCTTCGCATAAGATCATGCTGCATGGCTCCGTCCAACGCTGTGGTATAATTGTCTTTTTTATGCCAGCTTGGGTAATTATCCCAGGATGCAATATCCATAACATCCTTAAATTTTTTATAGTCCAGTCCGTTGTAGTCATACATCAGATTGGCGGTTGCCGGAAGCTCGGAACCACCTGCACGGATCGCAGAAATTTCATGCTTCATAAAATCCACAGTCCTGTCTGTAACAAAACGTTTCCAGTCCAGGGTAAGTGCATGAAGAGCATTTTCCCCTTTTGGCGAAGGACTTTCGATCTGATCAAAGCTGTTATAGGTATGGCTCCAGAATGTTGTGCACCATCTGGAATTTAAATTTTCGATGGTTCCGTATTTTTCTTTCAGCCATTCCCGGAATTTTTCCTGGCACAGAGGACAGTGGCATTCTCCGCCATATTCATTAGAAATATGCCACAAAAGCACTGCGGGATGTTTTCCGAAACGTTCAGAAAGCTTCTTATTAATATTGTAGACTTTTTCCCTGTATACCGGAGAAGTATAACAGTGATTATGTCTTCCACCGAAAAATCTTCTTGTGCGGTCCGAATCCATGCGAAGAACTTCTTCGTATTTATCTGCCATCCATTTCGGTCTTGCTCCGGATGGTGTGGAAAGTATCGTATAAATTCCTTCTTTATACAGATTATCGATCACCTCTTCCAGCCAGTCAAAATTATATCTTCCCTCTTCCGGCTCCAGCACTGCCCAGGAAAACATTCCCATGGAAACGGTATTGATATGGGCTTTTTTGAAATATTCGATATCTTTTTTCAGAATATCCGGTCTGTCCAGCCACTGCTCAGGGTTGTAATCGCCGCCGTGCAGATAATGGTCATATCTGATCTGCTCTGCCATTTTTTTATCTCCTTATAATTTGATTCGCATCAAGCGGACAAAAGCATCCGCTGCGCTGCGAAGCTTTATCCCAGACAACTGCTCTGGTTAAGAAAAGGATGCTGCATAATCCAGTTAAAGCATATTATACAATATACCTAAAGATTTCAGCAGCATCCTTTTTGTGTCAAACGGGTATTCACAATCCACATTCGGTTAAGATTATTTTACAGCTCCCGTAATACCCTCCGCAAACTGTTTCTGCAATACAAAGAATACAATCATAGTCGGAATGGAACAGAATAATACACCGCACATCAGCATACCGTAATCTGTTACATATCCTGTGATCAGATTGGCGATCAGCATCGGCATTGTCATCGCCTTATTATCTGTCATGATTACCTTCGGCCACAGATAAGAATTCCATGCATTCATAAATGTGATAACTGCTGCCGCTGCATAAGTAGATTTCATAGTCGGGATAAACATCTGGAAAAAGATCCTTACCTCGCTTAATCCGTCAATACGTGCTGCTTCAATGATATCAACAGGAAATGCTCTGGCATTCTGGCGGAACATCATGATCATAAATGGTGTGGAGATGATCGGGAGAATAAAACCTACCGCTGTATTTAAGAGTCCTGCTTTTGAAAACATCTTAAATAAAGGAACCATCGTTGCAACCTGCGGAATCATCATGGCAAGAAGTAGGATGGAAAACAGTCTGTCTTTCCATCTGTCATGATATACCTCAAAGCCATAACCTGCAATAGAACAGATCAGAAGGCAGATCACTGTGGTAAGAGCTGCATAAAACAGAGAGTTTCCAAGAGCTCTCCACAGCGGCTGCTGTGCAGTCAGGTTTTTAAAGTTCTGCATAAAATATGTACCCGGAAGGATCCGACCTCTGGATACATCTGTGGATGTATTGGTTGCCGCAGAGATCATCCAGTACAGCGGAAATACAGAGATAAATGATACGATGATCAGAAAAATATATGTAGGGATCAATCTTCTCTGAATTGCGGATTTGTTCTTTTTCTCAGTCACGTGTATCACCTACTTTCAAATTGATAAAGGCCAGGATCGCTACCATGATAAATATGATAAATGACATTGCTGCCGCATATCCGAAGTTTGGCACGTTGATGAAGCATGTATTATAAACATAATGGGACATTGTGATGGTTGAGTTCGCCGGGCCACCTTTTGTCAGGTTGACAGACTCATCAAACAACTGCAGTGTACCATTGATCGACATAATAAATGTCATGATAATTGTCGGTTTCAGAAGTGGTACGGTAATTTTCCAGAAAGTCTTCCAGCCATTGGCACCATCGATCTTTGCTGCCTCGTATACAGAATATTCAATATTCTGAAGACCTGCCAGATAGAACACCATGTTATATCCTGTCCATCTCCAGATCAGTGCGATGATGATCACGATCTTTGCACTTGTGGAGTTACCCAGGAAGTTATAGCCAGTTGTTAAAATTCCAAGTTTGATCAGGATACTGTTGATCAGACCGTCTGTTGCAAACATAGAACGGAAGATCAGAGAATAAGATACAAGAGATGTTGCACATGGAAGAAATACACATGTGCGGAAAAAACCTTTAAATTTCAGATCCTTGTTATTCAGAAGCTGTGCAAGCAGGATCGCAAGGACCAGCATGATCGGTACCTGAATAATAAGATACAGGAACGTATTGACGATGGACTGCTGGAATACCTTATCCATCATGATACGTTTATAGTTACTGAAGATCGGATCCGCAAACCTCATATTTGCTCCGGCACCTGTCTGTAAAGAGATAATAAATGCACGGATCATCGGATAAAAACTCATGACAGCGATCATGATCGTTGCCGGTGCCAGAAAGATCCAGCCCGCCGCTCTCTGTTTCGCCACCAGAGACATGCCACTTTTTTTGGAATTCACAGGAACTCCTCCTTTCAAACATCTAAACCTTTACATAAGACAGGGGACTGCATGCAGTCCCCTGCTCTGTATTTCATTAATATTTCAGCTTTACTCTGTCATCTTGAATGCCAGTGTATCCTGTGCCTCCTGAAGTGCAGATTCTTTGTCTGTACCATTTACGATATTGACAACAGCTGTATTGATGCACTCTCTTGCCTCATAATGATAAGGAGTTTTTGTGAATTCCGGAATATGTGAAGAGTACTCTACAATTGTTGAGAAGATCGGCTGGTTATTGAAGAACTCGCTTGGCTCATTGTAAACCTCAGACTCACCAGCCGGCAGGTAGCAGGAAATCGCACCTGTCTCCGGAAGGATTGCATCATAGAAGTCTGTGCTGGAACCAAATGTGCTTGCAAGGAAGTCCTCAGCAAGCTCTACATTCTTGCAGTTGGATGTAATGTACCAGGAAGATCCACCGTTGTTTGCATAGTTTGTAGCTGTATCAACGCCGTCAACCTTCGGCATTGTTGTGATCTGCCACAGCCCCTTCTGATCCTCTGTTCCCATCAGCGTAGCTGTGATCCAGTTACCGTTAACGATACCGGCAGCCTCTCCGCCTGTGATCGTGGAGATATACTCATCCCAGTTATTTACTAATTTAACAACATTGTTCTTTACAAGATCCACATAAAGATCTACACATTTTTCTGCTACATCATTGCCAACGATATAAGCCTCTCCGTCATCATTTACGAAGTTTGCTCCACAGGACTGGATCATCATCATCAGAGTATCGCCGCCTGTTGCTTCACTTGTAAGGAGATATTTACCGGTTTTTTCATGAACGTCTTTACCGATCTCCATGAATTTGCTCCATGTGATATCTGTAAGGTCATCAATGGTATATCCTGCTTCTTTCAGAATATCTGTACGATAGCAGGCAATTGCTGCACCGTTATCAAACGGAACTCCGTAATGTGTGTCATCTACCATAGAGTAGGACTGTTTCAGTTTTCCGAAATCATCCCAGTTGATATCCATATCTTTCAGATCTGTGAATGCGTCTGGATAACTCTTCAGATATTTCTGATAGCTGTTATCCTGCATCAGGACGATATCCGGAAGTGTACTGTAATCTCCGGCGTTTGCAGCTGTTGTAAGCTTGGTCTGGCAGTCATCGGAAGATGTCTCAACAACATCAACCTTAAATCCCTCGTGATCCTTTGCATACTGCTCACCGGCAATGTTCATAGACTTAATATTGAAATTCTGGTCCCATGCCCATACAGTCAACGTGTTGTCGTCATCACCCTTTGCATATACTGCTGTAGTTGTTGCGGCAAAAGACATTACCATGATACCTGTCATTAACATTGCGAGTAATTTTTTCTTCATTTACTTTTCCTCCTTTATTAAGCACTTCCCGTTTGCTTATGAGTAGATTATAGCATCCGCATTCCGGCCATAGTTTGCAGAACCGTTCATATAATATGCAATTTCAACCATTTTATTGATTATGCACTATTATCACGCTGTATTTCCATAAAAAATATGCACTTTGAGGATTATCTCTTTTCGTGTTCGTCAGAACGCAAAAAAAAAGCCTCCTTTTTCGACATTATACGAACATTTTTCGTCAAAAAAGAAGGTTTTTGTTTCTATTTCATAAAATTTCATATTGTTTTTCATACATTTTTCACAAACATTTGAATGTATTATGCAAAATAAACCTTTTCAGGAAACTGTGTTTTCATCGTATGCAGCATTTCCTCCGTCAGATCAAGAAGAAGTTTTATTTTGCGTCCATTTTCCCGGATGATCATTGTATAGTAAGGTACATCATCTTCATAAGAAGTATAATCGTATTTTTTCAGTTTCTCCGTTCCGGTATTCTTTTTATATTTTGCCACTTTTTCATGATAGTGAGGTACGGTCACTTCCATTTCCTCAAGATTCAGCACGTGAGCTGTTTTGCGATATTTTTTGCCATAGATCACATCTATAGTCAGTTGTCCGTTTTCCATGGTATATTCATAGTCTCTCTGGCTGAATATGTCATAAACAAAATAAAGCAATGCCAGAAGAAATCCCGGAAGCATGAATGCCTGAGAGATCGTGATACCCATCAGTACAAAAATTGCCGCAAAGATCACCATTACTTTTCTGAGAGCTCCTGACATATGTTTCTTTTTTCTGGAGACCTGCTCCACAATCCTGTAATCGTACATTTCTTACCTCTTTCTATCTGCCTGCTCCGCATACAGTCTGATATTTCTATTCTGTCGTGTCAGATCCACAGATCTGGTTTTGTTGTTTTACCAGCCTTCCTCTGAATGGATGTCAAACTTAAGAAGCTGCTGTTCATAGTTCTCCGGACGTTTTCTCCACTCCAGAGGTGTCATTCCCGTAACCTGGCGAAAATTCCGGTTAAATGTGGAATTGGTGGTAAAACCACACTTATGTGCTATATCTGCAATTGGCTGATCTGTTTTTTTCAGATAATCACAGGCCGCCTGGATACGGATCATATTGATATATTCCAACGGGCTCATCTTCATGTAAGTCGTAAATATCCGGCGCAAATGAGTTTCACTGATATGACAGTATTCTGCCAGTTCGTCAATACGAATATCCTCCATGTAATGATCAGAAATATAATCCTGGGACCTGGAGATCATATCCATGACTTTCCCTCTGCCTTCGCTGTAACGTTCTTCGCCTGAATCCCGGTTTATCCTTGCGATTTCCACAAGAAGCGATGCCAAAACTCCCTTAGCTTCTTCCAGATAAAATTCCTCTCCATCCCGCATGATATCCAGAATCTTAAGGATCTTACCTGCCATGGATCGGTTTTCTTTTTCATTCAGAAAAAGCGATCTGGAGTTGATCCGCTGAACGATTTTTTCTCTTTTTACTGAATTATTAATAAATTTATCCAGGAATCCTTCTACATCAATAAAAAGATACTCCCAGCGGCTGATAGTTCCAATATCACTGTTTGTGGTATGTGGATAATTGGCTGGGATCACCGAAAATATCCGGTCATGAAACTGTACCTTATCCTCTCCCAGTATCATAAATCCCTGTCCTTCATAGCAGAACCCGATTTCCAGATAATTATGAAAATGGAGATAATCGATATCGTTCCCATAATTCTGGACCCACTTCTGTCCGAGCAATGCAAGGATGGGACTCCCCTCCGGCATCTTATAATATCGCAGCTCCATTTTGGGTTTTCGTTTTTTTGCCACAGATATTCCTCCGTATGTTTTCTGTTCCGATATTTACTGATCTTTCTGTTATATTACAGCCATACATAAAAAAAAGCAACCTGCAGGATAACAATAATTAATAACTCTTGTTTCTGCAGATTGCAATTTTTATATCAGCTATTTACTTTTTATCTGTTTATTCCTCATCCAGGTAATATCTTCCATATGCATCTGCCGCTTTGATTGCTGCAAATACAGTTTCCGGTGTAACTTCAAATGGCATGTTGTGAAGTGTATCATTCTCCGCACATGCAGTTGTGGCAACTTCCATAAGCTGCTCATCCGTTACCTTCCCAGCTCCAAGCTCTGCCAGAGTAACAGGAAGTCCTACTTCAATGCACCATAAGATGATCTCTTCCAGATCTTCCTGAGGAATATTCTCCAGTACCAGCTGTGTGATGGTTCCGAATGCGACTTTTTCTCCATGATACATATGATGGCATTCTTCCAGTACAGTAAATCCGTTATGGATCGCATGTGCACCTGCAAGTCCTGCACTTTCAAAACCAATTCCAGAAAGAAGTGTATTAGCCTCAATCACTTTCTCAACTGCCGGTGTGCATACTCCTGCTTCCAGAGCTATCTTAGCTTTTACACCCTCATCCATCAAGGTATTAAAGCAAAGTTCAGCCAGTGCCATGGCAGCCTCTGTTGTCTTACCTCCCGCACAGGAAGTCGCGCCGCTTCTCTTGCATGCCCTTGCCTCAAAATATGTTGCCAGTGCATCTCCCATACCAGCCACAGTAAGACGAACCGGTGATTTGGCGATGATATCTGTATCCATCAGAACAAGATTCGGATTTGCCGGAAGAAACAGATATTTTTCAAAAACTCCTTCTTCTGTATAAATAACAGACAAAGCACTGCAAGGGGCATCTGTAGATGCGATCGTCGGACAAATAAATACCGGTGTTCCCGCATAGTATGCAACTGCCTTCGCTGTATCAAAGATCTTTCCTCCACCAATACCAATGGTAAGATCACACTGCTCATCTTTTACGATCTTTACCAGACGATCGATCTCACTGTTACAGCATTCTCCGTTAAAATAATCAAAAACCACCTCACAGGAACTCTCAGCAAAGCTCTCTTCGATCGTTTTACCAATTCTTTTATATCCGCCTTTGCTGATCAGAACCAACGCTTTTTTTCCGCTCTTTGCAGCATAAGTTCCAAGATTCTTCATTTCTCCCGCGCCCTGTAAATATTTGGACGGACTGATTAAAATTTTCGCCATTTTTATATTTCCTTTCTTTGTTTTCAGAAGTCAGCCTCCGCATCCGGCTTTTGCATTTATATTATAATTGCTGTATTTTTTTATTGCAAGGAGTATTTGAGGATTTATACAGCATCACCTGGTTACTGTTCACTCTGTTCCTAGTAATATACTTTGTGATCACATGAAAATCAGTTACAGCCAGCTTTCCAGAACAGCATTCAGCTTATTCATATCCAGCGGTTTCGCGATATGTCCATTCATGCCTGTATTTTTGGCCAGCTGTACATCTTCTGCAAAAGCATTGGCAGTCATGGCAACAATAGGCAGTTTTCCCTTTTCACCCGGAAGGCTCCTGATTGCTGCAGTTGCCTCATAACCATTCATGACAGGCATTTGGATATCCATAAAAACAAGATCATACAATCCTTCCGGAGAAGCTTCCACTTTTTCAACTGCAATTTTCCCATTTTCTGCCGTTTCCACTTTTGCACCTGTCATCTGTAAAATTTCACCAGCAATTTCTCTGTTCAACTCATTATCCTCAACCAGCAGAATCCTTTTTCCCGTGTAGTCTGATTCTGACAGCTTCTCCAGATAATTTCTTGCTATTTTTTCTTTTCTTCCTGAAGTAAACTGCCGCAGTGTTGCCGTCAGCCGGGAACGGAACAGCGGTTTTGCAATAAAAGCATCTACACCTGCAGCCTTTGCTTCTTCTTCAATTTCGCTGAATTCATAGGATGTCAGTACAATGATGGGGATCTCTTTTCCTATCCGTTTCCGGATCTGTCTGGCAGTTTCTATACCATCCATCTCCGGCATCTTCCAGTCTAAAATAACAGCAAAGTAATCATCTTTCAACTCATGCCGTGCATAACAGCGCTCAACCGCTTCCCTGCCAGAGAGAACCCATTCACCCATAATACCGATTTCCTTTAATGTTGCAACTGTACTTTCACAGCATGTCCTATCATCATCCACAACCAGGACCGGCAGATTCATCAGATCTCTGTCCTGTTCTTTTTCTTTTTCCTGAAGCTCCAGATAAATTGTTACTGTGATTTTAGTTCCCTTGTGCAAGGTACTGTCCACTTTAATAGTGCCATTCATCAGGTTCACAATATTTCTGCTGATTGCCATTCCCAGACCAGTTCCCTGGACTCTGGTTGTCCGGTGGTCATCCGCGCGGCTGAACGGCTCAAACATGATTTTCTGGAATTCCGGTGACATACCGATCCCATTATCCTCAATCGTAAATTCATAGCATCCAAGTTCTGAAAATCCATTTGGCTTTTCCTCTATGGAAAAAATAATATTCCCGCCATCCGGTGTATACTTGATCGCATTACTCATCAGATTCACAAATACCTGCTGAATTCTCAAGCTGTCACCACAGACAGCCTCATGTTCAATATGATTGATGTGTATATCAAAATTATGTTTATGTTCATCAAGCACCGGTTTCGTGAGTGTAATAAGATTATCTACCAGCTCTGACAGATTGAAATCTTCCTGTGCCAGTGTCATTTTTCCACTTTCAATACGTGCCATATCCAATACTTCATTGATCAGCCCCAGCAGATGGCGGCTTGATTCTGTGATCTTGCCGAGGCATTCAATGACTCTGTCCTGGCTCTCAACATTTGCTCCTGCGATTGCTGTCAGACCCACAATCGCATTCATTGGTGTCCGGATATCATGGGACATATTGGAAAGGAATTCTGTTTTCGCACGATTTGCATTTTCTGCGGACCGGTAAGCCTCTTTCAGTGCCTGACGGGATTCAATCTCTGCTTTCTTCTCCTGTGTCACATTCATGGATGCCAGCAATACCTTTTCCAGCTTTCCATTCTTCCATTCCAAGGGAATATAAGAAGCGATTTTATAAGTCTTTTCATCCAGGCTGCAATACTCAAACTTATAAATATCATTTTCACTTTTCAGTTTTTTCCGAATATTATCCGGGGCTATCAGGATATCTATAGCTTCCAATGGTTCCAGTGTCTTATATTTTTCAAGAACCTGCATCTGAAAATCATGATAAAATCCCAGAGGTTTATATATCATCTGTCCATTCAGATTGTAGAATTCATATCTGTCATTTTCCAGATCACAGACAACAAAGCGGTCAACCAGACGCACTATGCTCTGGATCAGCTGCTCCATGGAAGCATTATCTGCTGCCATCTGCAGATGCCGTGCGCTCTCTACCTTTGTCTCTGTGATATCACGCAGAAAGATCATGGCATATTCTGAATCCTCTATTTCGCCACGTATGACCACATTGCGGACCCATCGTTCTTCTCCATTCAGAGTGATACGGCACTCTAAAGCCAATTCGGTTTCCAGCCCCTTCAGCCTTTCTGCAATATAACCACGGTCGTAAAAAGAGGATACCGCCTTCTTATCTGTCTCCACAACATAGGAATCCACAAAATGCCGGATCAATTCATCCCACGTATGACTCTGTTCAAAGACGGTCATCAGGGACGGTTCAACCTTAAAGGTATCAAAAGTATTCGCTTCCAGATTCACATAATACTCGCACAAATCTGCTTTCGTAAAAGCCCGGTGGAAAGCAGCAGATTTTTGTGCCTGCATGATTTCTTTTTTCTCCCCATCAATGTTAATAAAAATCCCGGCAATCCTGCTGGCAGAACCATCCAGACGGCGTATTACTTCTGCCGATGCCCGAAACCACTGGTATTGATTATCCTTCATTCTCATACGATACTCTACCTGGTATTTTATCTGGTTCGTCTTATCCTTAATTGCCGCCTGAAGCTGCACCATTACTCTTTCTTTATCCTGTGGATGCAGAAGACCTGACCAGGATTCCAGTTTATTCGGAAAGTCCAGGGTGTCATGATAGCCAAGCATTTTTCGAAATTCATGACTCCAGTTTGCATTCACAATCTCACTGTTTTCGTCACAGTCAAAATACCAGAAGCCGGAACAGATAGCCTCATTGAGCAGTGCCAAATTTATATGATCCCAGTTGACCTGTACGGACATAACCCAGATCTGTCTGCCCGCCTCATCTGTCGCATCCTCTTTACAAAGCCGTACATTATTCACTGTACCGTCTGCTGCAAGGATCTGTGCTTCCCCTGTTCCGTGAAGCTGCAAAAAACGGTCTCGCTCCAGTATATCTTCCTCGTCATAAAAGAAGTTTCTCAATGAGCCTTTTGTCTGTTCCATGAAAGTATCGAATGTATATCCTGTACTATGCAACAGCAGATTATCCACAGACAAAATAGACAGGTTTTGGTCATAAGATCCTGTCATTATACCTACCCCGCCATTATTTTCCAGTGTTTTCTGTACGGCCTGTGACATGGCCTGTGTCTGCCCCGTTACAGTCTCACCTAAGGAATATATTTTGTCTTCATAATTTTTCATTTTATAAAAGTCCTCTCTCCGTCTTATGCCTTCTTCATCCTGCTTTTATCTGTATACAGAAAACCTGTCCCTGCTAGTTTTGTTACCCATTTTTGCATACAAAAAGGACATCTGCCAAAATCTGCCAGTGTCCCTACTATATTCTTTAAAATCACACATCTATATAGTATAAAAGGTATCGGAATCTCTTCTGTTCAAACATCTTCTCCATATATTATGATGATATGGAAACAGTGGCAACCGGCTGACATGGTCAAACTTTCTGACTTTAGTCCCTTCTGGCTTTGCGCCCCTGCCTTTCAACAGGTTTGCCTTTAAAATAATTTTCATTTTTTCCAAAAATAAAATACCATGTGGTTTTTCTTACGTCAATAATATTTTGGTGGAAAATTTACATATATTTTAACCGAATCAAGTAACTCCCCTGTGGAGATTGCGAAAAGCAATAAGCAGTGGGTGAGGACCTGCTTTGGTCCTATGTCAAGATTTAGTACACGTTAAAATGAGAAATTTCTCCCCATTTTAACCTGCCAGAATCTCAGCCTCAGTGTGCGTTCTTTCATACACTCGTTCGAATTCGTTTGGCGACATATAGTTGCAATGGCTATGAATTCGTTTCGTATTGTAGAAAGCTTCCAGATATTCAAAAATCAACTGGTATGCCTGCTTATAGTCGCGAATTTTAAAGCGATTGAGCCATTCACGTTTGATAATAGAATGAAAGGATTCAATGCATGCATTATCCCACGGAAAAGCTTTCTTCGAATAACTGCGCTGCATATTTTCGGTTGCTTTTTTATATTCCTTTGCAACATATTGGCTGCCACGATCCGAATGGATAATTAATGGTTGATCGATATTTCGGCGAGCTTTGGCTTTGTTTATAGTATCAATCACGCAAGATACTTCCATTGTTTCTGAAAGCGTCCAGGCTATGATTTTTCTGGAAAATAAATCCATAACACTGGTCAGATAGACAAATCCATCTATTGTCCAGATGTAGGTAATATCCGAACACAAGACTGCATTCGGACGATCAGGATTAAATTGCTCATCAAGGATATTTTGTAATTCAGTGCTGAAATCGGAATCTTTTGTGGTGATCGTCCATGGTTTGCTCCACTGAGCACGGATCCCCATTTGGCGCATATATGTACCAACGGTTCTTTCCGAAATGACTTCACCAGTTTTTCGAAGTTCTACAGTGAT
This sequence comes from Blautia sp. NSJ-140, assembly GCF_022868965.1. Lineage (NCBI taxonomy): Bacteria > Bacillati > Bacillota > Clostridia > Lachnospirales > Lachnospiraceae > Blautia > Blautia sp. NSJ-140. Next base: position 155,334 of record NZ_JALIFS010000002.1, on the reverse strand, counting down.
TTTCGGAGCACCGTAGTTCTGCTTGGAATCATCATAAATATCCTGTATTTTTGCTTTTACAGCTTCACGACGTTTTTCTGTATCAGAAGGTATGTGATGGAGCCATGCAAGATATCCTGAGCGAGAGACACCTAAAAATTTCAACATTCCGGAGACGGAAACCCGGCGTCCAGCCTTTTGGGCAGCTTCCGTCTTCTCAGACACTTCAAGATAAATGGCTTCCGTCATTTTCCCAGAATGTTGATTGCTTTTTTTAACACATCAAGTGCTTCTTGGGCATCACGTAATTCACGTCTGAGACGGGTAATTTCCTTCTGCTCATCAGATGCATAATTACCAGAACCACGAACAGGAATATCACCTGATTCCCGGAAGTCTTTCAGCCATTTTGTTAATGTGCTGTATCCGATGCCAAGATTTTCTGCACATCCACGTACTCCGAGATCTTTGTGATCCTGATAGTACTGGACTGCATCAAGTTTAAATTGTTTGTCATGTTGCTTTGCCATATGAGCTTCTCCTTCAGCATGCCTCTATTGTATCATGCTTATGTGTATTTGGAATTTCTTATTTTGGCTTGCATTTTTCGTTATTACGGATTCTTCTTTCCTCAATCTTCTTAGCGTACTCAGGATTCTCAGCAACTTTCTTTTTAAGATTTTCCCGATAACGTCTGTTAGATTCTCTCTGTCTTTGTAAGAGTGCTTCATATTCGGCTGCTGCCTCTGGATCAGTATCTTTATTCTCTTTAAGCTATTGTCTGCGGTCTTTTGCACTTTGAGAGATTTGTTCCAGTCTTTCTTTTTTACGTTTCGCTTTGACTTTTTCTTCTTTCCTGGCTTTTTCAATTTGCTTTATTTCTTCTTCCTTAACTGGTGCTACAAATTGTCCAATGAAATTGAAGTAAATATCAATACGCTGAATACATTTCCCTCGTCCTCCGGTTGCTTCATGAACCACGATTTTTTCAATGAATTCATTAAGCATCGGGGTTGTCAGTTCTTCAATATGCTTATACTTGTTTACCAGTTTCACAAAACGATTGGCCTGCGCCTGCTTCCTTAAATGTCACAAATCCAGCCTCTGTGTTACTAAATTTAAAAGGTTTCTTTGAATACTCGATTCCTCTGTAATCAAAAGCTCTGGCGTAGTGCGTCTCACTTCCGACATCAATTCCAAGTACCAAAGTTTTTTCTGTAATAGCTTCAATTTTTGCGTTCTGTGTGTTAGACTTCATTGTAGATACCTCTCTGTTCAATAAGATTTTTACTAACCTGCCAGTCAGTAGTCTTATTGTACTCTGAGGTATTTTCAATTTTCAACATCCACGATTTTTATTATACAGGAAGCTCCTTCCTTATCTGCACCGATTGGATTCAGGGTGGAACCAACAGCCTGTGTAACAAATACTTCATAAGCACTCCTTTCCACTTCTGGACATTATGTCCAAAAGTTTTGTAAACACAAAAAGGGGCAGCTACAAATCTTTGCGGTCTATAACTGCCCTTACGCTGTTGTAAATTATCATATCATTTATCAAGTATCAAGATGTTTATAATTTCTCTACTTTGCGTTGTCCAAGTTCATATCCTTTCCTCTATACTTCCATACAAAAAACTTTTTCATAACAACTTATATCAAATAACTCCATAATAATCTGGATCTAAAATAAATTCTCCTTCTGTTTTATCAAGCCACTTTTTTGCCATATTAATAGCATCAACTAAACATTTTGCAAATTTTTCTATTGCCGCATCGTTTATATACCAAGGGGATACTAAGAATCTTTTATCAATCTCCACCATTGTGCCCGCATATAGTACTTTTCCCGAATCAGTTCCCATCTTTTTTAATAACAAACAGGAATTATTAGGATTATCTGGATTCAGCTCTCTTCCTGCAACTACATTCAAATATGGAACAGGTTCTAAAACAGCGCTATACAATATATTTTTTGCCCTATCAGATATAAGATATTGATATCTTCTTACCCAATCAATCAGTTCCAATACTAAAACAGCCCATTCAACTTGATATACATTTGATGTAGTAATTGCAGAAAAAATAGCTTCGCCCTTTCTTTTCACTTCTTCTAAATCATTATTTGCAAAGAATCCCAATACCTTATGATTATCGGATAATATATCTATAATTTTCTCTTCTGTAAAATTCAAGACCTCAGGAACTTTCGCCAAACTATATGTCGCCAAACGAATTCGAACGAGTGTATGAAAGAACGAACACTGAGGCCGAGCTTCTGGCAGGTTAAAATGGGGAGAAATTTCTCATTTTAACTTGTACTAAATCTTGACATAGGACCATCTCATGTGCTTCGCTAATAAAGCGAATGTTCTCTTTCTTGTTACTTACTGCTCCTAACGCTGTGTTGTTCATAGTGAACCTCCTTCTGAAATTGAATTCAAAAAGACACTCCATTTCTGGAATGCCCCATAAAAAATAGGGACACCCGCTTTTAACAAGTATCCCTATAATCTATCAATGATCTGATAGCTCTCTATTCATTTTCATATTCAAGATTCTTTGTGTTCCCCGTACTGAGGTCTAACGCAACAACAACGGTTACTTTCTTCACAAGGCTCTTTTCTTTGTGATTTTCACCTATTTTTCTGAAACTGAAAAACTCCACAAAGTGCGTAAATTCAAGGATTTCTACATATTTTTCCTTTGTAGCAACACCACCGTCTCCACATGCATAGCATATGAGAACATGTCTTCTCCAAAATCTGTTCCTATTTTCTGAATGTGTTTCCTTAAAGAATTTCAATGGTTTATAAAGATTATTAAGAATGCTCTTTGATTACCCAAAAGTCCATTTACCGGCATGTGAATTTCATCAAAACGTTTTTTGCTTAGTTTTCAAACAGAAATTATGGCAATTCTGTCAAGCGGTTCACGTTCAATTAACTTGAATTCTAATTTTGGGGCTATACTAAAGAGAATAGAAGAATCAGGAGCATTAGTAGTATCATATAAAACGCCTCCTATACTAAACTGAGAGTGGTGTTGTAAAGCAACCTCAGAGTTTAGTATAGGAGGCATTCCTAATGGACATTTAAAGTTTATCGTACATTGTATTCTGAATGTTAATAATTTCTATGACGAAAGGCAATACTCTTTGCACATTTCATGCTCATAGCAATATACCATATCTTTAAAGAATGGTATTGTTTTCAAGAATCTAAGAATAAACTATTATAACCAGTTTAATAAAAAATGCAAAATTAATCCATATTTAAGTATAATCTGACCTTTTGAAGGTTGTGATGAAGGGTTTAATCTTTTTGCTTATCTCGGAAGATTGGTTTTACAGGAATTTAAAATCTCCCTTTTTTCAGCGCGGAAAAATTAAAGCAGCTTCGCATCCATGTAGAGAAACATTAGCAAGTTTAAAACTACCATTATGAACTGCTGCAACTTGTTGGACAATCAGCAATCCAAGCCCATGCCTCAAATCAAGCCGATCATCTATGCTTTCCATATAATGCGGTTTTTCTTCCAACTCTTGCAGCTTTTCCTCAGATAACCCTGTTCCGTTATCTGTAACCGACAAGATAAGCTGACTTTTTGACACTGCAAGAGAAAGACAGATATCACAGCCCTGCGGATTGTGTTTCATGCTGTTCTGGACAAGATTGTTCACAGCCCGTGAAATCAATCTGGCATCACATTCCAAGACGACATTTTCGGAGTCAGGGGCAATCTCAATTTCTATATTGTAGCTATCAGGGATTCCCGTGTTCAATAGATCTGCCACATAAGTTCGCAACAGCTTCGATAAGCGAATCACCTCTTTATGAAGCGGCTGCATCTCATATTCCAACTGCGATACTAAATTCAAATCCTGTACCAGCTCTTTGATTTTTACACTTTGCTTCCGTACTATTTCCGCCTGTTCCCGAATGCTCTTGCTGGCAGCTTCACTTTCTGCGATACGGCCCGCATATCCCATAATCATGGAGAGCGGTGTACGGATATCATGGGAAACGCCGCTGATCCAGTTCGCCCTTGCTTCATTTTGCCTATTCAAAATGGAAGAAGCCTTGTTTACGCTGTTTGCAATTTCCGACAGTTCTCCGCTGATATGAAGTGAAACCGGCTTTCCGTCTGCCAGAGTTTCCACAGCGGATACAATCGGTTCGGTATTGTGAACGATTCTGCGTTTGGAAAAGTAATAAGCTAAGAAGAAACATAGCACATCCAATCCCAGCATTCCCGTAACAAAGATGGGAAGCCGTCGAAGTGCCGCAATGGAATAGTAATTGCTGGTGAGTTTTGTATAGCTGTCTGTGGGATAACCCAACACCAACAGCCCATCATCGGTGTTCCATACAAAAACCGGGTAATCCTCAATATACCCTTTTGAAAATAGTGCGACATCTTGAATGGTGTAACTTTCTGGCACATTGTCCGGCAAATCAACCGACCAATAACATTGTCCATCTGCGTTCAGGTAGATTGCCCAAATATGATTCTGCCGGAGTTTTTCCACTACATCATTCGATAATTGTTCCGGCGTAGCGGCAGCAGCAGTCATTTCCAACATAAATTGCGGGGATGAATCTCCATAATCCTCGGTTACGATCTTTTGAAATGTCAGACCGAATATCACCGCGTTAAGAAACAGCAGTATCAAGATAAAGACAGCGAACGACACAAGATATTTAGATATATAACTTCCGAATGATCTCATGGCATCACTTCCTTGCTATCAGCTTATAGCCCAAACCTTTAATGGTTATCAGGGACACGGGTTTTGATGGATCGGTTTCAATCTTTTCCCGGACGCGCCGGACATGGGCATTGAGGCTGTTTTCGTAACCAAAAGGATTGTCTCCCCAGAGGGCTTCACAAAGCGCATCTACGGTAACAATCTTTCCAGCATTACGAGCAAGCGTTTCAAGTAAAATGTGTTCTTTGGCTGTCAGGGAGATAATCTCGCTGTCCTTATGGACTTCGGCCCGGCTGAAATCAATCGTACACCCATTTAAAACAAGCAGAGGCGAATCCTCTTTGTAGGTTCGCCGCAGCACCGCATAGATACGCAGTAATAATTCCTGCGGCATAAAGGGCTTTGAAATGTAATCGTCTGCCCCAAGCCCCAATCCTGATAATTTGTCTGCTGCCTCGTCCTTTGCTGTTAGGAAAATGATCGGCACATTGGTAAAAGTGCGGAGCTGCTGCATCAGAGAAAAACCGTCCCCATCCGGCAGCATAACATCCAAAACAATCAAATCAGGAGTTTCATTTTTTGCTGTCATAACGGCTTCTTTTACCGACATAGCGGTTAGGATAGTTTCAAATCCCGCATCTTTCAATATATCTGTTACCATATGCAATAACTCCTGCTCATCATCTACTAACAGAAGTCTTTTACTATGCAAAAAAGAATTATCCATAGCATTCTCTCCATTCATCATTTTTTCTCAATTATATCACAATAAGATCATCCTGCGAATTCGTCCTGCAAAAAGTAAGGTAAAAGTAAGGATAAGAGAATGTAAATGTCAGGTTGAAGTTATATCATAATAACACCGAAAGGAGATGTTTTTATGGATTATATTATTACAACGGAGCAGTTGACGAAAAAATACAAGAACTTTACTTCAGTCAACAGTGTTTCGCTTCACATTCGCAAGGGCAGCATTTATGGTTTCCTCGGCCCCAACGGTGCGGGAAAATCCACGACCATGAAAATGCTACTGGGCCTAACCGCACCGACAAAGGGCAGCTTTACCATTGATGGGAAACATTTTCCGAATGATCGGATTGCTATTCTTAAAGAGATCGGCTCTTTTATCGAAGCGCCATCTTTCTACGCAAATCTCACCGGGCGGGAAAATCTTGATATTATCCGCCGCATTTTGGGACTTTCGAAAGCCGATGTGGAAGATGCTCTGGAGCTGGTAGGACTGACCGAATTTGGCGACCGGCTGGCAAAGAAGTATTCGCTCGGAATGAAGCAGCGATTGGGCCTTGCCGGGGCGCTGCTGGGGCGTCCACCGATTCTAATTTTGGATGAACCCACCAACGGCCTTGATCCGTCCGGCATCCACGAGATCCGTAATTTGGTAAAATCCTTGCCCGACCTTTACGACTGCACGGTGCTGATTTCATCCCATATGCTGTCTGAAATTGAATTGATTGCGGATGACATTGGAATCCTCAACCACGGGCGGCTGCTGTTTGAGGGCAGCATGAATGATCTACGTCAATACGCCATGCAATCTGGCTTCGCTGCAGACAATCTGGAAGATGTGTTCCTTTCTATGATTGAGAAAGACAACATGAGCAGAAAGCAGAGGGCAAAATTATGAAAACACTGTTAATCGAACTTCGGAAAGAAAAGCGAACCGGCGTGATTCCCGTGCTGCTAGCTGTTGGTATCTTGGGAGCCGCCTACGCATTTGTCAACTTCCTCGTGCGGAAAGACACACTTCTGAATCTGCCTCTGGCCCCGATGGATGTCTTATTAACACAGCTCTATGGTATGATTATGGTGCTGAATTTGTTCGGTATCGTGGTTGCTACTTGCATGATCTATAACATGGAGTTCAAGGGAAGTGCCGTAAAAAAGATGTATATGCTTCCCGTCAGCGTCCCGGCCATATATCTGTGCAAATTCCTGATTCTGACAGTCATGTTTTTGATTGCAATCATGCTGCAAAACCTAGCACTTGCACAGATTGGCATGACAGATTTGCCAAATGGAACATTTGAAATGAGTACACTGGTACGCTTTGCCGGATATTCTTTTCTCACATCCATGCCGGTACTATCGTTTATGCTGCTGATTTCTTCGCGCTTTGAAAATATGTGGGTGCCGCTTGGAATTGGCGTCGCCGGTTTTCTAAGTGGTATGGCCCTTGCAAATTCGGGGCTAGCGCTTTTGCTGGTGCATCCTTTTGTGATTATTCTGAAACCCGCGGTTGCCATGAACGCCCAGCCTGATCCAACGGTTGCCCTTGTCGCATTGTCGGAAACACTGTTGTTCCTTGCTGTGGGCTTGTGGCTGGCAAAGTACAAACGCTACGAGTAAGGAGGGATAATAAAAATGAGCTTTTGGGATTTACTTAAAATCGAGTTTATGAAAGTAAAACGTTCCAAAATCATACCCCTGATTTTCATTGCACCTTTATTAGTGGTGGTTTCCGGTGTTGCGAGTTTAAGCAATTACTTTACACCAGAATACACCAATGCATGGCCTGCCATGTTCATTCAAAGTGCGCTTGTTTATGCCTACTATCTGCTGCCGTTCAGCATGATTGTAGTCTGTGTAATGATCACAGGGCGTGAAACAGGAAATAACGGGATTCTGAAAATGTTGGCGTTGCCAATCAGTCGCTACACACTTTCCATTGCTAAATTCTGTGTACTTACCTTTTATCTGTTCATGGAGATGGTAGTGTTTCTTGTCGTGTTTGTAATTGCTGGATTGATTGCAACACAGACAATGGGAGTAACAGAAACCTTGCCACTCCTGTATCTTCTGAAATGGTGCTTAGGGCTGTTTCTAACCATGCTGCCATGCATTGCAGCTATGTGGGCCATCACCGTGCTGTTTGAAAAGCCGCTTCTTTCTGTCGGATTGAATTTGCTGCTTGTGATTCCCGGAGTATTGGTTGCAAATACGCCGCTGTGGATCGTCTACCCGTACTGTTACAGCGGTTATCTCGTTTCCTGCTCTCTCCATGACTTTACAGCAGAAACTTCCGATGCCGCTTTCTCAATGTTTCCGTTCCTGCCGTGCGCGATAGTCGTGTTTGGTCTGTTTTTCGCGCTGGCTGTCACCCAATTTGGGAAAAAAGAAATGAGGTAAGACTATGGAAAAGAAAAAACTTCAATCAGTTAGTATCGCTGCGCTTATTGTGAGCATCCTTCCGCTGGCAGCTCTTGCCCCGTCGTTCCTGCACCTTTCGCTATCGGACGGAATCCGAACCGCTTGGGCCGGGGCCAATATCGTTTTTGTCCTGCTGGGCCTGATCCTTTCGGTGGTATGTGTGCGGAGCAAGGAAAGCCGCAGCGTTATCAATATCGCATCCACAGCGATCAGCGTTTTTTGGGCGCTGCTGATGGTGGGAATTGTTGCGCTTGCCATGTTCCTTACTTTCGTTCAGTGAGAAAATTGCTATGCGGAAAATTATCGGATGCTGCCTGGTTGCTGTTTCTTTGTTATCCTGTACTGCCTGCTCCGGCCTCAATAGGTTAAGTGAAAATCTCAAGGATGGAGCAGAGCAGTTAAGTGACGATGTGGTGATCGGGATAAGCAATGCTCTCATAACGCCTTATCAGTCCTTTGAGGGTAGCCGGACTTCGGACAACGATGCTTTTCGAGCCACCTATAACGCTTCTGTAACTGGATTTAACGGACAGGATATTTTAGTTGCAGACACTAAACTCAAAGAAAATGAGTGCCGTAAAATTGTGATCCGATACAAGTTTGATTCTCTTGATGGGGACTGTAAGCTCATTTACATCTCCCCAAACTTGAAGGAACAAGTGCTTTCTGAATCTGCCAGCGGAAGCGTTACCGTTCAGCTTCAAACAGGAGCAAACTACATCGGAATCACCGGCACAGACTATTCAGGAGCTATCCATATTACCGTGGAATAAGAGGTAGAATGATATGAAACGAATATTAATAGTAGATGATAACACGGAATATCTGGAAATCCTATCATCCGTATTATCGGGTAAATTTGATACGATTAAGGTCACGGGTGTCAAGGACGCATTGGATGTACTTCAAACAACCACAATAGATGCCGTTTGTTGCGATTTTAATATGAAAGATGGAACAGGATTGGATTTACTTGAAAAAATCCGTCAAAATGGTTTAAAAACACCATTTCTGCTTATGTCTGGCGATGACAGTAAGACATTAGAACAAAAAGTCAAACGGTACTATGGTGATTTCTGCTGCAAAACAGATTTTGATTTAGTTAAAAAAATAAACGCTTTAGTCAATAGCTGAGACAAATGTAATCTATTATTTACTGACATGTCGCATTTTTTGCAACGGTCTCGCGGTACCTTTTTCCTATCACTAACATGCCACTGTCTCGTCTAAGCACATGTACAATAAAACTACATAGAACTTTCACATTCGCACGTTGGCCTATGACCTATCGTGCGAATTTTTTCGGTTACGGTTACAGCGGTTCTGACCTTTAGGCAGATGTTTTTTCTAATGGAGAACTCATTATAAACGAATTACCGTATAAATCCGTATCTGCTGTCCTATTTTGGAAATCCAGCTGATTCATTTCCTGTAACATCTTTATCTTAGCGTATTGCTATCCACATAATCATCCCTACAGTTCCAAAGTTTTGCCCAAATTTGCCCTGAGGGAAGCACCTCTCCAGACTTTTCCATCAGTAGACGCAGAAGTCTATATTCGTCCACTGTCAGTTCAGTTTTCTCATCGCATTTACATCCCCCGCTCTTTAAAATCTAGATAATAACGTCACTCGAGTTTAATTCCGTATCAACACTCTTTATGATGCGAATATAATGCTGACTTCCGGGAATCAATTCCAGTTTTTTCTAAACCAGAGCAAGATTCGCCCGAGTAACTCAAAACTCACTTCGTGATTTTTGTTTACCTGGCGATCTTGATGGGGATTTCGCTCCCCATTCCCTCGAACAGTGCACATTTTCAAATATGCAGATTAGCTCCTATAAAAATAGTCGCAGCGTGATTGTCTCCATCACGGAAAATCAGAAACATTTTCTCTATAAAACCTTTCCCCACACAATTCTCCAATTGGCTTATTTATATATATCACTAAATTAGTAGGGGGAGGGATAAAAATGGCAAGACCAAAAAAAGAAAAGGAATTGAAACATCATCATCAGATTATGCTCCGTCTCACAGATATAGAATACGAACTGATTTCAACCAATGCCCAAAACGCACAGCTTCCATTGGCTGTATATGCCCGGAAACAGCTTATGAATAAAAAAGTGATTGTGAAATATGAAATTGTAGCAGATCTTCCAGAAATAAAAAAATTGATTGCAGAGTTTGGAAAAATCGGCAGTAATTTAAACCAAATCGCCCGTTACTTCAACTTTGGCGGTATTCATTCACAGGAAATGCGGAAAGAAATCAACCAATGCATTGCTGATATTTATGAAATGAAATATAAAGTTTTAAAAATGACTGGAGACTTTACTGCCTTTTCATCACCTGCCCAAAATCATTCCAAGGAAAACTCACATGGCAATACTAAAACACATAGCAAGTAAAAATGCAGATTACGGAGAAGCCCAACGCTACCTTCTTTTCCAATACGATGAATATACAAACAAACCGGTTCTTGATGAAAGCGGACGGCTGATTCCCCGTAAAGAATACTATCTTGAAGGAATAAACTGTGATCCTTTTACTTTTGACATAGAATGTAAAGAACTAAATATGCAGTATCACAAAAATCACTCTTATAATGAAATCAAGTCACATCATTATATCCTCAGTTTTGATCCGCAAGACTGTGCAGATCACGGATTGACTGGAGAACAGGCTCAGGCTCTCGGTATGGAATTTGCCAGCAAAAACTTTTCCGGACATCAGGCACTTGTCTGTACACACACAGATGGACATAACCACAGTGGCAATATTCATGTACATATCATAATCAACAGTCTGCGGAAACTGGATGTAGAGCCACAGCCTTTTATGGAACGTACCTGTGACAGCCGTGCCGGATATAAACATCATTTGACAAAAGATTATCTGAAATATCTCCAACAGTCTCTTATGGATATATGCCAGCGTGAAAATCTGTATCAGGTGGATCTGCTCTCTCCTGCTTCCAAGAAGATTACAGAAAAAGAATACTGGGCGTCCAGAAAGGGGAAAAAAGCCCTGAATAAACTGAATCAGGAAATCCTTGCCGATGGTTTAACACCAATGAATACCCGCTACCTTACACAGAAACAATTTATCCGTGAGGCTGTCGATGATATTTCTACCTCTGTCCACTCCTTCTCCGATTTCAAGAGACGATTATGGGAAAAATATGAAATTGAAGTATTTGATAAAAGAGGACGTTTCAGTTATAGACATCCAGAACGTGAAAAACATATTTCGGAGCGAACACTGGGAAACGATTATGGAAAAGCACATTTACTTGAAGTATTCGCAGCTCATACTGTTCGTCCTGAAATCCGCAAAAAAATAATTCCCTCTGAACAAAATCCTTGTCAGAAAGGTTTTGATTCCATGCCTGCCGACTTCCTGAGATCTTCTTTTGAAAAAGAAATGGATACCGAAACACTTAAAATATTATTTATCAAATCTGACCTCCAGCTTGTCGTCGATCTGCAGAACTGCATAAAGGCTCAACAAAATCAGGCATACGCACAAAAAGTAAAAATTTCCAATCTTCAGCAAATGGCAAAGACCGTTGCCTATATAGAGGAACATCATTTTGATACAAGAGCCAATCTACAGAATGAATATGATGATATTACCATACAGCTATCTCAGGCAAGGCGTACTGTAAAAAAAACTGAGGCTGACCTGCATGACATCAATGAACAGATTCACTACACCGGTCAGTATTTTTCCAACAAATCTGTCTTTACTCAAATGCTACAGTCAAAGAACAAAAAAAGATTCCGGCAAGAACATCTAACCGAAATCGAAACTTATGAAACCGCTGCCAGATACTTAAAAACCAAAAACCCTGATGGAAAAATGCCATCTATGAAACACTTAAAAGCAGAAAAGGAGAAACTACTCACACAGAAAAATGCTCAGTATGATACTTACCGTTACTTTAAAGATTACCAGCAAGAGCTGCGTACTGTTTGTACCAATGTAGATACTATTCTAGGAAAAGAACCAGTGAGAACCCAGGAAAAATGGAAAGCATCTGAATTATAGAAGAGTTCATAATATGAAAACACCCCGGCCAGCAACCTTGAATCTGCTGACTGGGGTATCCACTATTTCCTGTTACGCTCCAAATCCTGTAGCTGCTGTTTTCCGCTTCTGGCAGCTATCTCCTTTTGCTTTTGATGCAATTTTCTTAATACGGATTCCCGTTCCTGTTTTTTCTTTCCGGAAATATTATTTATCCTGCCGTCAATCATATTATAGTTTTGTTCTTCTGTCAGTTCCGCACTCCGAAGATACTCGCCATTCTCATAATATTTCTGATACGTTTCCAGCTTCGGCTTTTCTATGAAATTTTCTGAATGTGAAGAGTTAAGAAATTTTCTGATCTGCTGGATTGTCTGCTCATCAAATCCCCTGCTCTCCTGGGAAACAATTTCTCCCTCTTGTGATACAACCAGGTATTGTGCAGAATTTTTGTAAGTATCACTCTCCATCAAAAAGAACTGTCTGCCGTCAATAATAATTTCATCTGCAGCAATCCAGTTTCCTTTTTTACCTTCCACATGAAAATCTGTCGTTTCCATAGACACCATAGTACTGGAAGAATGCAGCCGTATAAATCCTGCAATCGGCACTAATCTCTCTTTATCTATATAATAAGCAGAAACAGTCCCTTCATGATTATACACAATCACATCACTGGTACTCGGGGAATGGTATCCTTTAAAATTCTTCGGCATCTTTAAAGACAGCCGCTTCCAGATAGCTTCTATCGTATCATGTGGAAGAGCTGTTGTCAGATAAACCTGATCATAATACTCTACACGTACAGCAATTCCCTGTTCCTTTATACTCTGATAAGACCGGAAAGCAAGTTTTCTGCCCTGTGCATCCTGTTTCAACTGATAAACTGCAAACTGGTTTAACTTCATTCTTCCTCCTCCGGCTCCTGCTTATACTCCTCCAGATCAATCCTATGATAATCCATATCTGTGATCCGTTTCAATTTCTCAATGGTCTGGAGAACAAGAGAATATATTTCCTGGTCTTCTTCCACATGGGGAATGATTTCTTCAATCCTCTCCATACTTTCTCTGCGGTTTCCTGCATCAAACATTGCCATAACCAACAGCTCGTTTTCTTCAAATTTTACGTTTCTCATAACTCCTGTTCCCCTTTCTTTTTCGTATGCGATTTTTCATTATGTTTTGCCTGTTCCTGTGCCTTTAGCTTTGCCTGACGTTCCCGGAGTGCCTGCAGAACGGATTCCTTTCTGCTGTTATTTCTCTGTTGTGGAATTTCTTGTCTGTCTACTTCATTTTTCTCAATCACCGTCTGTCTTTCCTTGTTTTTCGACAAATTTTTATCAGTTTCCTTTGTCGTTTGATTTTCAAGATACGTTTTTACATCTGTTACAGCCTTTTGTACAAGAGGACTCTCCCTATAGTGTGGAATCAGATCAATCATGTCTGTCCTGATCTGTCCAGCTGACATCAGCTCATACTCTGCATTATCATAAGCACTTCCATCGTGTAAGACAAAACCAATTCCCTTGATTCCATTCATCCGCTCTGCCGGTATTTTTTCATAAACAGCCAGTGCTTCCTCTAAAGTAAGATTCTCATGGTACTCTCCCAACACTGGAAATTCCATACATTCTGCAGCATAAAATGAAATCGTTGCTTCTGTTTTTTCCGATTCGCACCTTATTTCTGCATTGCTATTTCCCAGAACCTGCTCCATTCTTTCTATCAATCTTTTTGCATCTTTTACATTTTCCGGAAGATCATCATTCTCGTCTGCCGCTATTTCCGCAAGCCATTCTCTAATACCATCTTCTTTCCCCGTTGTAAGTGCCGTATATATACTTCTTACATTTTCTTCTCTATCCGTAACAGAATCATCATATTCATATTGGTCATAGTCATAGGAAAACTGATCTATATCGGCAGCCAGTTTTTCCACTTCTTTATCATCCAGATATTTTTCTGCTATTTTCAAATAATCTTCCAGTGTACCAGTTTTTTCTTCCGAAATCGGGTTAATATCCAGTTTCAAGCCGGCTACAGACATTCCAACTTCATTCAGGCAATTAAAAAATGTATCTTCCCTGATGTTTCCAGCATAAGAAAGAACAACATCCAAATCTGAATGATCGGTATATAGTCCTTCTCTTGTCCGGCTTCCATAAACTCGTGCCCCAAGCAGCACCACTTCATTCTCCAATCCCATTTCTTCCAGTTGGGCCTGTGCAAGGCAGAGGACCGTTTCTTCTATTTCAGCACAACTCTTTCCTGCAAATGCTTTTTCCGGTTCAGTCTTTTCTGAGATAAGTGGTGGTTTTGATATTGCCGGCATTTCTATTTCCCTTTTATTAATGACATATTTCCAGTTATCATACTGCGATTCTTTCAAAATACCCTGTGCTTCTATGAGAAGATTCTGAGCAAATTGCAGTTTCACTCTATTATCTGCACCCGCAATAGCAACTGCCAATAATTTATTCCCTTTTTCAGAAAGTCCATCCCAAACCCTTTCTCGTTGTTCTTTGGTCATAGAACTCTTTTCTCTTTCCATCAACTCAAAGCTGATTTCTTTTAAATCATATACGGAAACTGCCTGCTTACTTTTTTCTTGAAAATCGAATACTTCTGCTTCACCAGCTAATCTAATTTCTAATTTAGATAATTCTGCTTCTGACATTTGATCCCATATATCATCGCCATCTGTGTGAATAGAATAAATGTCCTCCACTTTACCTCGATCAGATAAAGGACTATAAAAATACTCCCTCTTTCCTATTGTATATGTAAGTACTCTCGGATTACCATTGATGGAACACTCAAATGTATAAATGCTTTCTCTTGAACTGGAATCATATTCCCGGCTTTTTCCCCGCAGATTGGTCACGGTATCTGCTGTAATATTTTTTTCTTGTTTTGTGTGTTCCATATTCTCCACCTGTTCAAGCAGCTTTTTCTCAGCAATTTCTTCTGCTTTTTCCAGAAATTCCTCACTGTTAATGACCTTACACTCATCAATAGATGAACGAAACTCATCAAGCATGATTTCCTGCAAAGCACTTTTAAATGTCAGTTCGGAATCAGAATATAAACCGCCATCCAATTCTTTATATTCTTCATCATAAAACGTATAGTCATATCCATCCGATACCGTTTGCACATATAAATATTTTCTTTCGTTCTCTAACCAATATGCAGCATCCTTATCACATGTCTGAAGATATATCTGCACCTTTTCCGTAGCTTCTTCGGTTTCCGGATTCATCCATTTCTCACTCGGAGGATTAAAACCAATATATTCCACTTCATCAATACCATTTTCACAAGAGAGCAAATTTCTTCGCATCGGAGGTTTCTCTGTACTTTCTATACCAAGATATTTGTTCAGATGCCCTGGTAACTGATGATATGCCTGAATTGCTTCTTCTATATCCACAAAATACCGGTACTGCTGTCCTGTTTCTGTACCTTCTATATCACTTACAACATAATACCTGCGAATAAATACTTCTATTTTCTCAAGTTCTGCAATCTTTTCACGAACCAGATCAGTAAAACCATCCAGTATTGCCGGATGACTTTCCACTACATAATCAAGATTCGCATTCACCCCACGGTTGATATTTTCAGGCACAAAAATAGTTTCTGCCCATTCTTTATTTTTCCCGGAAAAACGTCTATCCCACGATTTTTCCTGTATTGTACAGGCAAGTATAAAAGAGCATCTCTCCAATCCATATTTTTCAAGAACAGAATCCGCCGCATTACGGTTCAAATGCATACCATCAAAGTTTTGACGGATTGTTTCTTCAATCGCACCTTTACATTCAATATTAAGTTTCCTTGAATCAAGGTACGCATCTGCTTCCCCATGCTCCATTGCATATGTCAGACTATGAATATATAACGGCGAAAAACTTGTTTGTCCATCTGCGATATTTTCCTGTTTTTGATGCCAGTCAATGCCTTTTTCTTTAAAAAACTCTCTGATTGCTTCCATAGCACCCTGATCAAATCCATTCTCTAAATCCTGTGCTACCAGCTCTCCATCTGCATTTAAAATAACCGCCGCCACAGAATCTCCATATTCATTGTGACGCATCAAATAAAATATTTCATTTTCAATTTCCATCTTATCAACCGTATGCCATAACCCCTCATGCTGTTCTATTTCCACATCGGTTGTATCAAGTGTAATCATGGAATCTTCCCTTTTACGGTTCATTTCTGCTTCCTGGATTCTCTGCTGTACAAAATCTGGCAGCTCCTTAAAACCAAAACTGTCCACATAATATGCTTTTGCTTCTCCATTTTTTTGTACCACAACCACATCGCTGACAGAAAGAGAATGTCCGGTATAATTTTCCGGATGATTGATGTTAAAAGTCTGATACAGGCTGTCCAGCGTATCATTCTCCGATAACAACCCTCCATAAATGTACGCATAATCTGCCCCCTCTACATTCATACCGTTCGAAGCCACAAAATCCATTCCCATAAACGCATACTCTCTTCCTTTGGTATTACCGGCAATCTGATAAATGGCATAGCGGTTATCTGTACCGGAAAGATAGAGGGATTCATTTGCTCTGCCTATGGCATTTTCAGTTTTTTTACGTTCCACAGTCAGATCATGCTCGGACATTTCCGACTGGTACTCAGGGATACGCTGCATCCCTCCTGTCATATTCAATTCTTCCCCAATCCTCAAATACCCCTGTTCCGGGATATTCAACGGGACAACAGTCAGGATTGTTGCTGCATGATTGACCGTTACATTCTTTTCAATGGTAAGAGGATAGCCCGGATCATAATCAGCTCCACGCAGCTCATAGCGATAAATCCCCTCTGGAAGTGATTCCAAATCCACACGCTCATTTACAAACAGTGCCGGTACATCAAATAATTCCACTCTTTGGTATTCTTCAAAAGATAACCCTGATGTTTCCTGTTCTGAATATGTTTTTTCTAACGGATGTTCCTTCTGTAAAATTTGAAACTGCTCCGTCATATTTTCGATAAAATCTCCCGCTGTTTTTCTGATCAAATCCATGGATGTACGAAGTTCCTTCATATCTCTGTCACTGCTCCATCCGGCAATATACGGAAAAGAATATTCCGAAGAATCCAGTCCCAAATGCTGACATACAATATAAGCAACACTTTCCGCTTCTACTTCTTTTGTCATTTTGTCTTTTTCAATGCCCTGTTCCTCCATCAGATCCCTGTCATGCAAAAGAGCATGGGTAACTTCATGGATGGCTGTTTTCATGGTCTGGCTTTCACTCATCCCGCTTTTAATTACAATCTCCTTATCCGTATTGTGATAATATCCATGGGATGTCCCCTCAATTTCTGCAAACCGGATTGGTACCGGAGAAACATTTCGGATTGCTTCCATAAATACCGTAAAATCTGCAACTTGCCCTGTCAGATCCGCCCCTCCCAGATCAGGTAAAGGCTCCCCCTCTGTCTGTGAAACATCAAATACAGTAGCCACTTTAAATCTGGGAATCACATGCTCAATAATCTCTGTTTCCGGTTGTCCATTCGCTTTTAATATTGGTTCATTTGTTTCTGGATCAATCTTTTCTACTTCTTCCTTTTCCCTTATCGGGGCGGGAGAGATAATCTGAATCCCTTTCTCCCCACGCAGCACATGTCGGTTGAATTTCTTCTGCCATGCCTGATACCCGGCCACCAGAGTAGCATCCGGTCTTTGCATTGTGATCAAAAGTGTATTGTTAAAACTGTAATTATGGAATTTTGCCATCGTGTTTAAATATTCCCTGTAACGCTCAGATGTAAAAAGTTCCTGAACACCCTGTTCCAGCCGTTCTGTAATTTCTTTCAGCTGTTCTTCACGTTTGTTTGCCATGATTACCTCCTCCTTCTAAAGTTATAAAAATCATCCCGCCACATGTAACCTGCGACGGGATATATGGTTGTTTTACAATTCCTGTCCTCTTCTGTGGGTTTTGGACATTTTCTTCTCTTTCTGTACAGCTTCCACCTGCTTTGCTCTAAGTTTCTGCAAGACAGATGGTTTTCTTTCTTCCTCCGTCATGCAGGACGCATCTGATACTCTCCCTGCCAGATTGGAATATCGTCTCGGAACATCCGCAACTTCTTCATCCATCCCCAGGGTATCCGATGAGCCTTTTCCATCCATATCCAGCAAAATATTTAACTCTGACAGCCGTTCCAGTTTCATAGCCAGTTCTTCTTCTTGAGCAAAAGGATGGGTAACTTCTTCCTTTGCAGTGGCAAGCTGTTCCTGTAGTGTTTCTAATTTTTGCTTCGATTCCGCAAGATGCTTTTCAATATTTCCAAAAACATTTTGAATCCTTTGGACATTTCCCATGGCATCTTTTCCCATCTCAATGGAATAACTGCATTTCCCCTTAATCGTCAGTTTAAACTGCTGGTTAAACACATCATAACTGGAAGACAGGGAGAATCCCTGATATTCCCCGACAACCCCTTCTGTATGGACTGCCTTTAAGCCCGCACAGGCAGCAATCAGTGCCGTTCCTGCTTCTTTTTTGTCAACAAAAGTCTTTCCACCTATAACCATGGAAAAAGCATTTTTCTCCTGTTCTAAAATCGGCTTTGCAGTTTCCAGATCAGCTGCCAGTCCGGAAATACGTTCTTTCATGGATGTAATCTGCATCGGATACCGGTTTGCAATATCTGTCTCCAGCCGATAGATCTGACTTGTGTGGTTTGCCTTCATCAGCTTCAGTTTACTGACTTGAATATCCAGATCCATCTTTTCTTTTATGTAAGGGTTTCCTGTAGCAAGAGCTTTAATCTCCGCATAAGAAAGCGCTGCATCATCCACATCCTCACAGGCACGTACCGGGGATTTACTGGTCATGATCTGTGAAATAAATTTCTGCTTATTCTCTAAAATCTGCCACATATACGAATCAAATGTATTTTCCGTGACATAACGGAAGATCTTAACTTTCTCATTTTGGTTTCCTTGGCGGAGAATACGACCTTCCTGCTGTTCCAGATCAGATGGTTTCCAAGGGCAGTCTAAATGGTGAAGAGCAATGAGCCTGTCCTGTATATTGGTGCCAGCACCAAGCTTCGGTGTAGAACCAAGAAGTACACGCACATCCCCTGCCCGTACCTTTGCAAACAATTCTGCTTTTTGTGCCTCTGTCCCTGCTTCATGGATAAACCGTATCTCCTCCCGTGGAATGCCTTTTTCCACCAGTTTCTCACGGACATCATCATATACATTAAAAGAACCGTCATTTTTCGGTGTCGAAAGATCACAGAAAACAAGCTGTGTTGACTTTCTCTCTGAAGTCTCCTTCCATATGTCAAATACATTTTTTACACAGCGGTTTACCTTACTATCCTCTTCATCCGGCAGCATGTCGTTGATGAGTCGCTGATCCAACGCACATTTTCTTCCATCGTTCGTAATCTTCAGCATGTTATCGTCTTTTGCATCCACAACACCGCCTCTTACCATTTCTGCACGGTCTGCAAAGCTGCTTACCATTTCCTTCTGAATTTCACTGGGTTTTAATACTTCATTGATATATTCTGCTTCCGGCACTGGAAGGTTTAACATATCCGCAGTTTGTACATCTGCAGCTTCTTTAAATAGTGAAATAAGTTCCGGAAGATTATAAAAACGGGCGAACCGAGTTTTTGCCCGGTAGCCCGTTCCCTCTGGAGATAATTCAATCGCCGTAACAGTCTCCCCGAAAGAAGCTGCCCATGCATCAAAATGTCCCAATCCCATCTTCTGGATCGTATCATACTGCAGGTAACGCATGATGGTATATAACTCCGTCATACTATTTGAGATCGGGGTTCCTGTTGCAAACGTCACACCCTTACCTCCTGTAATTTCATCCAAATACTGGCATTTCATAAACATATCCGAAGATTTCTGTGCGTCCGTCTGTAAAATACCTGCCACGTTCCGCATTTTTGTATATAAAAAAAGGTTCTTATAGTAATGTGACTCGTCTACAAACAGACGATCCACACCTAACTGCTCAAAGGTAACAACATCATCCTTTCTTGTCTGGTCATTTAGTCTTTTCAGTTTTTCCTGCAGCGTTTTTTTCGTTTTTTCCATCTGCTTAACGGTAAACCGGGTACCATCTTCCCTTGCCATATCCTCAATCGCAAAGGTAATATCTGCGATCTGACGGTTGATTGTCTCAATCTGCCGTTCTTTTGAAAGAGGGATTTTTTCGAACTGGCTGTGCCCGATAATTACTGCGTCATATTCCCCGGTTGCAATTCTGGAGCAGAACTTTTTTCGGTTTGCCGGCTCAAAATCCTTTTTCGTTGCCACAAGGATATTTGCCCCTGGATAAAGCCTTAAAAAATCATTGCCCCACTGTTCTGTCAGATGGTTTGGCACAACATACAGATTTTTTTGTGCAAGCCCCAGACGTTTACTCTCCATACCAGCAGCAATCATTTCAAAGGTTTTCCCTGCCCCGACACAATGGGCGAGCAAGGTATTCCCTCCATAAAGAACGTGAGCAATGGCATTTTTCTGGTGGGGCATCAAGGTAATCTCCGGTGTCATGCCGGCAAACTGAATATGGCTTCCGTCATATTCACGGGGCCGGGTGCTATTAAACAGTTCGTTGTATGTCCTGCAAATATCCTCCCGGCGCCGTATGTCTTTAAAAATCCAGTCTTTAAATGCTGATTTTATCATTTCCTGCTTCTGCTGAACCAGCATAGTCTCCTTTTTATTCAGGATACGTTTTTCTACGCCATCCTCCATGACCGTATCATAGATTTTTGTATCTTTCAGATTCAGGGCATCTTCCAATAAACGATACGCATTCGCCCTGCCGGTTCCATAGGTTGCCGTAATCAAAGGATTTCCAAAATCCTGTGTTTTCCCCGAAATATTCCATTGTCCATTGATCTTTGCATAAGTGACATTGATAGATTTTCCCAACCGGTATGCTGGCGTATGGAAAATCTCAGCCATAAACCGATTGATGTATTCTGCCTTGATCCATGGAGCACCCAGACGAACCTCTATCTCCGACGCATCCAGTTCTTTAGGCTGCACCCTTCTCAATGCTTCTGCATTGATCTGGAAAGATGGATCATGTTCTGCAGATGCTTCCGCCATCCGCAGTTTTTCACGAACATTCCCGGAAAGGTATTCATCCGAAGTCTCCCATTTCCCATCTAAAGGATTTTTAAAGATTACACCTGCCAGTTCTTCTATCACTGTTTCTTCTGAAGAATCCATAAGCTGTGCCATAAAAGGAATATCAACTATTGCTTTCTCACCGATACATACAGCCAATGCTTCGCTTGCAGTGTCTACAGAAGTAACAGGTTCCGCACGTTTGATCGTTCTTTTGGTAAAAATATCCGCTTTCCGTTTCAGTTCCCCATTCTCATCCAATATCTCCAAAGAAGATAAAAGACAATAACTGCTATCCTCATTAAATGCTCTGCGGTTGGCATTACTGCTGATCAGTCCATACTGGGAGGTAAAGCTGTCATATGCTTTGTTCAGTTCTTCTTGTACCTTCTGGATTTTCTCTGTCCCTTCTCCATCCATCTGCAGCTCAATCAATTTCTGTGTGATGTTCCGAATCTCTATCATTCCAAGGACACGCTCTGCGGTCACTTTCGGCAGCTCCACCAGATTCATTTTGGAGTTCTCCCGATAATAGACTTTTCCCTCTATATTTGTAAAACTGAAATTTTTGACACTAAGATCAGCAGGGACAGAGACTGTCTCATCCTCCAGTTCGGAATCTTCCAATTCCCTTTCTTCAATGTTGCCATGAATATGGCGGACAGCCTCTCTCAACTGATCTTTCAGCCTTCTGTCAGGGAGGGCTTTTACCGTAACCTCCTGTTTTCCATACTGGGTGCTTTCTGTTACAAACTCTCCCAACACCATTTCCGGATGCTCTGTGAAATAAGAATTAACCACATAACCCTCTGGTGTCGTTCCAAGTTCCACCCACCCCGGTTTTTCCAATGATATACGGTCACGTTTCTGAAAAAACAGGATGTCTGCAACAACTCCTGTGTTCGCATTTCTCATAAACGCATTATTTGGCAAACGGATCGCACCTAGAAGTTCTGCCCTGTTTGCAAGATATTCCCGTACTGCCGGACTCTGCTTATCCATAGTCCCGCTTGACGTCACAACTGCAACAACTCCTCCCGGACGTACCAGGTCGATGGATTTTGCCAGAAAATAATCATGGATCATAAAATTATAACGGTCATATTTCCGGTCAGTGACTTTATACGCACCAAATGGCACATTCCCGATCACGCAGTCAAAAAAACTCTCTGGGTACTCCGTCGTCTCAAACCCCTGGACTGCGATTTCATTCTTCTGGTATAACTGCTTTGCCATTCTTCCTGAAATACTGTCCAGCTCCACACCATACATCTTTGAGCCTGCCATGCTCTCCGGAAGAAGCCCCATAAAGTTTCCCACTCCACAGGAGGGTTCCAGGATATTCCCATTCTTCAGCCCCATATTTTCAAGTGCTTCATACATTGCATGAATGACTGTCGGGGAAGTATAAAAAGCGTTTAACGTAGATGCCCTTGCCGCCTCATATTCTTCTTTGGTCAATGTATCGTATAATTCCCTGTATTCTTCTGCCCAATCTGAATTTTCTTTATCAAAGGCGTTAGGGATACCTCCCCAGCCAACATATCTTGACAACACTTCCTGTTCCTTGGGCGTTGCAAGTCGGTTTTCTTCCTCCAATTTTTTCAACAGATGGATTGCTTCCATATTTGCTTTAAATTTTGCTTTCGGACCGCCTGCACCGAGATCATCATCGGTAATACGGAAATTTACCCGTTCCGCTTTCCCTTCCTGTTTTTCTGGCTTCCATTCTACAGCATTCCCTTTTACTTCCGTTTCCCCCGGAACGATTTCTGAACCATCTGAAAAGTCCTCCAACGGAAGATGACTTTCCTGTCTTTGTGCATTGATCTCCTCTGGTGTCATTACTACAGAAGTCAATTTTTCAATTTCAGATTCAAAACGGTAGCGTTCATTTGCTGATATGCGTTCCATCACATCTGCGATAAGCTGCATCTGTGCCGGCGAAAACTCCGGATTCAGTAACAGCGTAATATCCATCCCATTTTCTGCCGAAGAATAGATTACATCCATCTGCTCAGGAGAAAACTCATCAAAGGAAGTCCCTGCCTTTTCCATAGCCTCTAAAACATGTACATCTATTTGTTCCTCCACGCTTTCATAAAATCCCGCATCGGTATCCTCTGTTCTATCTGCTTCTTCCAGCCCTTGTTCTCCGTTTAGTTTTTGTTGCATCTCTGGTTGAACTTTCGGCGTTATTTCAGGTTCCGGTTCTGATTTCATAAAATCAAACAAGTTCATCTGCCTGCCGGTTCCTTCTATTTCTATCTCCTGCTTCTTCTGTGGAAAAATCGTATAAGTTCCTTCTATGTACTGATGAATTTCTGATAAAATCTGCACACGGTTCTCATATCCATCAAAATCCAACGGAAGCTCGGCAAGTGCGTCATCCATGCCTGCAACAAGCTGTTCTGCTGAATCTGGATCTTCCAATATCCCCGGAAGTTCTTCTCTTGCCTTCTCATAAAAAAAATCTTCTTCAAAGGGACGCTCTATCTCTTCTGGCAGGCGGGCATAAAAACTGATCACACGGTTTGCCATCCGTTCCCGTTCATAGGAGGGCATCCTTGTATAATCCCCCGCTTTTAAATAGCTGTCATGATCGATCAAATACTGGACACGTTTTGCAACCGCAGGCCACTTTAATAGAATGCTCACATCTGGATTTCCATAATCCCCCCGTTCCAGTTTCACCCCTTTTCCGTTGTATTCTGCATGGGAATGATCCGCACCGCTGAGTGCATGGCTCTGTCCTCCAATCCCATATTGCTCCTTAATAAACTCCGCCTTTTCTTTTTCTGATTTATCCTGAATAAAAAAGGCATAGGTTGTCAGCCTTCCATCCGAATAAGTCCCGCCACGGGAAAGGAAAGCATCTATTTCATCCTGCGTGATAAAAATTTCATGTTCCTGCCATTGAAACCCTTCCCTTGCCTGATAGGGAACCGCTTCTTTCGCAAATTTCTGAAATTGTGCAGATACTCTGTCCGGATGGTAATAATGGAAACGCATAATTTCTTTATCCATTTCATATGCTTCTGCAAGTCCTTCCAAACGTTCATTAAGGTCTGTAAGAAATTCCGGCTGCTCCAACAAATTTCCGATACGCTCAACCATCTCTGGAAAACCGCCATAAAATATCTGGTTATCTTCAAACACAAGTTCTGATACGCCTTCTGCCATATCACGCTGCATATACGCCAGTACCTCTGCATGTTCTTTGACTGCATTTGCCCTGGCAGCTTCCAAAACAGACTGTGGTGCATATTCACCCTGGCGTAAAAGCTGGTGAATCCGTCCGGAAACTTCCTCCCATGATAAAAAAGCCTTATCCAAGATCTGGTCGTGTATGGTGTGTCCAACTGCAATCTGCATCCCCAGTTCATCATACCAGACAGAATATTCTTTCCCGCCTATCACAAGGCCAATACCGCCCTCACCGTATTCCCTCCGGACAAATTCTGTGTATTCTTCCGGTGTCTGTTCTATCATAAAATTATAAATCATACGAAGATGGCTTCTATCTTTGTTACCGCCCTTTCTCAAAACTTCATCCACCACATCAGAAGGAACGGAAATTTCTCCGGCATATAGAGCTGCCTGCCGTTCTTCGATAGATCGTATCTGCTGTTTTACTGTAGGCAGTTCAGGCAAAGATAAAGCAGAGGCAATTTCTTCCTCTGCTTCACTCAAATCCCGTTCTGTTGTTTCTTCGATTAACTGTACACCAATTCCTTCAAGATGCTCTCTTCTGCCATCGCTGTCAGATTGTTCATGTGGGCTGCCCACCTCATCTGATCCAGTTCTTTGTCCGGTGCCGGATAAGTCTTCAGGAGATTTTCCATCAGGACTTCCATCCTCTCCTGTGCTGTTTTCTCGATCTCCATCAGGTGGCTGTTCAGCTTCCCGCTCAGCAGCATACTCTGATACCAGTTCTTCTTGTGTTCCTTCAGATAAGTCCTCCGAAGCATCCCGTATTTCCCGATGGTCGTCGGTTCTTCCTCTATGGTCAGGTTCGGAAACAGATAATCTCCTTTGCGATGATATGTCAGTTCCATTCTCTTGTTCTCCTTTCTCTTTACTTTCACGAATTAACGTGTTGAATTTCTTATTGTTATTATACACAGGATTTTGCGAAAAAGCAAGCTGTTGGGACAATTCTTCCTGATAAAATTTTCTGACTGTCCTTCCTATATCCCTCAGCACGGTTTCTGCCGACTCACAGACAGCATTTCCAAGGAATGCCAGTACCCGCAAATCATTAAAGTCTGTAATCCCTACAAAATCCTCTGCTTCCAGATATTCCATCGGCTCAAGACCACACCGCCTTGCTAATGTATAAAAAAGACTGTCCACCATCAGGTTTCGGAAATTCACACGGATAGAATCCGCATCCATCTCCTCCAGAAAACTGCCTTTCACCTCATAAAAAAGTCCGTCCATAGCTTCCTCCAGATTTTCCTCTGTCATTTCAGAAGCTACTGCAAGCAGGGCATCTCCAAGCCCTGTTGTATCATATCCTGCCACCCCATAAGCGTCGGTGAGATATTCCAGCAGTCTGCCTTCATACCGTTCTTCCATCTTCCATAGATATGGTGTCCTTCCTCCCCTTACCATATGGGTATCTTCTATATCAAATACATAGCGGAGTCTCTGTCTCGGACCAGTATCGTCGATCAGGGCTATCCCCTTCGCCCCACGGTTTACCCACCGTCCCATTTTCTCATTCCATGTTTCCAATTCCGCACAGGCAGTAGCCTGTGGATGCTGTGCGTGGATCAAAAGATTATCTGCAAAAGGATAGCGGTACAATTTTGCCGCTGTATCCAGATACGCCATCCAGTCTCTTGGAGAACTTGCCACATCCGAAGCGGTTTCTTCTGCTAAAACCCTTATATCATTTATTTTTGCCATATATTCCCTTCTTTCTTTTTGTTTTTTCTCCTGCACCCGTTGACTATATAAAGAAATTTAGTTATAATTTTGTTATAAAGAAAAGGAGGTGCAGGATATGCCAACCATTCGTTCCAGTGCTGATCTACGGAACAGCTACAATGAAATTTCTACATTTTGTCATAATTATTCCGAACCGGTATTCATCACCAAAAATGGGAAAGGTGATCTTGCAGTCATGAGCATCGAAGCCTATGAAAATCTGGTCGGTAAGTTTGAGTTATACGGGCTTATCCAGGAAGGTCTTACCGATATTGCAGAAGGTAAAACCCGCCCGTTTTCCGAAGCCATGTCTGATATAAGGAGCCGCAGGAAAAGGTGAATTATCACATTCACATCACACATACAGCGGAACGGGATATGATAAGTGCTGCCGATTATATTGAATTTACACTCAAAAATCCGGAAGCCGCTGACCATCTGCTGGATACTGCAGAGGAAAAGATCAATGCCCTTTCCCAGTTTCCGCAGAAATTCCCATTGGTCGATGACCGCATCCTTTCTTCCTGGGGGATTCGTTTTACCATCGTAAATAACTATCTCGCTTTTTACCGCATTTCAGAAACAGAGAAACTGGTAACTGTTGTCCGTTTTTTGTATGCCAAAAGTAACTGGGCATCCATCCTGAAAACAGGATTCCCATTACAATAAGACAAAACAAATGTCTCCGCCCTGACCGGCGGAGATTTTTATTCCCTTTTACTTTTTCCTTTGGGAAATTCTAGGTGGAACTCTGCCTTTCCATCCTTCGTTCCCATAATCAGATACGCATTAAAGTATCTGTCCTTTTTGACAGAATACAGATCTTTCACAAATACCCTGCCTTCTTTCAGAAGTTCCGCTGCCATACGTTTATCCATTTTTTTCCTCATGCTGGCAAGAAAACGGTTTTCTTTCCAAAGTGCAAAGGAACAATCCCGACTGTCACAATAAAAATTATGTTTTCCTTCATAAACCGGACTCTGGCATACAGGACAGATACCGATTGCTTCTTTGTCCTGAAACTGTCTGCGTTCTTCTGAAGATATGCTCCTGCAGTCCACAAGAATTTCTTCCAGAAGCTTTATGATCCCCTCCATAAATCTTTCACTGTCTGCCTTGCCTTTTTCAACCGCAAGCAACTCATTTTCCCACTGTGCTGTCATGGCTGCTGATTTCAGTTGTTCCGGCAGGATAGATACCAGTTCCCTTCCTTCCATAGTAGGAAGAATCTGCTTTCCTTTTCGGACAGCATAATGGGAAGATACCAGTTTTTCAATGATCGCAGCCCTGGTTGCCGGTGTGCCCAGACCTTTTTTCTCTGTTTCTTTTTCAAAATCTTTATTTCCGGCAGTCTCCATTGCTGCGAGAAGTGTATCTTCACAAAATGGCTTCGGCGGTGCTGTAAAGCACTCCTTACATGCTGCCTGTATCTCCGGGAACACATGACCTTTTTTCAGATATTCCGGGAATATTCCTTCTTCCTCTTCATCCTCTTTTTCTGCCCCTGCTGATACTTTTTTCCGAAAAGCTGCTTCTACTTCTTTATATCCCATCTGCTCTGTTCTTTTTCCCTTTGTATGAAACTCATGTCCGGCACAGGTAACCGTAATTTCTGCCTGCTCATACTGGAAATCTCCTGCCACAGCTTTTAACACCTGCATGGAAGTCAGATATAAAAGACTCCTCTTCTTTTCCGAAAGCCCTGTCCACTCTGCTTTCATTGCCTGCTTTGTCGGCAGTATCGCATGGTGGTCTGTAACTTTTGCCGGATTGACCACACGCCTTACATCCGCATAAAAGGAAAAATCAAGAAATTCTTCCATCATATCCCCTGCAAGTTCCAGAAGTGTTTCCTCCATATCACTGGTCACATACCGGCTGTCTGTCCTCGGATAAGTAAGCAGCTTTTCTTCGTACAATTCCTGCAGCGTGTCCAGTGTTTCTTTTGCCGTATAACCAAACAGACGGTTTGCTTCTCTTTGCAGCGTTGTCAGGTCATATAATTTCGGCGGCAAACCTCTCTTTTTTTCACGATTTACCTCTATGACCTCTGCGGATTTTCCACTGCATAATGCAGCAAGCTGTTCTGCTTCTGTCCGGTCTTTGATACTTTCCGAAACAAATATCATATCTCCAGCCATCAGCCTGACCTTATAATAGGTTTCCTTTACAAAATGCTCGATCTTTTCCTGGCGTTCCACCAACATGGCAAGTGTCGGCGTCTGCACTCTTCCAACCCGGAAAGTTTTGCCATAAGTCGTAGTAAAAGCCCTGGTTGCATTCATACCTACCAGCCAGTCTGCTTTTGCACGGCAGACAGCCGCCTCTGCCAGATTTTGATATTCTGTCCCGTTTTTCAAATGGGCAAAGCCCTCTGAAATGGCAGCATCTTCCATAGAACTGATCCACAACCTTTTGACAGGAAGCTTACTGCCTGACAATTCATAGACTCTCCGGAAGATTAGTTCTCCTTCCCTTCCTGCATCACAGGCATTTACTACATATTCCAGATCTTTCCGGTTCAAAAGCATTTTTAATACCTCGAACTGTTTCCTGGTACTTTGTGATACCAGAAGTTTCCAATTTTCCGGCAGAATCGGAAGGTCCTCAAACCTCCACTTTTTATACGTTTCCCCGTAAACTTCCGGCGGTGCATATTCTGCAAGATGCCCGACACACCAGCTTACGATGCAGTCTCTTCCCAAAAGGAATCCATCCTTCTTCTGATAAGCTCCGATCACCTTTGCCAAAGCCTGTGAAACACTCGGCTTTTCTCCAATTACCAAATACATAACATATCCTCCTTCACTAAAATAAGGGCAGCCTTATTGGACTGCCCGTTTCCTGTCATTCCATATCCTTATTCATCCTCATCTTCATTGACCGTTTCCAGACCATCCCCTATTTCAAGGTTTTCACTGGGTGCTTCCTCTGTTTCCTTTTTGGAACGTATCTTCAGAAAATAAAAACCACCAAGTCCCAGGAACGCTACAAGACCGATCACACCCATCATGTTTTTACTGCCATCCTTCTGCGGCTCTTCTTCCTTCGGCTTTTCCTCTGGCGGCTGTTCTGTTTCCGGAATCACTACACTCGGCTCTGTTTCTGGTTCCTTTTTCTCAGATTCGTCTAAAAATTCCTGCAGGTCATTTTCATCAATCGTAGAAAGCATATAAACATTCTGTGTGTTCTGTGCCTTGTCTACCACCAGATAAAAAGTGTTGTTATTGGCTGTACGGATTGTATAAAACTCTTTGCTGGAATCCTTTGTGATATGGTCTACGACTTCTCCATTTCCGGGTACAGAAAAAGCATCTTCTGGTGTAACTTCCTCTTCTTTCACAACTGGTTTCTCTTCTGCCGGCGGTGCTTCTGTCTGCTGTGCCTGCTTTTCTGCTTCTGCGACTGCATTTTCATCCACATTCGCATATGCGGTCACTCCGTTTGCCCCAAACAGACACGCAGCCGTTACTGCCATAAGAACCAGTATCTTACGAATTTTCTTCCATTTCATATCCTAAATCCTCACTTTCTGATGCTTCCTGCACCATTTCTTCTTTCTCCTTATCCAGATCCATTTGATCCGGCACCTTACCTTTTGCGATTACAAGGGAACCCTCCTGCAGTCCGCAGAGCAGTTCAAATAATTCCCTGGGCGGAAGTTTCATCCCACGGATACTTTTGATGATCTCCATATCTTCATCCTGTTTCTGCATTGCCTGCACATTCCTCAGATGCTCCTGAAGCTGTGAAATCTTTTCTTTTGTTTTCTCTGTTTCATCCAGATAGCGTTTTAATTTTTTGTTCACTGTACCCTTTCTCCTTTCCATCATGGCAAACGTCCGAACGCCATGAAATGCTGTTGCCAGTAAGACGTTTCAATACTGGTATATTTAATAGGATCGCCACAATGGATCATCATGCCGTTTCCTACATAAATTCCCACATGGCTCGCTCCCGGCGTATTGTATGTACCCTGGAAAAAGATCAAGTCTCCCGGCTTTGCCTGTGAGGAAGGAACCTGTGCACAGCACCCCCGCAGTCCGTCTGCAGTCTGCCGCCCTACATTCCATCCATTCCCGCAATTGTTGATCACCCAGCTTACAAAACCGGAACAGTCAAAACTGGTACTCGGTGATGCACCTCCCCATACATACGGGTAACCGAGATATTTTTCTGCTTCACGGATCATATTTGCAAATTTTTCATCCGATAATGCCTCCGGCGGTATTTCATAACCAAAGCCACCTCCGCCAGATGGAAGGGACTGAATATCAAAAAGATAAGAACGGTTTCCATAGGTGTGATTGTAGAGGTCATATCGCTCTTCTTCGGCATCTGTCATACGGTTTCTCAGCACTGTATCCAGATCATGGTTGGTAAGGGTAACATCCATACGGTTAATTTCATGTGTCTGCGTCACTTCCACCTCCCGGTTTCCATTATCGTCTGCAATAAAGGCTTCCCATGTCTGGTGTCCATGTGCAGACGCCGTTGCATGATCGCCATAATAAACATCGAACTGAACACCGTACTGGTCAAAAGCTCCTGTATCCTCTACGGTGTACTCCACTCCATTCATCACAACTTTTGTCCCCATAGGTACAAATGGATTGGATGCATCCACTGCAATCGTATGGTTTGCTGTAGGATAAACACCGCTTGCAGTTGGTCCGCCTGACCACTGACCACAGCAGATGGAACAATTACAATAACCGCTGGTCACTACATTTCCAAGGGATTCTCCCACCCGCACTGTCCTTGTTTCTGTCACAGTTTCCCTGTGCGACTGTGTACGGATGGAATATTGTTCTTCAAATATCTCCTGCAGCTCCTCTGCCACCTGAGCATAGGTAAATTCACCATATTTCACTGTAAAATAGGAAATCAAATGATATGGGTTATGGCTGATCTCATCAATGTTATAACGGTATTCATCGTGTCCCTCATGGCGGTTCTCCATGCTGTTGATCTGTTCATTCAATGCCGCTTCCAATGCCGCATAAGCATTTTCCACTGCATAAATATCAGCATCCGTGCTGGCATAAGTTGTCCCTACAAAAGTAGTTCCAAATCCCTGTATCCCTGCCCCGCAGCTTGCAAGGGAAGTAGACATCAGGGCAAATAGAAGAGCAAAAATACCCAGTCCCACAAGCAGACCGCTGTTCCTTTGGAAAATCTCTTTCGCTACCTGTCTTGCCTTTACTGTCATACTTTGTACTGCTTTTACTGTATGTGCGGACTTCTTTCCATCTTTTGCAGCTTCATAGGCTTCTGTAATACGCCGCTTCTGCCAGAATCGTTTTATCTGTGCTTTCTTCTTTGCTTCACTCTGTGCTGCTTTCCCGGACATCCTTTCTGCTTCTTTTCCGCCCTCTGACATTCCAAAATGAAGAGTCTTCGGTCTGCCCTCCGGCATCTGTTTTTCCTTGAGACGCCCTGCATAAGACGAATGCTTTTTTCTCCTTTCCTGGGCATTTTTCAGCACTTTTGCCGCCTGCTCCGCTGCAAGTTCACTTTCCATCACACCCTCTATTGCTGTATTATCAGAAGCATCTTCTTTGATTTTTCCACGGAGCTGTGCCTTTGCCGCCATTGCAGTCACACTGGCAGCTTTTTTTCCGATCCCTGTTCCTGCACCTTTTACAAAACCTGTATCTTCATCATCAAAGGAAAGACGGCTGCCTTTTTTCTTCCCATCTTGTCCTGGATGTTCATGGGATTTTTCTGCTTCCTCTCCATCATTCGAAAAATTCTTTCCTTTATTAGAAGCCGCTTTCTTTCCTGCATATTCCTGAACCAGACGTTTTTTCCGGTTATGAATAACCGCTTCCTTTTTCTCCTTATATTTTTCATCAGAAATTTCTTCTGTTTCCTGAAACTGTTCCATCCGTCTGGAGCTTTCTCTTATGGATTCTTTCTTTTCCTTTATTTTTTGATCCGATACAGGCTTTCTCTGTCTCATTTTGGACAAAGAAGAAACCGCCCTTTCAGGCGGTTCGCACTCTTTTTCCCTGTACAGTTTTTGCGTTTCATGTTCCTCTGGCTTCTGTCCGTTTGTTTCCTTTTCTCTATAAAGTCTCCTTTTTCTATTTGTGGAAATTTCTTTTTCATCCCCAGTATCCGATTTTTCCTCCGGAGATCGTATTTTCGGGGGTGCTTCTGCCTTATGGCTGATTGATGTCAGGCTCCCATCTGACAGACTTTCTTCCATAAGTCCATCCCTGCTCATTTTCTGAACCTTTTTCTCCCTGGCTCTATATTCCTTCCCTGCCATCTGCATTTCCCCCTCTCCTGTTGTCATTAATCTGCTTCGCTACAACCACCATCCTTCCATTCTTCTGTGAATACTCACAGGTTGATAACGTCAGAAGCTTCTCACCATACTCCGCCTGGCAGTCTGTCTCATAAAGGGAACGTTCCTTACATTCTGAAACAAAAGCATCATACTCCTGCTTTTCATCCGCTTCGGCAAATGAATAGTAGGCAAAGCCACTTTTGGTATAAACCGATGTAGAAAATGCCGCCATGATTTCATATTTCTCATTCCCATGAAGTGTTTTCAGGGAAATATATTTATGTTCCTGGTAGAAATCTTCTGATTTATAATCCTCCAACGCCGCAAACATTTTCCCACTGTTCATGTGATGACCATATATGATCAGATTGTCACAGGCATCCGGATCACAATGCTCTGCTACAAATAAGGAACCATTTGCTGACCATTCTCCATAAAAATCACGCTTGAGATAGTAGTTCTTATCCTGTGGGCGGTACATAACCGGATAATCAATAACCGTTCCCTCTACCGCAAGCCACGCAACACAATCGGGATTTTCTCCGTGCAGGGCAAGCAGTCCTTCATCCACCGCTTCTATAGGATTGCCCTTTTCTTCCTGAAAAGGCTCTGTCCTTGTCGGCTTTTCATAAATATTCCGTATCGTTTCATAAATCTGGTTGTCCTTTTTCTCTTCCATATACATCCCCATCAGGGAATAAATACTAAGTGTAAGCAGCACAATGGAAGAAAAAAGAAGCAAACCAGCCAGCCACTTTTTCATTCTGTATCCTCCGCTTTGACTTCTTCTGTTTTCTCCTGCTTTTCAAGGTCAGACGGTCTGGTTGTCATATAGCTGTACAGCTTCAATGACTTGTCGAAACGGTCAATAAATGGAATGATTACATTGCCATAAAAAATCAAGCCTTCGCCCTCTCCGCTGTTTGTCACATAGGAAAGCTGATGTGGGGAAATATTAAGCTGTTTTGCAAGAATCTGTCTGTCCCCTGCAGCCTGATTGAGCATATAGATAAAGTCACTGTTTTCAAAAATATTTTCAATTTCCCGGCTTGCCAGCAGGTCTTTAATATTCTGCGTGATCCCAGTCGGGATACCTCCCCACTTTCTGAAGCGCTTCCAGATTTCCACGCTATATGCTGCAGTCTGTTCTTCTTTCAGAAGCAAATGGAACTCATCTATATAATATCTGGTGGACTTATGGGCACAACGGTTGATCGTTACCCTGTTCCAGACCTGATCCTGTACAATGAGCATCCCCAGTTTTTTAAGCTGCTTGCCCAAGTCTTTGATGTCAAAACAGACAATCCGGTTATTCAGTTCCACATTCGTCTGATGGTTAAATACCTTTAAGGAACCATTGACGTAAATCTCCAATGCAGTCGCAATCCTCTGGGCCTGCACTTCTTCCTGTTCACGCAGACAACGGTACAAATCTCCCAATACCGGCATATTTTCCGGAATCGGATTTTCAAAATATTTCTGATAGACAATGGGCAGGCAACGGTCAATGACTGACTTTTCTTCTGCTTCGATCCCGTTCCTGCTTCCCATGATCAGCTCGCACAGGGAGAGGATGAAATCACTTTTTACCCCTAATGGGTTATCATCATCCGAATAATCCATATTGATGTCCATAGGGTTGATGTAATCGTGACTGGTAGAAGAAATATGGATTACCTGCCCTCCCAGTGCATGGACAAGTGGATAATACTCACCCTCCGGATCTCCGATAATAATGTCATCCTGCGTAACAAAGAACGCATTTGTAATCTCACGTTTTGCAGAAAATGACTTTCCGGAACCCGGCGTACCAAGGATCAGTCCATTCGGATTTTTAAGTTTCTTTCTGTCCACCATGATCATGTTATTGCTGAGTGCATTCAATCCATAATACAGGGATTCCCCTGCCATAAAAAGCTCCTGTGTAGTAAATGGAACGAAGATTGCCGTAGAAGTTGTCGTGAGTGCCCGTTTGATCGGAACATGGTTCACACCAAGGGGAAGGCTGCTCATCAGCCCTTCCTCCTGCAGATAATCCAGCCTCCTTAACACGCAGTTAAATTTCTGTGCAATTCCCGCAGTCTGAAATACAGCATTTTCAAGCTCCTGCTTTGTTTTCGCTGTATTAAAAAAGAGCGCTGTTACAAGGAACATACGCTCATTTCTGGACTGGAGATCTTCAAGCAGCCGTTTTGCTTCCCCTCCATAGGTATTGAGGTCGGAGGGGATGATGTCCATATCATACCCGGAACGTACTGCTTTTTTCTGTTCTTCAATTTTCATACGGTTAATATCTGTAACCTTACTTTTCACCAGCTTGATTGCCTTCATCTGGTCTACAGACTGCACATGGAGATTGACGATCAGGTTTTTATCCATATCCAGAAATTCTGCAAGCATTTTATCAGTCAGCTCCGGTGCAAGGATCTGAAGATAAGATACCGCCCCGATGGTGTTCCCCATCTGGAATGTCTTTCCATCCTTAAACACAAAACTGGTAGGTGCGATAAAGTCCTTTGTCCCAAGCCCAGTTTTTACGAGCTGGCTGTAATCAAACCGGAACGGTACATTATTCTCCGGATTAAAGGTTTCATAGAGAATTTGCAGCCGTTCCTCTCCATTTAAAGGATAAGCAGTCACGCCAAGCACCTTGAAGTTATTCAGAATATCTGCTTCGATACGCTCCAGCTTTGGCTTTGCTTCACGGATATTCTCTGCTTCAATAGAAAACGTGATATACTTCGTCTTGACCAGACCATTATTCCCTTTTGCCAACTGGTTCTTTAACATCTGTGCATATTCCATACGCACTTCATCAAACTGGTCATTCTGTGGCTGGATACGGATCACC
This sequence comes from Blautia sp. NSJ-140, assembly GCF_022868965.1. NCBI lineage: Bacteria > Bacillati > Bacillota > Clostridia > Lachnospirales > Lachnospiraceae > Blautia > Blautia sp. NSJ-140. Next base: position 120,203 of record NZ_JALIFS010000002.1, on the reverse strand, counting down.
TGTTCAAATTCCTTCATACTGCTTTTATGGTTGATAAAAGAAAGCTGGAAATGGATTGTGCTGTCAAAATAATTAAGGAAGTCACACCAATTCTCAAAGATTGCATTTTTATCCTCATTCTGTGCCAACTGATAATTCAAGTCGTAGAAACGGATACATTTGGAATAAACCCTGTCCTGAACCCGGCAGATTCCATCCTTCCCCATTTCTTTATATGCAATAGTTTTCTGGACAGACAGGCTCTTCTCTCTTTCCCTTTTTTGGGAGGATTTTGTATTTCCCGCTGTTTTTTTGCCTGCCGGCTTTTTCTGTTCCAAGGGATAGTTTCTTCCGCCTCTCTTTTTCTGCCGTTTCAGTTGTTTTGCTTCTTCCTTTGCCTTACGTTTCTCCCTTTTTCTCTGCTCTTTCTTATTGATCTTCTCCCACTTTAAATCCTCTTTTCTACGGAGTTTCTCTTCTTTTTTAAGTCTTTTTTCTCTTTTTCGGAGATGCTTCTCCCGTCTTGTCATGCTTCGTCCCTCCCTTCGTTTTCCTGTTTTCTTCCATATGGTCCGGCATTCCCCCTTCAAATAGATTCACGGTTTCGTACCTGCGGACTGACGGCCGCAAAATTTTTACCCGGATGATATTGGATAAGATCTGTTCCAGGTGCATCCCATCCTTTTCGTACATGGCAAACAAAAATGCCGGGAGCATCAAAATCACCATGCCTGTGGCGGCATTGCTTGTCCCAAGTGTGTTTCTTGTAAGAAAATAAAAAGGGATGCCCAGTGCTGCCCCCAGCAGGATGCAGATAATCTGGCGTTTTGTAAGGTTGAACGCCACTTTATTTTTTACTTTTGTCAAGTCCTTTGGAACCTGCACATAAGCCATTTTCAATCACTTCCTTCCATACAACTATCCTTTGCCATTCATTTTTTAATGGCTGTTAAAAATACTCTTACTCAGGCTTCCTGTTTTCATCAGGCTGAAACATAAAATTACTGTATATGCTGCCACCCCAAAAAGTGCCGAGCTTAGGTCACCAGACATTTGCAGACCAGATACCAGTACCGCATAAATTCCAACACAAACCATCATCAGAAATGCCTGGAATGCAAGTGCAAACAGCCCCCGGAAATAATTTAACCCGATCTGCCCCCATTCCTTATTGGACATAGTTGCAAACGGGATTGGTGCAACGGAAGTGTAGAGGTAAATTTCAATCATACGCCCATACATGATGACCGTAATCACAACAGACATAATCTTCATACCAAAACTGACAATCAGCGTTTCCAGTGCCAACACAACAAGATCCCCAATCTCCATCGCTTCCATTGTTGTCTCTATATCCGCAATCGCTTCACTGATGTCAATGGCTGTATCCCCGCTGATCACCCCGGCGGCTGAGTTGACCACCGACTGCCCTACGTCAAAAACAGCCATTGTAATAGTAAACGTATTGCTTACCAGATACACAGCGATCCACATTTTCACAAAATACTTGAAGAACATCCAGGTATCAATTTCGTGCATATTGTTGCGTTCTGTCAGCATGGAGATCAGTTCATAACAAAGGACAAATGTAATGATCATCCCGGCAATAGGAATGATCACAGAATTTGAAAGCCCCTGTATCATGTTAAAAATGCTGCTGTTCCACCCCTGCGGTGTCTGTCCAACCTGAGCCGCTATCTGTCCCGTTTTATCATTTACATCCGTAAACATGGTGGTCAGGTTGGACTGTACCATACCAGTCAGTAATTCCCTCATCCACTCCTCGATTGCTTCAAAAATACTATCGAACATGGATGTACTCCTTTCCTTTCAGATTTATCCGAATAGCCCGGAAAGCAGCGGAATCAACTGAGTTCCGATAAGGATAACCCCGCCTCCACTCATAAGCTGCTTGATTCCCTGTGATTTTGCACCCGGATTATCGTTGCCGTAACCTTCCATCAAGTTAATAACACCCCATACACCTAAACCTGCACCAATCGCCACAACAAGCGTCTGCAGAATGGTAATTGCTGAACTAAAAAATTGCATATCGTTACCTGAAATCCAGATTATTCATGGTTATTGCACAGGATTAAAAAAGCCGCTGTACTCTGCGGCGACTCTGTCTCTGGATTTCTTTTCCTTTCTTATTTTTTGTAATTCCTGTGCTTATGTTTTTATTTTTTCTTACAGGCTCCGCCCTGACTGGCGGACGAAAATGCTGACATGTTCTGTACTTAATCTTCCCCATCATCCTCCCACATCTCAAATTCATCATTGACCGTCATTACAAGCTCGTGCTTTAAATCTTTTTCCACATCATAGGTATTCCTCTTGTCAAAATCTGCCAGTTCCCGGTACTGCTTATGTTTGGTTATGTCAAATTTATCACTAAAAAACGGACGCACACCACGAAGTTGCAGGATACATTTATTTCCGTCCATTACCGCCAGTTCATCCCGGCTCATCAGTTCTTTTCCTGTTTTTTGGTAATTCAGACCATAAGATCGGCTTTGCCCACGGGTATCGGAAGTATTGTACAGATCAATGGTTTCCTTCCCCAGCGTTTCCGAAATTTCCTTTAAAGTAGAACCTTCCTTTCCTCCCAGGAACAGCATCGTATCACAATTCCCCAGAATGGTTTCTGCAGCATCCTTATAAATTGTCTTTAACTGGCTTTGTGACTGCAAAATAATAGAAGCCGATATTTCACGGCTTCTGATTGTGGCAATCAACTTATCAAATTTTGGAATCTGACCGATATTAGCAAACTCGTCAAGCAGAAGCCTGACGTGATAGGGAAGCCTTCCCCCATGCACATCATCCGCCCGGTCACATAATAAATTAAATAACTGAGTGTACATGATTGCTACGATAAAGTTAAAGGTATCATCCGTATCAGAAATGATTACGAACATCGCAGTACGCTGATCCCCCATCATATCCAATTCCATCTCATCATAAGAAGTCAGCTCTCGCAGTTCTGCAATATCAAAGGGAGCAAGTCTTGCACCGCAGGAAATCAAAATACTTTTTGCTGTTTTTCCTGCCGCCAGTTTGTATTTTTTATATTGGCGTACTGCAAAATGCTCCGGCTTTTCCCTCTCCAGTTCCTCAAAAAGTTCATCCACTGCATTTTTAAATTCTTCATCATCCTCCCTTGCTTCGGAAGCATTGATAAATTCCAGTAAAGTAGAAAAATTCTGTTCTTCCTCCGGTGCTTCATAGTAAATGTAGCCGATCAGGGCACAATACAAAAGCCTTTCGGCTTTTATCCAGAAATCTTCCGAAGATTTTTCCCCTTCTCCTTTGGTATTTGCAATGATTGTATTTACCAGTTTCAGAATATCCTTTTCGGAACGGATATACATAAACGGGTTATAGTGCATACTTTTTTTGAAATTGATCGTGTTCAGTACCTTGATTTTATAGGGTTCATACACTACATTCCCCTTACTGTCCCGGACAGGCTTCCCATCTTTCATTTTGGGGGAACCTTTCTTGAGCATTTTCCCACACTCTACCAGGATCGTGCCCTTCGGATCAGTGACCACATAGCTGACGTTTGGTGACATCTGCATCAGATTCGGTTTCACATAAAAGCGTGTCTTACCACTGCCGGAGCCGCCGATCACAATCACATTTTTATTTCTCGCATACTTCGGATGTTTCGGACGGCTGTTCATGGTAAGCCTCTCTGTCTGTGTAAGAAGTACGTTGTTTTCAAAAACAGGATCAATAAACGGTTCTATGTCCTTTGCCGTTCCCCAACGGGCAGAACCGTATTCCTCTCCCTGCCGGAACTTCTTTGCATTTTTCCCTTTAAAATACACAACCAGACGGAACGCTGATGCTCCTATGATACCTACTGTAATATCCTGCAGATGCAGGCTCGGAAAAGGATTCTGAAATGCAAGGGAAAAATTCAGAAACAAATTCATAAGCTTCCTTACCATACTGTCCCCTGTGCAGTAACGGTATAACCAGGCTTCCTTTTCTACCAGATAAAAAATGATAAAATAGGGAAAATTCCTTATGAGCAGCGTTTTCATATCAAGCCTTCCAAACTGCTCTTTTACTTTTCCCTGAACCATGGCAAGCCACGCACTTCCACCGGTCTTTTCCGAAGGCAGCTTTCTCTTTGCTGCCTTCCCCTCTCCGTTCTTTCTTTTTAACTGCTGTTTTCTCATCTTATAGGCTCTGCCCCCTGTCTTTCTGTTTTGTTTTTTCTCTCTCACGCTGTTTTGCTGCTTTCTCTTTCGCAAGAGACAATCTTTTGCGGATGGAAACCCGTTTGTTCTTATTCAGTACCACGCCGCTGTATTCCTGGAATGCTTTTGTCATAACATCCACATCTTTCGCCTTAAAAAAGACCATATACTTTGGCGGTTCAACAGACTTATCTTTCCTCAGGCTGTAATCAATCCCGTATTTCCGGGCAACTTTATCAAAAGATTTGATATTATTGTCCGTCACTTCAATATTAGTAAGCTGGCTTCCCTGATCCATCAGCTTTTTTAAAGTCTGCTTTCCTCTTACCGGGGCATTTTTTTCAGCCTTCTCCTGTGCTGCCTTCTCTGCTTTCTTATGTTTTACCTCCTGTTTATGCTTTTCCCTGTCTGAAAGATACTTCCGCATCAACCCTTTTAAAACATCCGCCGTCATTTTCGCACATCTGGTACATAAGGCAATCGTTTTCTGATTCACTTCTTCCTGCATCTTATCTGCCGGATTTTCCGGCTCCCTCCTTTCTCGCAGCTATATCCAGACAGGTATGTCACTGCTTTTTCATTTCCATCAAAAGTTTTACCATGCAATAACCGATACACGGAAAATGTTTCCCGTATGGGCAGAAATCGCAATTCCCGGTTTTCTGCTCTTTTATATCTTTTTGTCCTTCTGGAAGCAAATAAAAGCATTCTTTTCTGATACATCCGCCTTTCTTTCCGCCCCACCAGTAACACCATTCGCAATCTTCCGGCTTATCATTTGCATACTGCGGGCTACCCATCTTTCCACTTATCCTTTCTGCTCATCCAGCACCTCCATTAAAAAAAGGCGCATACAGACTTCTCCTGCCTATATACGCCCTTCCCGATCATTCAGTTTTCTTATTTTTTCTTACGTTTCAGATACCAAAGGGAACTTCCTGTCCCCGCACCTGCCAGCAGCAACAGGAACATCCAGACAAGGGGGTGTCTGTCGTCTCCTGTCTTTGGAGTATCCGGGACTGGTTTTTCCGGTTTTTCCTCATTTGGTTTTTCCGGTGACGCTTCCTTCTTGTCTTTCATAACAACTTTCTGGATTTCTCCTGTATCTTCCACCGTAAATCTCACATCCTCTGCTACAAGATAGCCCTCTGGTGCCGCTTCCTCATGCAGTGTGTATTCACCGATTGGAAGTTTTTCCATATAATAAGCCTTCTCACCGGATGTCCAGCTTTTTACGGTTTTCCCATTCTTATCCAGGATAGTCAGCTTTGCTCCCGGAAGTTCTTTTCCAGTTGCAATGTCCTGTTTTGAAATCTCTACCTTTGTCACATCATCCTTCATTTCCTGTTTCTGCACTTTTGCTGTATTTTCAACAGTAAATGTAATGCTCTCAGCAGTGACATATCCATCTGCCGGTTTTGTCTCTGTCATGGTATAAGATTTCCCAACTGCCAGCCCTTTGATCACATGTGCTTCTTCTCCTGAAACCCACTCGTCTACCATGTTTCCATCTTTATCCTTCACACAAAGATGTGCCCCTGGAAGCTCTTTTCCTGTAGTAAGGTCCGTCTTTGTAAACTCCATTGTGGTCGGCTCATTCTCAAACGTAAATTCATAGCTGACCTCTTCCTGTCCGGCTCCTGCATATGTAAAAGTAAAATCCTGTTCTTCCTCTGTTGCCACAAATCCCTCTGGGGCAGAAAGTTCTTTTACATAATATCTTCCATCTACCGGCAAGTCTGCCCTGAATACGATCTGACCTTTTTCATCCGTTGTCTTCTGCTCGATCAGGCTCTCTGCTTCCATCAGCACATTGCCATCTTTATTTTTGATGTCATCTCTGGTATAAAGTCCGAAAACTGCTCCTGCAAGGACACGTTCCCCGTCTTTTTCTTTCTTGAGGATAGATACCTGAACCTTCTGGCGTCTGTTCTGCCACTCTTCCTGAAATGTAATTACCGGCGTATCCTGATCCCGATAACTTAAATCCACATATCTCGGTTCTTTATCCAGTACAAAACCATGTGCAGTTTCTACTTCTTTCACATAATATCTGCCTGCCGGGAGATTTTCCATCTGTGCAATCCCATTATCGCCTGTAACAATTTTTCCTACCAGTTCATCTGCTTTAAAGTAATCCTCGCTGACACCATCTGCCGCATGAATATCCTCTGCCGCATAAACCTCAAATGTTACTTTGCTTAAGTTTCCGGAAATATATTCAAAAAGATGTTCCACAGCTCCTTTTACCTGATCCAGAAGCGTAATTTTATCAAGAAACTCCCCTTTTTTGTTGACGATCAGAAGTCCCGTAGGCACTTTGTCTTTCATTTCCACTTTCTGAATTTGAGCAGTATCATCCACCGTAAAAGTTATTTCTTCAGCTTTCAGATACCCGTATGGTGCAAATTCTTCCCGAAGTATATAGTTTTCCCCCACAACAAGACGTTTGATACTGTGGGGTTTCCCTTTTTCCGAAGTCCACTCATCCACAATATTTCCATCTTTATCAATTACTTTCAGGCTTGCTCCATCCAGTTCTTCTCCTGTGGTAATATCTGATTTTGTAAACGCAAAGGCTGTCGGTTCATTTTTCTTTACTGCTTTTAAAGTAACTGTTGCAATCTCCTGTCCCTGATAAGAAGCATCAAACTCCAGAATTTCATCAGAAGTGACATACCCAACCGGAGATTCCAATTCTTTTACAAAATACTTTCCAAGCGGAAGATCCAGAGTACAACGTGCAAGACCTTTTTCATCAGAGGTCATTTCCTGCAGAAGTGTTCCTGCCTCCACGATTACCTTATCATCCGCCAGAATATCATTTTTGTTATAAATTCCGAAAACCGCCCCAGATAAGACCGCTTCATTTTCAGCATCCTGTTTTTCCACTGTAATTTCAACTTTCTGCCGTTCATTTTTAATGGTCACTTCCTGCTCAACTACCGGCGTATCCTGATCCACATAAACAAATGCAACTTCTGAAGGTTCTTTGTCCGTCACGAATCCGTCCGGGGCTGTTTTCTCCATTACATAATAAGAACCCAGCGGAAGATTATCCAAAGTTGCTTTTCCATCTTCCCCTGTTTTCATTACACCTACAAGAGAATCCTTTGCATAAACAAGGATACGGTTTCCATCGGAATCTTTCTGGAAATCCGGCGTAAAAATATCTTCTGCCGCATATACTTCAAATTCTACATCTGCAAGATATTTTTCTTCATACAGGAAATCCTTGTCATATCCAGCAAGCATCTCTCCTTTTTTATATACTGTGAGTTTTCCTTTTACCGGATGGTTTTCATAAGAAACTTCAATCACTGCATCGCCGCTGACTGCATCCATCTGGTAAGCAGTATTGGAATCCACTTTGATCTCCACAAAGTTTTCATTTATGGTATAACCGTCCGGGGCTGTCACTTCCTCAATACGGTAATTTCCAATTTTAAGATTCTGAGGAAGGATCAGGTAGCCCTGACTGTCAGTGAAATAGGATTTATGGATGGTTGTAACCGGATAAGTCGTTACCTGTTCCACATACTTTTTATGATCCATGTCATAAATTTTAAATTCTGCACCGGCAACCAGTACGGGCTTCTTCGTTTCATCGTCTTTTTTGATGATCTTCAGCTTTGCTGCAAATTCCTTATCCAGAAGCACTCTCCATACCTGCGGCTCGTCCGGATGGTTTTCATGGATCGTCACCGTAAAATCCTGAACCGGCGTATAATTATGTGGTGTGGTAGTCTCCCTCACAATATAAGTTCCATATGGAAGCGGAATGCTGCAGGCATAACCCTTTTCATCCGTAAACATTTCTGTTGCCCCATCTGCACCGATCACAACAGGTTCTGCCGAATCAAAGTCATAACTTCCATCCGGTTTCTCTTTCAGACTGCTTTTTAAGTAAGCCGTAAAGCCTGCTCCCTTTAACAGTGCTGCATCCGTATCCCCGTTATTCGCTGCTTTGATGATCTGGAACGGCTGCTTCATAACCTGTTCTTCCGATTCCACGTTACGCTCAACTGTTTTTACCGTGTCGCCTTCATAGCTGCAGTCCACTTCATACTCTGTTTCATCCAGAAGATAGCCTGCCGGGGGAGTGATCTCTTTCACAAAATACTTTCCTAGATACAATTCCCCAATCTCTGCCTTTCCCTCTTTGTCTACGTTAAATGCTGCCACCTGTGTTCCGGCTTTATGAAGGACACCGGTGCTTCCATCCGGATGCACAATATCCTCTCTTGCATACAAACCATAGACAGCACCTTCAAAAACAGCATCCCCCTGTGGTGTACTGCCAGTCTCTTTGTCTTTCTTTACCAGAGAAATCCGGGCATTTACACGTTCGTTTTCAAAAATATGGGTAAAGGAAATCGTTTCCTCCCTGTCATTGGTATAATCAAACCTGAATGTAAATACTTCTTCGCTGTTCCTATAATATTTTTCAGGTGCTTGAAGTTCTTTCACATAGTAGGAATGATTGATCGGCAGTTCTGACTGATATGCCCCATTTCCATCTGCCCCTGTTGTAACCTTTTCAATCAGCGTATCTTTTGGGACTACCGTTTTTCCAGATACATCCTGAATATCCTCCCCGGCATACAGACCATAAATTCCTCCGGAAAGCGGATTTTTCGTCAGACCATCCTGCTTTCTGACAGAAACATTTGCTCTTTGTCGTTCATTGACAAAGGAGACACTTCCAACTGCCACTTCTACATTTTGTCCTGAATAGCTTAATGTAACGGTTTTCGATTCTCCTTTACAGACAAAGTTTTCCGGTGCCTTTACTTCCGTAACCTCATATGTTCCAAGATGCAGGTTTTTCAGGACTGCACTGCCATCCTCCCCGGTTGTAAGGTTTTCTTTTACAAGTTCCCCTTTTTTATAAATAAGCGTACCGTCTGCCGCTTTTATATCTGCTCCAGCATAGACGTTGTAAACAGCACCTTTTTGTCTCTGCTTTGTATAAGTAAACACCACTCCGTTTTCCGTAACAGAAGCCCCTGTCAGCACCTCACCTTCTTTATAGACAGTAAGATCTGCAAGCTGCTCTTTATCTGTCACAACCTTATTTGTAGGCTTTCCAATCACCAGATTTATCCCATATGAAGTTCCATCCAGAACATAACCAGCCGGGACAGAAATCTCTTTTAAGTAAACGGTTTCCTGTGTCTTTTCAATCGTGATAGAGGATGCACCTTTTTCATCTGTTGCAGGCATTGCAGTGATCAGGTTTTTCCCTGCCTCATCCCTGTAGATTCCATAAACTGCCCCCTTTATCAGTGCATTGCTTCTACGGTCTTTCTTTACAATACTGACGGTTGCCATCTTTACCCATTCCACTTTAAAATCTACATATTTTTCATCATCCACACCTTCTCCAAATACCAGTGCCAGATCCTGTGTCCCCGAACCGGTTGTGATCTTATAAGCCGAATAGTCTTTTGTGATACTGCCCTTCATAGTTGCAGACCATGATCCTTTCACATCTTCTGCCTGTGTCAGCGGCGCACTCAGATAAAACTTCGTACCACCGGACACTTCCACGCTTTCTCCTTCCTTACTTGTCTTCCCGGTTGTCACATTGTGGAATTTCACACCTGACGGAAGTTTCATGGTGATCGTCTGCTGTGCATCTGCACGGAATGTAACCTCTTCTGTCCTCTGTCTGTTTCCCTCGATATACGCTTTCACATTTCCATTGGAAAAAGACATTTCTACATCTGGAATATCCGATTGCTTGACACAGTAATCATAAAGTTCCATAGCCAATGCCTTTCCTGTTGCATTGGCACCGGAAAAAGCATCACTGCTCCCATTTGCATAAGCCGCTGCAAGATGGGTAATGATAAATCTTTTTCCTGCTGAAAACTCCGGATATTTCTCTGCAAAGAAACCTTCATTTCCACTTGCTTTCGTTCCGTAATAACATACTTTTGCAAGCGTTTTTCCATCTTGCAGCCTTGTAATGGTATAAGTTCCATTTCCTGGTCCCGGTTTGGATGGCTGTACACAATATGCTGTTGCCTTGACATTCCCAAAGGAAACAGTATAATGACAGGTCAGATAACTTCCAAGACCATAATCTGCATAATGATACCATTCCCCTGCTGTTACCGTTACCTGTTGTGAGGCTTTTGCAGAAAACAGGTTTACACTTCTGGCAGTAAACTGAAGGCTCTCCCCCTCTTCTAACTCCAGAAGGTTGACTCCCTGCTCTACTGCCTGCAGCATGACAGATCCAAGAGACAGCCCTGTTTCTGAGTCTACTGTTTCCTGTGTTTCTGCTTCTTCCAGCTCCTGATCCAGCTCTTCCTCAGAATGAATCTCCGTTTCTGGTTCTGTGCTGTTTTCTTCCGGCAAGCCTGTTTCCATCTGGATATTTTCTGTCATCTCTGCATGATCTGGATCTGCATCCTCACTTTCTTCTTCCGCATCGCCAGAGTTTTCTCCTGATGCCGCTTCCGCACTTTCTTTTGTCTGTACTACAGCAGCCCCTTCTTTTACAATCAGTTTTCTGCTGATCTGATATTTTGGATGGTCTGTTTTCTGCGGCTCCACATAGTAAACTGCCGTATAAGTATCCTCATGGTCTGTAGTAAATGTTTCTCCCTGTTCATTGAACGCTTCTTCAAAAGTCACTTTTACCTTTTTTCTGTCTGCAATCTTAATGCCGGAAAAATCCGCTTTTACATCAAGGGAATACCCTACCCCGATTTCCAGGTCATGGGCAGTCACTACTTCATCCTCATCCAACTGATCCTTTACCTCTTCATAAAGAGGTGGTTTTTCCTTTGCTGCATCTCTTTCAGCCGCATAAATATTTACTGGCTGAAATACGGTAGAAATAAGTGTAACTGCCGTAAGAAAGCCAGATACAGCCCGCTTCATTCTTCCTTTCATCCTTAAACCTCTCTTTCATTTTTTTCGTTACTGTTTTTTCATGATTCCATGCTATGTTTTCACTGGCACCCTCTCCTCTCGCTCTTTTATAAATTTGTATCGTTTTATCCTTAAATGTCCCGATAACAGTACATAAATACAGCGGTAAGCTCACGTTTTTCAAAAGCATTACCGCCACATCTATCTATTGTTATTCCTAATATCTCCCGGTACCGGTTTTCCCTTTTCAATCCACCTTCTATATGGCTCGTACTCTTCAAAACGTGGACATTTTGTTAAAATCTGTATCTGTCCGCACCACCGCTGCATATGCTGGCAGACCTTAAATGCCTGTAATTCTCTCTTTGAATATCTTTTTGCAGCATCCGGCAACCAGCGTCCGTTTCTGTCCACAAATTTCTGTTTATCATAGATCATTACAAATGGCATATATCCCATCGCCCGTAGTGTATAAATCCGGTAAAGATCCTCCTCCATACTACTCCAGTAATTTGTCAGCACATATACCCTGCACTGATTTTTTATTTTCAGACCGGATTCTTTGAAGAAACGAAATTTTTCTTCTAACAGTTCCCGTGGATCATCCCATGCAAAATGATAATCCTTTACTCTTATTTTTCTTAATACCTCAATAATTTCTTCATTCAAAAACCGGACATCCATCCCACCGTTAAACTCCACCTCCGCACCGGATGCTGCTAACTGCTCCAAAAGCTCCATCCGTTCTTTGCAGGCAAGCAGGTTCTGATCGAGGAGAAGGATTTTTCTCTGGTTGTGCCAAAACTCTGCAAGATCTGCCGCTTTCCTGCTGATACATCCATCCTTTTTCGGTGTGATACAAAATCCATGATTCTTCCTGGGACATCCCCTGGTCAGGAATCCATATGCTGTGTCTTTTGTAAATTGAGGATACAAACTGTAATCCGGATAAATATGCTCAATCTGGTCTGGAAGTGTATTTTCCAGATCATAACCACTCCCTCCCCGGAAAATAATTCCGGCTTTTGGAAGTTCCGGCTCTTTTGTTTCCGTAAAAATCTTGCTCACGAACAGTACCTCATATTCCCCATCTTTTTTGGCAAACTCTACATTATTCCCTTTCGCCTTGTAATAAGCCGAAAGTTTCATCAATGGAAGATTTGGAAAATGGTAACTGTCACAATCAATAAGTCCTATCTTCATAGCGTCCCCCTTCCTTTTTATTTTTGCTGTATAACAGCACATATATATGGCGGTAACTGCTTCTTTTCAGACCAGCCACCGCCATATCAATCTACTGTTATTTTTAGGTTTGAGCGTTTTCCTGTGTTCTTCCCGGACACGTTCCTGCTCCGGTTCCTGATGTTTCCGCAGCGTCATGGTTTCCCACCACTGGCAAGGCACGCAAAATGCACACACAATGCTAGGTATCTATCCGGGCAGGGTATGAAATTTTCAAGGTTCAGGAAAGGTCAAAAGAAAACCCCTTCACTAACTGCATAGTGAAAGGGGTAAAATTAAACGGGGATATGAAATTTTTTGAAAATAATTTTTGAGAGATTGTGAAACTGCCTTTCTGATGCTATAATAAAAGCAACCGGAAAGGAGGCTGTTTTCATGTTAAAGATGATGATTTGTATGGACAATGAAAAGATAGCTGCTGAACAAAAATACCATTTGGAAAGCATTTATAATACACTCAATAACACATTCCATAACGCCGGGCTTCTCCGCATGGAAGATAACTCAGGGGCATTGGTGTACCGTGACTGCGGACGTGCAAAAGACTTCAGTCTGTTTGGGAAAATTGTAAACCTCCTGAAAAAACAGGCATGGTTTATGGACAATGTATCTGTCTGGCGGCTGTACGACAGCGATGATTCTGATAATCCAGACGATTTCAATGAAGAAGATCTGCTTACGCATTACCGGAAAAAACAGGCAATGGGGGCTTGATCTTTGGAAAGAAAATATTTTAAGGCATTGAATTTTGACTTAGATACGCACCAGTTACAGGAACACTACCCCGGAGCCAATTATCGGCAGGCTTATGATGATTTACGCCGTTTCTTTAAACGGCATCATTTTTCCCACAGGCAGGGTTCCGGGTACATATCTGATGAAAAATTAACAACGGCAGATATTTATGATTTGATGGATGATCTCAGCCAGCAACTCCCATGGATTGGACTTTGTGTCAATAAAATTGATGTAACAAATGTGGGCCGGCAGCATGATCTGACGGAACTTCTGAAACCATCTGAAGAAGTCACCCTGGATGATTCCTTATTGCTCATCCAGCCAAATGATACCGACACCAAATAAACCGAAAAGACAGGCAGAGCTATTTTTTGCTGGCTCTGCCTTTTCCCTTTTATACTTTTTCTAATATTTCCCTAAGTTTCTGCAGCACTGCTTTTTTTCTGTTTGTAATCGTTTTTCTACTGTATCCAAGCTGTGCCGCTGTTTCTTTTACTGTTTTTTCTTCATAGAACAACAAAAAAATCAAAAGCCGTTCTTCTTCTGACAAAGCCAGAACCCCCTGTCTCAGCCATTCTTTCTTTTCTTTTTCGATACAGGCTTCTTCCGGGCTATTATCCCATATGTTTATTCTTTCCTGTACAAGCTGCCCTATTGCCTCCAGACTGCATACACCATGTTTTTTCTGCTTTTCTATCTGGTATTTCTCTCTGCGTCTGGATTGATACCATTCCAGGTAAACCTCCTTTGTTACTTCCACCAAAAGACCATTGGAATAAAGCACATACCGTTCCCGTTCTTTTGGTTTTTTCCCACGCATCAGGCATTCCTCCCTTTTGCTGCCCCCTTCCTATCCAAGGAAGGGTATTCTCTAAGTATCCTCTGCCTTCCCCTGATCAGAAGCCACGACACTGCCGGAACTGTAATCCCCATCTCTTTTGCAACCTCTTTCATGGTTTTTCCTTCTACAGCATAAGCTTCCATAACCCTTCTCTGGCGTCCTGTCAGACAGCCCAATACCTTTCTGATCATTTCTCTTTGTATCACACAGTCAAAAACAGAATCCTCTGCATCAGCCAATTCCTGCCAGTCCTCCGCAGCGAAATGGTAGGATACGGTATGGTTCTGTTCCTTTGTTTCCAGATTCCGGAACAGACGGTCCTCCCCTTCCAATACCAGACGGATATACCATGCCTCTTTTTCAAAAAGCCTTGCAGACACGGTACAGACATAAGGTGGGAATCCATAACAATAATCCCCACACGGATGTACCGGGAAAACAGTCGCAGATCCATCCGCTTCATAAAGGGCATACCCATTGGGATAAACCGTGATTGCTGCTGTTTCATTGATTTTTCTTTCCATAATGCTCCTTTCATTATTTTTCAGATAATTTGCTGTTGGGATTCTCTGCTCCGGAACCGGGCAGCCAATGAGTTGTTTTAATTCCTGCAGTGTTACCATATCTACCATCCTTTTCCCGGATGGCTGGAACTGTACCGCACAGGCAGAAAAAAACAATTCCAGCTCACCCGTTTTTTTTAATGGGAGCCGGAATCTTCTTCTACAGCCTGTACGTCGTCCGTTCTCATGTATTTATTTTAGAAAAAAACAGCCCTGTTTTCCTCAACCGATAAGTGGAAAACAAATTATTTAAACACACAATACGCAGAAATTCCTTATCTTCTCTCTAATCCATCAATCAGCGTTTCCATTGTCTTGACTACAATCTCCTGTTCTTTTTCCTGCAGCTTCCATATTCTACGGCACACATTTTGTATCTGATGGCTTTCCTGCGGTGACTGTCCAACAGTATCTAATAAAGTATCTGCACCCATGCATAAAACTTCCACCAGCTTTCGGAACGTCTCCACAGACATTGCCATCTGTCCTCCTTCAATCCTGCTCACTGTGTTGGAATTGATTCCCGCCCGTTCTGCCAGTTCCTCCTGTGATAGTTTCAGTTCTATACGTCTGCTGCGGATACGTATTCCCAGTTCCATCAGTTCTCTGGATTTAACACGGTTTCCCAACACAATACCCTCCTGCAACATGTTCCAACTTTGCGACACTGTGACGCAAAGTTTATTTTATTTTCTTTGTTTTCTCTTGTTCTTGATGCATAATCCCTGTCATTTTCTCATCCGCCCTTTTTCCTGCAATGACCATTGGATATAGCACCAATCCTCCTAGTACCTGCACAACCAAAAATATTTTAAAAAAAATCATGTATTCTTTGTTCCTTTCTGTTTCTTCCTATATTCCCGTTCCTTTCTTCTCCACTCTTCACTTTTCCATGGTCCTGAAAAAAGGGTAGAAAGAAGAAAAATAATATCTACTGCCAGCATCAATGCTGCCACCACTAAAAATGCAATTTCAAATACAAGCATCTTCCATCCTCCTGAGATAAATTTCTCGAATCAAAAAAGCAACCAAATTCTCATTTAGCTGCCTTTTTTTAATCCCCTATTCTGTTTTATCCTTCCCGGTCAGAAAGGCTTCCGCCGTCAGCCGTGTTCCCAGTGCCATTCCCTGTATAAAACATTCCTCATTCTCCAGAGTTGCCAACAAACTGAAATACTCCTTGTAGTTTTCCAACAGGTCTGCCTGCTCTTTTGTAAGCTCTTTTTTCATATCACTTTCCAGTTCATCCAACAGGTGCATAGTATCTTTGTATTCCTGCTTCTTTGGACAGCACATTTCCCTGGGCATGATTCCGTCCCGGAATAACTGTTCCATTGTCCATCCCATCCTCATTCCTCCATTCCTGATTTTCTTATCCTGCATACCCACACAATACCTGCATATATTCCCCATATCAAATAGACAGCTGCTTCCGCCAGTTTCCACAGCATGACCATACTTCCGACAACACCTCCAATCAAAATTTGGAATACCAGAAATCCCAGTGTCCCTCCCAGATCGGTTCGTCCCGGTACAATCCATACCAGCATTTTCCCTATTCCAAAGGGAATCCCCATCAGCAGAACCAGCAACCGATAATCACATTTCCCCTGCTCCATACAGAACGGACGCAGTAGAAAAAACAGGAGTATTGCTGCCAATACCGGATATACCACTTTGCCAGCAAATTTATGTGCGGTCATTTTCATCCACCTCCATACAGGTCATGGTTGACCTCTGCGTGATAATAGTGATCCATTGTCATTACGGAATTATAAAGTGTGGTCAACAAATATGCTTTAATATTTCCGACCTTTGTTGTGTTGTTTTTCAGGCATTCCGTAACATATTCGATATGCGGATACCGAAGCTGCATAAAGCGGCTCTTTACAATCTCAGCCGGCCTGTCTGCTCCGGCGATCCGTACCATTTGCCCTTTCGGGAGCATCATGGCTTCTACCATCAGTTCTACCAGTTCATCAACCTCTTCCTTTGTTCCATATCCCCTGTGTTCAAAAGCTTCGTAAGAAATATTTTCACGGATCAATGTGCGGTAAGCATTCATCCTCTCTATCTCATCCATCGTCTCCTCTTTCGTTTTACCTGCAGCATAAGATGGATAAGATAGATAATCCTCAGTATCACTAATATCCGTCTTGCTAAAATCAGTATCACTATATTCAGTGTTATTATTATCAGTATTATTAGAGTATGATTTTGGAACTTCTGGAAGTTCGATTTTCATACTTCCTGAAGTTTGATTTTCACACTTCTTGAAGTTTGATTCTGGAACTTCTTGAAGTTTGATTTTCATACTTCTTGAAGTTTGGTTTTCACACTTCTTGAAGTTTGATTTTGGAACTTCTTGAAGTTTGATTCTGGAACTTCTTGAAGTTTGATTTTCATACTTCTGTGTATTTTCAAGGCTTTCCTGGCTTTTTTCTTCTGTTTCTACCGTTTCTTTCAGCATGAAATTCTTCACATAAATTACATTCGCTCTGCCAAGTCCCAGCCTTTTTTTCTCAATCAGACCAATCCCTTTTTCAGAATCAAGCTCTGCAAGGTTCTTGACTGCTTTCTGTCTTCCGCATCCCAGTAGTTCCATGATCTCCTCTATGGTAAAAATAATATATACCCTGTCCTTTTCATCAAACCATCTGTTTTTAATACTGAGGCTCATACGATCCAGCATCAGACCGTATAATACCTTTGCTTCACAGGACAGTTCTTTAAAGCACTCTGCCGTAAACAGGACTTTGGGAACACGGTAAAAACTATACTGTTCCGCTTCCATGCCCCGAAAATACTCAAACTGTATCTTTTCCATTTACCGGTTCCTCCTCTCCCATTTCTTTTTTCCACTGCTCCAACAGCCTGTAGATCACTTCTTCCATCTCTGTTTTTGTGTATGAAGGTGGAAAATAATCACGAACCTTCTTTGCCGGGATTGTAACGCCCTGGCTGCCCTTTTCTTTTCTGATAAGGACTGCAAACACTCTTCCTTCTGTCAGCTCTCCGCTCTCCTGCATGGTCTTTATCTGCTCTGCCTGTGCCTTTGACGGGTATACACCGCAATCCGCAACCGCACCTGCTACCCAACCTTGTGCTTCCTTTGTCAGATAAGACAGCTTCTCCCCTGCCATCATGGGTATTTTCCCGCTATCTACTGCATCCAGAAGTTCTTTTACAAGTTCCGCCAGACGGATATACCTCTGTACGGTTCTTCCGCTGTCACCAGCAGTTTCCCCCACAAGGACTGCCGTATTTTTTCCTTTGCTTCCCTGGTGTTTCAATGCTTCATACTTCATTTTATAAGCATAGGCTTTTTCACTGGGCAGTATATCTTCCCTCTGGATGTTCGTATCCACCATGATTACTGTGGCTGTATCATCATCCATTTCCCGGATGATCACTGGCATTTCAGAAAGACCTGCCAGCTCACAGGCCCTCCATCTACGATGTCCGGCTATTACTTCATATCCTCCTGCCGGATATGGACGGACAATTCCCGGCATCAACACCCCATATTGTTTAATACTTTCTACCGTCTCCTGCATTTTTTCATCATCCGCAACACGAAACGGATGGTCTTTAAAAGTATGTAACTGGGAGAGGGGAACGGTTGTCACCCTTTCCCCTGAATCTAAAGAAGCTGTGCCAAACAGATCATCAAAAGAAGTCAGCTTTACTTTCTCTGCACTTTTATTCATTGTCCAGTACCTCCTCCGTCAGATAACGGTATCCCTCTGCTACGATTCCTTTCGGATCATGACGGTAAATGCTCTTTCCCTCTGCAGGTGTTTCTGCGGCTCTGATAGACATGGGGATGCAGTTCGTAAAAATATGTATCTGGTTTCCATAAACCTCCCATATCTTCCGGGCAATATCCCTTGCAAAATTTGTACGGCGGTCTACCTTTGTAAATAAGATTCCCATAATGGAAAGCTCTGGATTCAGTTTCCTGCGTACTCTTCCTATGGTTTTAATAAGCTGCTGAAGCCCTTTGACCGGAAGATATGTTGCTTCAACGGGTATCAGAACACTGTCTGCCGCTACAAGGGCATTAATCGTTATCATACCAAGGGATGGCATACAGTCGATCAGGATATAATCGTAATCCTTTTTCTGGGCGGCAAGATACTGGCGTAATACCATTTCCCGACTCATTACATTCACCAGGGCAGTTTCCACCCCTGCCAATTCAATATTTGCAGGGATAAAATCAATCCCTTCTTCATGCCGGATCATTCCCTCCTGTGGTTCCAGCTCTTCGTCATTGATTACTTTTTCCATGATATTTGCAAGTGTGACCTCCAGTTCATCCGGCTCCTGTACTCCCAGGCTTGCAGCCATGCTTCCCTGTGCATCTGCTTCGATTAATAGCACTCTCTTTCCTGCTCTTGCCAGTCCAATCCCTAAATTTACACATGTGGTGGTTTTTCCCACTCCGCCTTTCTGGTTTGCGATTGCGATAACTCTGCACATATTACTTTCCTCCGTCTTTTATTTCTCTTCTTTTTCTATTTCCGCATAAACACGGACATATTGATCTGTTCCCTTGTTTTTAAACGGCTTCGACACATCCTTCACTTTAATCTCCCCGTGCCGTTCCATGAGTCCCTTGAACCAGCGAATATCCTTTAAGGTTCCCTGCATCCTAATTTTCAACATAACTATCCTCCCAATCCACATAAAAGCAATACTCCGGATAGCGTATTTTGACCGCTTCCCAAAAATACCGAGCGTAACCACAGCAGAATAATTCCTCTACCGTATAAAGACTGCACTCCTGTAATTGTCCTTCCAGATCAGAATCTTCAAAATTATAAATACTGGGTGTTCCGTTGCAGTAAAGATTAAATGCCATCCGGATAATTTTTACACTGCCGCTGGTCTGCCAGCCTTCCTGCAGACACTCTGGTTTCACACATCCTGTCTGAAAATCATAAATCTGCTTCACATGATCTCTGGTGTCACGGTCAATTCCAAGGCAATAGACCAATGCTTTATGGTACACATCCTGATACCGGCATTTTGACAGGTACTTTTGATAAAATTTTTCATGTTCCTTGTTCTTGAAAGTAATTGTGCAAGTTGTTTTCTGATTTGCTCTTACCGCTGTGCTTCTCATGTTTCATTCCTCCTGATTTTTAATTTTTAAAAGAACATTCATTCACAAATGTTCAAATATAAAAAATAAGGACACCCGTATTTAACAGGTATCCCTATAATCTATCATTTATCTGATAGCCAAATATTCACTTTCATATCTCAGGATTTTTTGTGTTCCCCGTACCGAGGTCTAAGGCTACAATCACCGTTACTTTATTTACAAGTACCTTTTCCTTATGATTTTCACCAATTTCATTGAAACTGAAAAACTCCACAAAGTGCGTAAATTCAAGGATTTCTACATATCTTTGCGATGTAGTCCCACCACAGTCTCCACATGAACCCCTTGCGGAAACATATCAGTAGTAGAAACCCGCGTCAGGTCATAATCCTCCGCACACAGCACCTTCAGATCCCTCGCCAATGTCGCACTGTCACAGCTCACATACACAACCCTCTCCGGCTTCATTTTAAGGATCGTATTCAGAAGTACCTCATCACAGCCCTTCCGTGGCGGGTCTACCACGATAACGTCTGCATAAACGCCATTCTTCTCATACTCTCTCGGCAGCACTTCCTCTGCTTTTCCGACAAAAAACTCTACATTCTCAATGCCATTGAGCTTCGCATTCTCTCTTGCATTGTCAATGGCCTGTGGTACGATCTCCACGCCGCGGACGAATTTTGCTTTCTGGGCCAGGAACAGGGAGATAGTTCCGATTCCGCAGTACAGATCCCAGACAGTTTCATTTCCCGTAAGGCCGGCGTACTCCAGAGCCTTTCCATACAGTTTTTCGGTCTGGATGGGATTGACCTGGAAAAAGGACAGGGGAGAGATCTGATAGGAAATATCTCCGATGCTGTCCGTTATATAGGACTGTCCCCAAAGGAGGCGAAGCTGATCACCCAGGATCACATTGTTCCGTTTTTTATTAACATTGATGGTAATGCTGGTCATTTCCGGAATTTCACAGAGTGATTCCACAAGAGCCTTTTCTGCAGGGATCTTATCTCCGTTTAAGATCAGACAGACCATCATCTCATCTGTATGGAAGCCATAACGAATCATAATATGACGTACAAGACCTTTTCCCGTAGTCTCATCGTAAGGCTGTACATGATATTTTTCCATGTGTCCGATCACACGGTCCAAAACCTCTTTATTCTGTTTCACTCCCAGAATACATTCCCGGTTATCAATGATGGAGTGGGTTCTTCCTGCATAAAAGCCTGTGATGATCTTTCCGTCTTTATTTTTTCCTACCGGAAACTGTGCCTTGTTTCGATAATGATAGGGGTCTTCCATCCCCATGATCGGTTCCATATCAAGATTCTGAAAACCTCCGATTCTTTCCAGATGTCCACGAACCTTTTTCTCTTTAAATTTCAGCTGCTGCTCGTAGGATAATGCCTGAAGCTGGCATCCTCCGCACTGGCGGGCAATAGAGCAGGCAGGTTTCACACGGTATGGAGACGGTGTGATCACCTCCATCAGGCGGCCATAGCCATAGTTCTTTTTTGCCTTGATGATCTTGGCTTTGATCCGGTCTCCGATCACGGCGTCTTTCACAAAAACGGTGAAGCCATCGGCTTTCCCGATACCTTCACCGTCAACTCCGCAATCCTCTATATCTAAAGTGAGTATATCGTTTTTACGGAATTCCATGTATTAAATATCTCCTGTTCTTCTTAAATTGGACTCAAAAAGCCGGTTGAAACCAAGCCATTCTTTTTTGCCTTTGTCTGCGTGGAAAATTTCTGTCAGTGTCTCCATCCTTGCATCTGTATTGTCTGCCAGATTCAGGGCAACTGCCTCTGCAAGTGCCGGTTTCTTGGGAGAACCGTACTCCAACTCACCATGATGTGCAAGAATACAGTGGATCACCTGATTCTCAATCTTCTCCGGAAAATCCGGAATCTCTTTTGCAAGATCATGTACCATCTGTGCCCCGATCACAATATGTCCCAGAAGCTGTCCCTCATCTGTATAATCATTCATCGGAAAAGCAGAAAGCTCCTTAGTTTTACCCACATCATGAAGAAGTGCAGTTGTGATCAGAAGATCACGGTTTAAAACAGGATATGCATTCGCCATGTAATCACAGAGACGTGTCACTCCAAGAGTATGTTCCATCAATCCACCGATAAAGCCATGATGTACGGTCTTGGCCGCAGAATGTCCCTCAAATATCTTCATAAATTCCTGATCTTCTACAAAAAGCTTCTTCAGAAGCTGGGAAAGATAGGGATTCTTCACACTGTTGATAAGCTCTCGCAGCTGGCTCTGCATATCATCCACACTGTTCTCACTGGTAGGAAGATAATCTGCCGGATCATACTCCCCTTCTCCTGCCTTGCGTGCTCTCTTGATATTCAGCTGCATGGCGCCTGCAAAGCTTGTCACATCTCCCATGATCTCAATGTAATCAAGAGCATCAAAATCATCAATTCCCAGAGAATTGGGATCCCAGATCTTACCATCGATCACACCTGTTTTATCCTGAAGGATCAGATTCTCATAAGGCTTGCCATTCTTCGTTGTAGCTGCCTGTTTCTGTTTGCAGAGATAGATCCCGTTTACTCTGTCTCCTTCATGTAATTCATTTAAAAAACGCATAAATTCTTGCCTTTCTGTTCTTTTTACTTTCAAAGCGGACATACTTACGAACGCATCTACTTCACACTTTGCATTCACAACCAGTCTTTCTTTACGATCTCTGGCTGTACCCCGGTCCGGGCTTCCCTGCATTTCTGCGCGGTTTCCATTTACTTCCGGGCTTTATTCAGTATCATAACACATTTTACTTTCCTTTGCTATGGAAATCATGTAAAATAGGAAACGAAGTGTTTTTTTGCATATCCTGTGTTACGCAGAAAAACACAGAATCAACAGAAGTAACAAAAAGGAGTAACTACAGCAACAATGAACAAAAAAGCATACAAAGCACTTGAATACTATAAAATCATAGATCTGCTCACAGACAAGGCCTCCTCCCCCATGGGAAAAGATCTCTGCAGGAAGCTTACCCCTTCCACGGACATTGATGAAATCCGGTCCATGCAGTTACAAACACACGATGCCCTTGCCCGCCTGTTCAAAAAAGGCGGCATTTCCTTCGGCAGTGTCAAGGATATCCGTGGCACATTAAAACGTCTTACTGTGGGAAGCGCTCTGAATGCACCGGAGCTGCTTTCTGTCTGCAGTCTTCTCGAGAATACCGGTCGTGTAAAGGCCTATTCCAGAAATGATCGTGATGACGGAATGACTGATTCCCTTGATGGAATGTTTGCGGCACTGGAGCCTCTGACGCCCCTCAGTACAGAAATCCGCCGCTGTATCCTTTCTGAGGATGAGATAAGTGACGATGCCAGCAGTACACTTCGTCAGATCCGCCGCAGCATCAAAGCCACCAACGACCGGATACACACCCAGCTTTCTTCTCTGGTTGCAGGAAGTGCCAGGAATTATCTTCAGGATTCCGTTATCACCATGCGTGACGGTCGCTACTGTATCCCAGTAAAAGCTGAATATAAAGGGCAGGTTCCCGGTATGATCCACGACCAGTCCGCCACTGGCTCCACCCTTTTCATTGAGCCCATGGCTGTCGTCAAGCTAAACAACGACATCCGCGAGCTGGAGCTGAAAGAGCAGAAAGAGATCGAAGTGATCCTTGCATCCTTAAGCCAGCAGGTAGCTGCTGAGCTGGAGGCTATTCACGCAGATCTTTCCATCATGGTACAGCTGGATTTTATTTTTGCCCGTGCTGCACTTGCCATGGACATGAACGCCAGTGAACCTATTTTCAACACAGAAGGCCGGATCCGGCTTCGCCAGGCCCGTCATCCACTGATCGATAAGAAAAAAGCCGTTCCTATTGACATCCGTCTCGGAGATGATTTTGACCTCCTGGTTGTCACCGGACCAAACACCGGTGGTAAAACTGTTTCTCTGAAAACCGTAGGTCTTCTTACCATGATGGGACAGTCGGGTCTCCATATCCCGGCGCTCGATCGTTCCGAACTTGCACTTTTCCGCGAGGTTTATGCTGATATCGGAGATGAGCAGAGCATTGAACAGTCCTTAAGTACCTTCTCCTCTCATATGACAAACGTGGTTTCCTTCCTGAAATCCGCAGATCAGGATTCCCTGGTCCTCTTCGATGAGCTTGGTGCAGGTACTGACCCTACAGAGGGTGCCGCTCTTGCCATTGCGATCCTGTCACATCTTCACGAGCAGGGTATCCGTACCATGGCGACCACCCATTACAGCGAACTGAAGATCTACGCCCTCTCCACTCCGGGTGTGGAAAATGCCTGCTGTGAATTCGATGTAGAAACCTTACGTCCGACCTACCGCCTTCTGATCGGTGTTCCCGGAAAAAGTAACGCATTTGCCATTTCTTCCAAGCTGGGGCTTCCGGATTTCATCATCGACAAAGCAAAGGAACAGATCAGCGAGCAGGATGAATCTTTTGAAGATGTTCTGACATCCCTGGAGCAGAGCCGTGTCACCATCGAAAACGAGCGTGCTGAAATTGCCCGTTATAAAGAACAGGTAGAAGATCTGAAAAAATCCCTTCAGGAAAAAGAAGAAAAGCTTGATGAACGTAAAGAGCGGATTCTCAGAGAAGCCAATGAACAGGCACATGCGATCCTCCGCGATACCAAGGAATACGCAGATCAGACCATGAAGCTTTTCCATAAATTCCAGAAGGATCACGTAGATACCGCTTCCGTGGAAAAAGAGCGCCAGAACCTGAAAAAACGTATGTCAAAAGCCGAAACTGGAATGTCTTCCAAACAGCAGAAGCAAAAGCCAAAAAAACAGCTGAAACCATCCGATCTTTCTCTTGGCGATACCGTAAAGGTGCTCAGCCTTAATCTCAAGGGAACAGTTTCCAGTCATCCGGATTCCAAAGGATATCTCTTTGTGCAGATGGGTATCATCCGTTCCAAGGTTCATATCTCCGATCTGGAGCTTGTGGATGAACCGGTGATCACCACTCCGTCCATGCAGCGCACCGGTGCCGGAAAGATCCGTATGTCCAAGGCAGCCAGCATTTCCACAGAGATCAATCTTCTTGGAAAAACCGTAGATGAGGCAGTTGCAGAGCTGGATAAATATCTGGATGACGCCTATATCGCACACATGAAATCCGTCCGTATCGTTCACGGAAAAGGTACCGGTGCCCTCCGCAAAGGTGTCCACAATTACCTGAAGCGCCAGAAGCACGTAGCTTCCTTCCGTCTCGGCGAATTCGGAGAAGGCGATGCCGGCGTGACCATTGTAGAATTCAAGAAATAAAAAAGGAGCTGAAACCATGGCTACAAAACAGAAAATCCTCATTGTTGACGATGACAACAACATTGCAGAGCTGGTTGCTCTCTATCTCACAAAAGAATGCTTTGAGACTAAGATCGTAAATGACGGCGAGGAAGCCCTGAAGCAGTTCCATATTTTTCACCCGGATCTGATCCTTCTGGATCTCATGCTTCCGGGCATTGACGGATACCAGGTATGCCGTGAGATCCGTCACACCTCCGATGTACCGATCATTATGCTTTCCGCCAAGGGAGAAACCTTTGACAAAGTCCTGGGACTGGAGCTTGGAGCGGATGATTACATCATCAAGCCTTTTGACTCCAAAGAGCTGGTGGCACGTGTCCGTGCGGTACTGCGCAGATTTCATGTAAAATCTCCGTCTGCCGCGCCAAAGGAAAAATGTGTTTCCTATCCGGATCTGGTGATCAACCTAACCAACTATTCTGTAACTTATATGGGACACCAGATTGATATGCCGCCAAAGGAGTTGGAGCTTCTCTATTTCCTGGCAGCTTCTCCCAATCAGGTTTTCACAAGAGAACAGCTTCTGGATCACATCTGGGGCTATGAATACATTGGTGATACCAGAACCGTAGACGTTCACATCAAACGTCTCCGTGAAAAGATCAAGGATAACCCAAACTGGGCTCTTTCCACAGTCTGGGGAATCGGTTACAAATTTGAGGTAAAGGATTCATGAAACTGCATCTTTATACTAAACTGCTGATCCTGTACTTTATGCTGGGCGGAATCTGCTTTCTGCTGCTTTCCTCCGGCGGCTCCTACCTGGTAGAAAAAAGGCTGGAGCGCTCTACCGGAGAGTCTCTTTACCGCACTGCCAGCCAGCTGGTTTCCAAAAATGAACTTCGTCAGGCTGTAAAAAGCCCCAAAAACGAATCCCTCATCCTGGCTCTTTCCTCAGCAGCAGCCTTTCAAAATGCAGATTTCTGGGTTATGGATACAGATGGGACCGTTCTGATAAACACAAACCAGCAGTCCTCTGATTCCGGTGCTATCACCGTCAGGAGCTTCCGGCCGGAAGATTACGAAGATACTTGCTATTCTTCCGGTACGTTTTACGGGACATTAAAAACCGCACAGTTAAGCACAGTTGTTCCCATAAAAGATACAGATCTGGTGATCGGTTATCTGGTGATCCACTATCCTATGAAAAACCTCTACGAAAGCCGCAGCAATATCGTAGAGGTTATGGTACTGATCTTTATTGTGATCTATGCACTGTTTTTCAGTTTTCTTCTGATCTATTTTTACAGGGTCCATAAACCTCTGAAAGAAATCTTAAAGGGTGCCCTGGAATTTGCCAACGGAAATCTTTCCTACACGATCCCCGTAGATTCTGAAGATGAGATGGGATATCTTTCCCACTCCCTGAATTACATGGCAGACAAGCTGAACAAAAACGGAGAGTATCAACGGCAGTTCATTTCCAATGTGTCCCATGATTTCCGATCACCTCTGACCTCCATCAAAGGCTATGTGGAAGCCATGCTGGACGGTACCATCCCACCGGAAATGCAGGACCGTTATCTAAGGGTCATTGCTTTTGAATCCACCCGTCTGGAGAAGCTTACCCGAAGTCTCCTTACCTTAAACGAACTGGATGTCAAAAAGCGTATGATGCATATGCGGCGTTTTGATATCAATGAAACGATCCGTACCACAGCCGCCACCTTTGAAGGAATCTGTACGGAACGAAACATCCGTCTGGAGCTCTTCCTTGCGGGAAAAGAGCTTTTTGTCCGTGCAGATATGGAACAGATCCAGCAGGTACTATACAATTTATTGGACAATGCAGTAAAATTCAGCAGTGACAATTCTTCCATCACACTGGAAACCACCGTCAACCATGGCAAGGTTTTTGTCTCAGTCAAAGACCATGGAACCGGAATTCCAAAGGAAAGTCTTTCCAGGATCTGGGACCGTTTCTATAAGATCGATGTCTCCCGTGGAAAAGACCGCAAGGGTACCGGGCTTGGCCTTGCCATTGTAAAAGAGATCATCAACGCTCATAAACAGAATATCAATGTGATCAGCACCGTAGGTGTTGGAACAGAATTTATCTTTACACTGGAAAAAACAAAATAAAACATCAAAAAACCTCTGGTCCGGAAGGCTGTAAAAGAAATATCTCTCAATATCTCCTACAGTATTTCCAGATCAGAGGTTTTTATTTACTCTTTGCAGGCTTATTTCCAGTCGTAATTTCTCAGATGGCCTTCCAGATTCATATGCGTAAAATTATGCTGTCGCAGCGCCTCATAAAGCACAATGGCAACTGAATTGCTTAAATTCAGGGAACGGATATCTCCGATCATCGGGATCCGCACGCAGGTTTCCTGATTGTTTACCAGAATATCCTCCGGGATTCCCGCACTCTCCTTGCCAAACATAATGAAACAGTCATCCTCATACTGCACATCTGTATAAGTCTGAGGTGCCTTAGTGGTTGCGTAATAAATCTTTGCTCCCGGATTCTTTTTGAGAAAATCCTCGTAGTCCAGATATCTGGTCACATCCAGTTGTTCCCAATAATCCATACCTGCACGCTTGATGGCCTTTTCATTCAGGCGGAAACCAAGCGGTTCGATCAGATGCAGCCTGGTTCCTGTTGCCACACAGGTTCTGCCGATATTTCCTGTATTTGCCGGAATTTCCGGCTCATGGAGCACAATATTCAAAACTCCCATTTATTATTTTCCTCTTTTCTACATAACATTAAATATACAAAATATGCATTCGCAATCCGCTTCGCTGCTTGCTCATGAAATCAAAAGCCAAGCTTTTTGATTTCATCTTCTGCCGGCCGTTCCAGATATCTGGCATTTCCGCCGCTGTAAAGAAGCCTGTCATTTCCGGAATCGGTCTGTCCGATCACTGCTGCCATGATCCCCTCTCGCCGCAGCTGCTGCACAAACGCATCGCCTCCACGGATTCCCAGAAGAATACTTCCGCCGGAAAGGAGCTTGTACGGATTCACATCAAAGATCTCACAGATCTCTATGGTTTCCTGTCGGATGGGTACACTCCGAAGATCTGCACTAAGACCTACCCCGGATGCCTCCGCCATTTTCCAGAGGGCAGCAAGAAAGCCACCTTCTCCCATCAGATATCGGGCACTGGCTCCGGATTCTTCCGCCATTTTCCAGATCTTATTATTCTCTTTTTCTGTTCCTATTCCGTAAACCTCCGGAAGCTTCACAACATCCTCTAGAAACCGTTCTGCAAAAACATCCCGCAGTCTGTCATGATAATTCTTTGTGATCCATGCAGTTCCTTCTGCAGCCACAGGGCCTGCCACGATCAGCTCATCTCCCGGCATAAGCCGCCCGTCTATTTCTGCCTGAAGCGCCTCCAGTGCCTTTTTTCCAAGTTTCATAACTGCCGCCTTAATAAATGATAAGCGAAATCACAGTCGGAACTACCATTGCCAGTACCAGAATAACTGCGATGATCGCTGTGATCACTTTCCTTTTTTTCGGATCAAACATTCCCATAATTATTATTCACCTCATCTGTAATATCCGTTAATTGTGCATTGTTGGTCAAAGGATCCCTGTCTGTATAATCAAAAAGAAGCCTCTTTCCATCCCGGAACACCTCGATATGGGCGGTTTTCGGGATTTTTTTTGCTTTCCGGTAATCCCAGATCTGCCGCTCATACGGCTTCTGGTCTGAAGCAAAGGATGGCCTGCTCTTTAAATTCTCTCGAAGATACAGATCGAGGAGCATTACATCGGAAAGTGCTTCCGGCGGGATCTCTTTCTGTTCTCCGGCAAACTCCATAAGAATCTCATAGCGCCTCATTCTGGAATGAGAGATCTCCGAGTAACCTTTTTTCTCATAAAATCTGCCAAGTGCCTCATACATCCGGAAAGGATCGTCAAAATACTTCTCCAGAAATACAAGGGTATTTTTGAACTGCCCACTATTATAATACACTTCCACCATACTTTCCACCATTTTCAGCCTTAAAATCTCCCCGTAGGTCAGCCAGGCTGTGGAAAGTACCTCATAGGGTTCCCGATCCTTGTAAAGAATCTGATATTCCCCTGTCATTTCCATCATGTGTGATCCCTTCAGCACCTTCAGAAAACCAAGCTGAAACTGTTCCGGACGCAGTGCGTAAACATCGCAGAAGGACTTGTGGAAGCTGTCGTATCCCTCATAGGGAAGTCCTGCGATCAGATCCAGATGCTGGTGGATATTTCCAAAGCTGTGGATCTGCTCTACAATCCCTTTCAGCTTTTCAAAATCCATGGTTCTCCGAATGGCTTTGATGGTCTGAGGATTGGTGGACTGTACACCAATCTCCAGCTGGATCAGTCCCGGACGCATGGTTTTCATCAGCGCCAGCTCCTCCGCACGGAGAAGATCTGCTGAAATCTCAAAATGAAAATTGGTGATCCCGTTATCATTCTCCGTAATATACCTCCAGATCTCCATGGCATGGTCATGCTTGCAGTTGAAGGTACGATCCACAAATTTGACCTGAGGAACTTTATTATCAATAAAAAACTGCAATTCCTTTTTTACAAGCTCAATATCACGGAACCGAAGCTTCTTATCTATGGAAGAAAGGCAGTAGCTGCAGGAAAAGGGGCATCCCCTGCTGCTCTCATAATAAATAATGCGGTTTTTAAACTCTGTAAGATTGCTGTATGCAAACGGAACTTTACTTAAATCCATCAATTCCCGCCAGCCCGTGTGTACAATATCCCTGCCTTTGTTTTCATCACGAAAAGCCACTCCGCGGATCCCGCTCAAAGTTTCCGGTTTTCTTTCTATATAATAACCTGCCAGTTCATGGAAGGTTTCCTCTCCTTCTCCCACCATCACTCCAAAAAACGCAGGATTCTTTTTCAGAAATTCCACCGCATCGTAGGATACCTCCGGGCCTCCTGCCCAAAGCTCCACCTGTGGAAGGATTTTCTTAAGATCCGGCACCAGCTCCCTGACAAAGGAAATATTCCAGATATAGCAGGAAAAGCAGACCACATCCGGCTGCTCCAGATAAATATCTTTTAAAATGTCATCCCTGATCTGATTGATCGTATACTCTTTGACCACAACCCTGGAGCTGTATTCTCCGGAACAGGATTTCAGGTTATATACCGCAAGATTGGAATGGATATATTTTGCATTGCATGCTGCAAGTAAGATTTTCAAATTTTATATTCTCCTAACTTCTGTCGGATAATTTCTTTCCCCGGCAGTTTTCATTATTTCTCTGTTGATCCTTTTCGCTTTATGATTATAACGTTCCCTCCACCGGATGTAAATAGAAAAACAGGGGTTAGAGACATACCGCGCGAATTTATGCGATCAGCATAAATTCTGTGCATCGCGAAGCGTGTTGCTGAGAACGGAGTGAACAGTAACAAACAGGGATTTCCCTCCTGCCACAAAAATGCCGTTTTTGTTGTATTTCCATCCAAACAGCGTTAAAATGAGTACTATATATTTTTATAAAGGAGTAATCTTTTTATGGATCGAAACAGCTGTCTGAATTATTTTCAGGCGTTTCCCTTCTGGGAACATATGACTGAAGAAGATCGGAATTTTCTTCTTGATAACATTCGCGAGCTTCATTACCCGGCAGGTGCTGCCATACAGTCTGAAGAGCGCCAGTGCCTGGGAACTCTTTTTCTTCTGAAGGGAGTTCTCCGCGTTTATCTACTGTCCGCTCAGGGAAAAGAGGCCACCCTGTACCGTTTAAGGGACAGTGATATCTGCACTCTTTCCGCCTCCTGCATGCTTTCTGCCATTACATTTGATGTACAGATCGATGCAGAAACAGACTGTGATCTGCTTCTGCTTCCGGCAGTTCCTTTTTCCCGGCTGATGAAAAACAATATCTATCTGGAAAACTTCATCTACAAACGGACAACTGAACATTTCTCAGATGTGATTGCAGGAATCGAACGGACATTTTTTATGACCCTGACTCAGAGGATCGCAGCCTTTCTTCTGGATGAAGCTGCAGATACCGGTTCCGATGAGCTCGCTCTCACACAGGAAGCCATCGCCCGCTCCATCGGAAGTGCCAGAGAAGCTGTCAGCCGCAGCCTTAAAAAAATGAATAAAGACGGCTCTATCCAGATCTCACGGGGATCGATCCGCATTCTGGATAAAAGACGTCTTTATGAAATGATGAATACTTTTTAATTTGAAGATGTTTTAGGTGCCGGCTGCAGAATCCACCAGAACAGCATCGGCATAATAGTCATTACCGGCCACATATAACGGATCAGTCCATTTACCGGAGAAACAAGACATATCAGTATATTCAGCACCGGTATGGCAAAGATCAGGAGTTTTTTCCATTGTTTCTTCACCAGAAGATACCCCATCAGCAACAGAGTAAGCCAGGTATACGTTCCTGCACTTAAGATAAGTCCCAGGCCAGGTGTGCGCATCCATAATTCATCATAAAGCCGGAATATATACTGGATTTTTTTTGGTCCAACATAACTGACATCGATCCCGGCTTTCTTCTGATACATTTTATCTATGTAGAACCGGTACACGCCCTGCTGTCCTCTTCCCATATGGAACGGATCATTATAACTGTAAATATTATTCAATGTTGCCTGGATATATACTCCCGGATGACGACGGAACATGGCAAACCAGGCTTTAAAATAATCCTTCATGTATCCATCCAATTTAGGATCATCATCATTATCTCTGAACCTGAATGTAATTTTCACAGGATCCGACAGTTCCGGATTATACTTCTCGGCAAGAACATCATAATCCAGGATCCTGTTGATCGCTTTCTTCTCACTTGCGGTTACATCATCCGGATATTCTCTCAGATATCGGGCAGTCTGCTGAAACGGTACCGAAAGCATTTCACATCGGGATCCAGGTGCCACGCCAAGGGCAGGTGCTGCCCCCTTTTCTACACCCAGATAACAGGCAAAAACACAGACAGCCACAATAAATGCATATTTCCTCGCTCCCTTTACCAGGAAGAAAAACAAAAGGATCAAAGAAGGCAGGACCAGATGAATGCCATTATTTCGGGTAAGACAGACACTGATTCCCAGAAGAAATAAATATACTGCCTTTCTCTTGGAAAAGGAATGACAAATATCTATATACACTGCAAAATACAAAGTAATGACTGCCGTATACAAGCCATCTTTGATCACTGCCTGCGCATAGCTTCCAAATATGGGAACAAATGCAAACAGCAGAACAGTACCAAAAAGTATCCATTTTGGAGCCTTCCATCTGTACAGATAGCGGACTACCGCACTGTAACACCAGATTTCCACAGAAGTAAACACAATGACGATCAGAAATACTCCAAAATTATAACACCAGATAGTTTTTCCAAGTGTCAGCAGTCCACCCATGATCATCGTCAGAACCCATGGATGATGATTGTCCAGCGGCATAGCTCCCAAAAATACATCCAGCTGCCGAAATCCATCTGCCGGGATCGAACCCGGGAGAAATGCCAGGATAAACGGTGTCCATCCAATGATCATAGATATCTTTGCCAGGCGGAACCACATTACCTCTTCCTCTCTGGCCGGGATACGCCCGCAGGCCTTTCGGAAAAACTCCATCTCAGGAATCCTCCAGAAATAAGTGATTCCCATATCACAGATAATATAAAATCCTATAAAACATCCGGCTGAGATCAGGATCTGTTTCTTTGCGCCAAACAGAAAATCCCAGTTTCCATTTGTAAAATAAGAAGTTCCAAGAAGCATTCCCGCTGAAAAGATCACTGCCAAAACATGTGCCTGCCAGTTTCTGTATTTCCGGTAGCCCTCCCATCCTTTCACGTATAAAATAAGAAGCAGGATCCATGCAAGTAAGCTCGTGCATCCCAATCCATTATAAACATTGCTCATTTTCTCTGCAGAAGTATTGCCATCCATTGGAAGACCCGTAAAAGAAAAGGCCAGCGCTGTGATCATTGCCGCGATCACAGGCACTGCATTCTTTTTTATTATTTTCTCATCCATATTTTATTAACCCTTGTTTAAAATTTTCAGTAAGCCAACAATGCTCTGGAAACCATTTCGGTTCCCAGAGCTGTATCTGTTTTTTCTGTTTTCTGTTTTGGTTACTGAAGCGCTGCCTCAAGCTCTGTCTTTGATGTCAGTCCCACAAAACGTGCGGTCTCTTTTCCTCCTTTGAATACCAGCAGTGTAGGGATACTCATGATCTTGTACTGCTGTGCCAGTGATGGCTCTTTGTCTACGTCAACCTTGCCAACTTCATATCCGGCTTCTGCAAGTTCTTCCACGACCGGAGCCTGGCGTCTGCATGGTCCGCACCAGGTTGCCCAAAAATCTACCAGTACCGGCTTTTCTGCATTTAATACCTCAGTTTCAAAATTGTCTGTTGTAAAAACTTTTGCCATGATAAAATTCCTCCTTGATCCTGTATTTGTTTTTTTTAATTTCAGCTTATGCCTCCGCTTTCAAAAGCTTCCGCACATACCGACAGGCAGAAAGTCCTGCCTGGGCACCGTCATGAACAGCTTTTGCCACCTGGAGAAGTCCACCGGTGCAATCACCTGCTGCATACAGCCCCGGAACTGTAGTCTCCATCTCTTCATTGATCCGGATATTTCCTTTTTCATTCAGCTCCGCGCCGATCTGGCGGGCCATCTCCGAGCTTCCGGCTGTACCAAGCGCTACAAAGACTCCCTCTGCCGGCACAAAAGAATCTTCTCCGGCACCTGCCTCCTGCATGGACACATCACTTTTCAGGCGGATGCCTGAAACACGTTCATCCCCTTCGATTGCCTGGATCTTCATGGTATTAACCGGAAGCTGATTTTCTCTTGAAAATTCCGGTTTCTTTCCATCTGTAAAGATCGTCACACGGGAAGCGGTATGAGAAAGTTCTTCTGCTTCATGAAGAGCAAAATCACTGCTTCCAAGCACTGCCACTTCTTTTCCTCTGTAAAAAAATGCGTCACATACTGCGCAGTAGCTGACACCTTTTCCCTCAAATTCCTTTACTCCCGGAATCCTGGCAGAAGCTCTCCTGCTTCCGGTTGCCAGGATCACACTGCGTGCCTCAAAATCTCCTGCGGTAGTTTTCACCTCAAAAGTATCAAAACCACCCATTCCCACAACCTGGGCATCCAGGATCCGTACTCCAAGTGCTCTTGCCTGGGCAAGACCTCTTTCAAAAAGCTCTCTGCCGGACAATGGCTGCTCCAGTCCGTAATAATTCTCGATCTTCTCTGCTTTTTCCAGTGAACCGATCCCTGTATTTATAATCAGTGGATTCATATTTCCCCTTGCCGCATAAAGTGCTGCCGAGATCCCGGCCGGACCTGCTCCTATGATAATGATATTCTCCATTTCAGACACCTGCTTTCTTCTTCATTTGGATCTGTTCTATAATATACGCTTCGCATTGGTCTGTTTCTGTGATCAGGTCACTTTTCCTTCACAGAAGTCATTATACCACATTCCCCAAAAATTACACCCTTTTTTCAATAGCTTTTATTTGCGTCTGTTTCTCTTCTATGCTATTATTATAACGTCTTTAAACCAATTAAATGAACCAAGATGATACCCCTGCGGGATCATAAAAAGGAGCCTAATCTCTATGAGAAATTTTGAATATTTTACCCCTACCCGGGTTATTTTCGGGAAAGATACACACCTTAAGATCGGCACTGTTCTAAAAGAGCAGAACTGCAGCAAAGTACTGATCCATTATGGCAGCCACAGTGCAGTAAGCTCCGGTCTGATCGATGAGATCCGATCTTCTCTGGATGAAGCTGGTATCTCCTATGTCACTCTTGGCGGTGTGGTTCCTAATCCCCGTCTCTCTAAGGTACGTGAGGGTATTGAGCTTTGCCGCAAAGAACAGGTTGATTTTCTTTTGGCTGTTGGCGGTGGCAGCGTTATTGATTCCTGCAAGGCCATCGGCTATGGACTTGCCAATCCGGATACAGATGTATGGAACTTTTTTCTCCGCACCGAAACCCCAAAAGCCTGTCTTCCCGTAGGCGTTATCCTGACGATCGCAGCTTCCGGAAGTGAAATGAGCGGATCCTGTGTGATCACCAATGAAGATGGCTGGCTGAAACGGAGTAGTGCCCGCAACGATCTGTGCCGCCCACGTTTTGCTATTTTAAATCCTCGACTCACCTATAACCTGCCACAATATCAGACCGAAAGCGGCTGTGTGGATATCCTGATGCATACTATGGAACGGTACTTTGTAAATATCGAAACCATGGAGATCACCGACAGTATCAGCGAATCTCTGATGCAGACCGTGATCTATAACTCCCGGATCCTGATGAAGGAGCCGGATAATTATACTGCACGGGCAGAGATCATGTGGGCCGGCAGCCTTTCCCACAATGGACTTACCGGCTGCGGAACAGGCGGTGGTGACTGGGCCTGTCACCAGCTGGAGCATGAACTGGGCGGCACCTACGATGTAGCTCACGGAGCTGGTCTTGCCGCTTTGTGGGGAAGCTGGGCACGTTACGTTTATGATGCAAATCCGGAACGCTTTGCCCAGTTTGCAGTCAATATATTTGACATTCCCTGCAGTACTGACTTCAACAAAACTGCCCTTGCCGGCATTGAAGCCATGGAAGATTATTTTCGTTCCATCCAGATGCCTACCAGCCTTCATGAGCTTGGTCTTGATCTTACAGAAAAGGAGATCCATGATCTGGCGTTTAAATGCAGCTTTGAAGACACCCGTACCATCGGTGTGTTCAAACAGCTGAACATGAAAGATATGGAAAAAATCTATCTTGCTGCCAGATAAATCTGTAGCCATAATATTGCAGATGTTTTTTTGAAAATCAGATTTTTCAGAAAAACATCTGCTTTTTTTATTTTCCCCTTGCATTCTCTACATAAATGTGTTAAAGTAACAAAGTACTCGAAAGAGACATGCCCAGATAGCTCAGTTGGTAGAGCAGAGGACTGAAAATCCTCGTGTCGCTGGTTCGATTCCGGCTCTGGGCATTATTTTTTTACTCTGATCGCAGAATAGCCTCTGCTGGTCAGAGTTTTTTTATACAAAAAAACTGCTGCAAATCCCTTATGGAATGGAATCTACAGCAGTCTTTTTCTGATCACTGAAGCAAATATACTTCTGTATAAAACACACCCTTCTGCTCTGCTTCGGAATGTGTTGCCACATATACGTCGATACAATTGGTCCGGATTGCTCCTCCACAGTCCTCTGCAACATAAACCTGGCCATTGATCACTACTTTGGAACCGTATGGGATCTGACTCGGATCCACTGCGATCGTACGGTTGGTAGTGGCCGTTACTCCTGTGGAAGTAATTCCATTCGCCCATGGTCCGCAGCAGATGCTGCACGGACAATAATGCGTGATCCGGAATGTTCCCAGTGGTTTCAGTGTCGCGTCAGAAGATACTGATACCGGTGTTCCGATCTGTACGCCAGCTGCGGTACTTCCGGAACCACCTGTGGAAGTTACACCATCCACTGCATCCGCAAAAATCCCTTCTCCGGAACTCTTGGTAAGGGATCCTGCTTTTGTGTTCTTTTCCTGCTCTGCCTTGGCCACTTCCGTAGCCTGATAACCTTCCAGACAGCTGGTCGGAATATATCCGACGTGATCTGAACCACTGTCATCTGTGTAAACGATCCTGCTCCAGATAGCATCTACCGTACCTGTTCTTTTCAACTCATCATCCTGAAGGACCTCTCCTACAACCTCTCCGTCTTTCTTGCCGGGATAATCCAGGATATCACTGTCCTGTGCCGCTGTAACTGTATCCGTAAATTTATTTACGATCTCTGTATCACTGAGCACGCTGTCCGAAACATAACCGATGATCTTGTCCGCACCTTTCTTTTGGAAGGTCACCTTGCTCCAGCCATTGTCACAGACTGCAACTCTTTCAAGCTTCGTTCCCAGGATCACAGAACGCAGCTCTGTACCACTGTCTCCCGGATTGGACCGGATTAACGTATTTTTCGCTGTAACATAAAGCGTATCATTCTTCGCCAAAACATTTACTGTATTTCCCGCCCCATCATCAATCTGAAACTGCTGAGGTGTTTTTTTCTCCTGTGTATATGTATCCAATGTTGCTTCATATCCCAGTACCTCTGCAGATACTGATGCAGGGAAAAGCATAGAAGCACATAAAATAACTGCCAGAAGCTTTTTTCGCATGAAATCTTGCCTCCTTTTTTCCGGCATTCT
The DNA here is from genome assembly GCF_022868965.1 of Blautia sp. NSJ-140. NCBI lineage: Bacteria > Bacillati > Bacillota > Clostridia > Lachnospirales > Lachnospiraceae > Blautia > Blautia sp. NSJ-140. The sequence goes on along the minus strand of NZ_JALIFS010000002.1, from coordinate 83,083 downwards.
ACGGTTTGTCCCGACTATCATAGCATATCAGATCATATTTTGCAATTTCACAGGACAGTCTTCAGAAATTTTTAACAAAAAGATCATATTTTTTAACTGGTCAAATCTATCCGTAACGGATACAATACATATATGAATACAAAACACAAGAAACCAACCCTTACTAAAAAACAACGCCACAGACTCCGTGTACAGCAGGTACGCAGGCAAAAGATCTTTCTGACATGTCTTTTTCTGCTGATCGTGGTCTGTATCCTTCTGCGTTTTCCCAGATTTTCCGGCAGGCAGGAGGAAACCCCTCAGATCAATGCAGCCTGTGAAGCTTATCGCGATGAGGTTTCCAGCGAAGCAGCACAATATGATATGTCCGACTATGTAGACCTTCTCCTGGCTGTGATGATGCAGGAAAGCTCCGGGCAGGGTACCGATCCCATGCAGTCCTCAGAAGGAGCCTACAATGCCAGATATCCTCAGCAGCCCAATGGTATCACAGATCCTTCTTACTCTATTTCCTGTGGCATCCAGGAACTGAAATATGCTCTGGATAAAGCCGGCTGTACCGGTCCGACTGATCTTTCCAAAATCCGTCTGGCTCTGCAGGCATACAATTTCGGAGCCGATTCCTATTTTGCTTATCTGGAGGAGAACGATCAGACTGTGTGGACGGCCCAAAGTGCCCAGGCCTTTGCCCAGATGGCAAGCGGCAACACACAACGTGATGAAGATGATCCCCTTCACGATCCTGCAGGTCCATGGGACTATGGTGACCAATACTATCCGGATCATGTTTTGCGCTATTACCACTTAGACAATAACTCATAAGCCACCGAAATATTGTCATATACAAGGTCTATTTCAGATGTCTGGAATAAACTTTATATGTTGTATATAATTTCAAAAAAATTCCAAAAAACATTTGACAGAATATAAAATCTATGCTAATATATGTCTTGTCGCTGAGGGAAATGCTTGAAGCGATAAGGCATATGCGATAGTGGCGTAGTTGGTAACGCGCGACCTTGCCAAGGTCGAGACCGCGGGTTCGAGCCCCGTCTATCGCTCTTTAGAACTCTGATTTTTCAGAGTTCTTTTTTTTGCTGATTTATACCCGCTTTCAATCATATGGATATTCACAGCCTGTTGAAAACTATCCTTCTTCAATCAAAAAGTCCCGAATCTGATTTCTTTTTTCCAGAAATTCAGATTCGGGACTTTATATTTTTTATCTTTTATTTCAGCCGCTTATCATGGTCACGATATATATCTTTTAGTGGTGGAAAAGGCGGATTCCAGTAAATGCCATCACCATTCCATACTTATTACATGTATCGATAACTGCGTCATCACGGACAGATCCGCCCGGCTCTGCAATATATTTTACACCGCTCTTATATGCGCGCTCAATATTATCACTGAACGGGAAGAATGCATCGGATCCCAGGGTCACGCCGGTAAGACCATCCAGCCATGCTCTCTTCTCTTCTTTTGTGAACACTTCCGGCTTCTCTGTGAATGTCTTTTCCCACGCACCATCTGCAAGGACATCCATATATTCCTCACCAATGTAAACATCAATGGCATTATCTCTCTCCGCACGTGTGATCGTGTCTTTAAACGGAAGCTCCAGTACCTTCGGGCACTGACGGAGATACCAGTTATCTGCTTTCTGGCCTGCAAGGCGTGTACAGTGTACACGGGACTGCTGTCCTGCACCAACGCCGATAGCCTGTCCGTCCTTAACAAAGCATACGGAATTGGACTGTGTATATTTCAGGATGATCAAAGAAACCTTCATATCTCTCTTGGCTTCTTCCGTAAGCTCTTTATTCTCTGTTACAATATTGGAGATCAGCGCATCATCAATTGCCAGCTCCTGGCGGCCCTGCTCAAAAGTAACTCCAAATACCTGTTTGTGCTCCAAAGGTTCCGGAACATAGTTTTCATCAATCTGGATCACATTGTAATTGCCTTTTTTCTTCTGCTTCAGAATTTCAAGAGCCTCCTCTGTATATCCAGGTGCGATCACACCATCAGAAACTTCTCTCTTGATGAGCATTGCGGTATCTTTGTCGCAGATATCAGAAAGAGAAATGAAATCACCAAATGATGACATACGATCTGCACCTCTTGCTCTTGCATATGCACATGCAAGCGGAGAAAAATTCTTCCAGTCCATATCGTCTACCCAATAGATCTTTGCCAGTGTCTCATTCAGTGGGAGTCCGATGGAAGCACCTGCCGGAGATACATGCTTAAATGAAGTTGCTGCCGGAAGTCCGGTTGCTTTCTTAAGGTCACGTACCAGCTGCCAGCCATTAAAAGCATCCAGGAAGTTGATGTATCCTGGTCTTCCGGAGAGTACCTGGATCGGAAGCTCACTTCCATCTGCCATATAGATCTTTGATGGTTTCTGATTTGGGTTACATCCATATTTTAACTGTAATTCTTTCATGAAAAAGCTCCTCCGTTCTCTGTGATATCCCTATTTTCTTATTTATTCTTGTTTACAATCCTGGATTCATATTTTCCTGTCTCAATGTCAATAAAACGAACAAAGAGAGAAACTTTATTATCCTGGTTCAGGCTCTTCCAGAGGAGATCCGCAAATTCATCAATATCGCTTGGGATCTCTACCAGCTTCGGCTCTCCCTCGAAACTTGGAAGTGGATTTCCATCACATTTATAAGTATGGATAAAACGTCCCTGTCCTGCTGCCGCATTCTCATAGGCGAATGTATAACGAAGACAGGAATCCGGATTTCCGTTATTGCTCTTTAAAATAGACATCGCATAATTGAATTTACCGTTTTCAACATGAAGAACGCCTGAAATACGAGGTGTATAGTTCGGCGCATCCGGCTCAAACTCTCTGCTGCGGAGAGACTGTTCAAAGGTAAGCTGTCTGTCCATTCCCTCATAGATCGTATCTGTCTGATCACCATTTGTTACAATGGTCTTATTTCCAAGGACACGTACCGGTGCATAGATGATCAGGCTCGGGTCTGTAAGCTTGGATGGATCAAAAGCCTGTGTACGGATTCCTTCCCCATCCTCAACAAAAATACGGTTTCTGCTGTTCTCGCTTCTTCCCATAATAAAATATGCAGTAACTGCATGTTTCCCGTCAGCGGAACGTCCGATCACAATTCCTCTTCCCGGATAGGAATTTTCTTTCAGTTCTTTTTCAAGTGAAAATGTCGTCATTTTTCACAGTCCTCCTTGTCTAATGTAAGGCCCAGGGCTTATCCCAGGATATGAACGGTAACAAAAAACCGCCTGGACACCCCTTATCAGGCTGCCCAGGCGGTCGGCTTCTCACTTCACTGCACTCCCTGTAGGTGATCCTACTTTCCGCCAGTCATGCAGCTTCTGCTGTTATACTACAATACTTCTTCTTAATTTTCAAGCCCCTATTTTCAGAAATTATTTTTCCAGACTTCTTGTTGCTCACAAAATAAACAATAACACTTTATTTCCCCTGTAATGCATAATCTGTCTGGATCTGTGCGGCAATGTCTGATTTCATCTGGATCCATGCATCGAGATTCTCCACGTAATACTTCGGACAGTCTTTACCTGTAACATCATAATGACGGATCACCTGATCCGAAGTCAGCCCAAAGCGTGTACAAAGCCACGCTGTCAGCTTTACCGTCGAATCATAGGTTGCTGTATTAAACTGCCCTGTTTCATCCGGATGGCAGCATTCAATGGATATGGTATCTACATTTCTGGAATTTGTGGCATAGGATATTTCCGAGGTAGGAATACATTGTACCACTTCTCCCTCCAACCCTATCACAAAATGACTGCTGACTTTGTTGTCCTGTGTTGTCGCAAGATTTTCAAAATAATTCCGGTTGGATACGGCAGTAGATCCCGGATTGGCCGTATAATGAATGGCTATATAATTTACCTGTTCGATAGAAATCTGTGGTCTGGAATAGGAATTCGGTGTCAGAAGCTCCACATCAATAAAAGGCGCTCCTTCTGCCTGCCATTGTTCCGGCCCGCCATTTCCGCTGGCATTCCCGGATATTTCTTCCTGTCCGGACTGAGTTTCACTCTGTTCCATGCGCATCTCCAAAAATGCGTATCCTAACACACACGCAGCAAAAGCAACGATCACAATGATAAATATCAGCACAACCCTTTGCAGGATCTTGATCGGATTCTTTTTTCTCAAAGACTTCTTTTTTCTTCTGGAAGACTCGGAGGAAGTTTTCTTTACGGAAACAGGCCGCCCGCTACGGGACGGCCTGGGTGACTTTTTACCGGTCTTACCTTTTTTTCCTTTATTATTCATCTACACTGTAGTTTGGAGCCTCTTTTGTGATGTGGATGTCATGTGGATGTGACTCTTTAAGAGATGCAGCTGAAATCTTGATGAATCTGCCTGTTGTCTTAAGCTTCTCAATATTCTCTGCTCCACAGTAACCCATACCGGATCTTAAACCACCGATCAGCTGGAATACGGTATCCTCAACGTGTCCTTTATACGCAACACGACCCTCAACACCCTCCGGCACAAGCTTCTTGGCATTCTCCTGGAAATAACGGTCTTTGCTGCCATTCTCCATAGCTGCGATAGATCCCATTCCACGATATACTTTATATTTTCTTCCCTGGTAAAGCTCGAATGTTCCCGGGCTCTCATCGCATCCTGCGAACATACTTCCCATCATGCAGACATTGGCACCTGCTGCGATGGCCTTGGTGATATCTCCGGAATATTTGATACCGCCGTCTGCAATGATCGGGATTCCGTAGCTGTTAGCCACTTCATAACAATCCATAACTGCAGTAACCTGCGGAACACCAATACCTGCAACAACACGTGTTGTACAGATAGATCCCGGTCCGATACCAACTTTGACTGCATCTACTCCGGCCTCGATCAGAGCCTTGGTAGCTTCGCCTGTTGCAACATTACCTGCGATTACCTGAAGTTCCGGATATACTGTCTTGATCTCGCGGACTGCTTTTAAAATGTTTTCTGAATGACCATGTGCAGAATCAATTACGATCACATCTACATTAGCCTTCACAAGCGCATCAACACGTGCAAGCACATTTGCTGTGATACCAACCGCAGCACCACAGAGAAGTCTTCCCTGTGCATCCTTGGCTGCAAGCGGATACTTAATCTGTTTCTCGATATCCTTGATGGTAATGAGTCCTTTTAAATTAAAGTCATCATCTACAATGGGTAATTTCTCCTTACGGGATTTCGCAAGGATCTTCTTGGCATCCTCAAGTGTGATTCCTTCCTTAGCTGTGATCAGTCCTTCTGAAGTCATGCACTCCTTGATCTTTCTGCTGAAATCTGTCTCAAATTTAAGATCACGGTTTGTGATAATACCTACCAGTTTTCTGCCTTCTGTGATCGGAACACCGGAAATACGGTATTTCGCCATCAGATCATTGGCATCCTTCAGTGTATGCTCTGCTGAAAGATAAAACGGATCGGTGATAACACCGTTCTCAGAACGTTTAACTTTGTCAACCTCTTCTGCCTGTGCCTCAATGGACATATTCTTGTGAATGATACCGATACCACCCTGTCTGGCCATAGCAATTGCCATTCTGTGCTCTGTAACTGTGTCCATTCCCGCACTCATCATGGGGATATTCAGCTTTACTTTCTTGGTTAAATACGTTGAAACATCAACCTGATTCGGAATTACTTTAGAATAAGCCGGAACCAGCAGGACGTCATCAAACGTAATGCCTTCACCAATAATAGTACCCATTGCATTTCCTCCCTTTGTGTAAGATATTTTAAATTTGTGAACTAGTGTAACAAAAAACAAGATTCATGTCAATCCAAAAAAACTTTACTCGGTGCAGAATTTTTCATAGTATTGGCAAGTTCATCATCCAGCTCCAGGATCACCTTGCAGGTTTCTCCGCTGTCTCTTACGATCATGGCATAGCGCTTATGATCCTCAATACCTGAGGAAAAGTCTATGGTTTTCATCTTCTGATTTCCGTTGTAATAATCCATTCTGTGGGATTTCAGAGGTGCCACAAGATCAGCCTCCGCAAGCTGGAGTGATTTTACTCTTTTTCTCTTTGACTTGGACATGATCATATCAATATCCAGTTCCCCGTTAACAAACAGATATTCATATTCCAGGTCTGTTTTCGGAATTACAAAATAACATGCAACACCAAGAGCGATAGCCGGAACCAGAAGAAGTGCATTCAGCACCAGACCTCCCAGAACCATGATCACGGTCAGTGCAATAAGACCGTATTTTACAACAAGATCCTTCCCTGTCTGTTTCTTCTTTACCAGAAGTTCTGAATATAAGTCACTCATTTGCTTCTTCCTTTCGTAATTTACTGATTTCTTTTGATTATAACACAAAAAGAGAGCCGCGTCCATGACGCAGGCCCTCTCATTTTGTAAATTATTTACCTGCCTGATTGAAATTACATCATTCCCATTCCCGGGTTTGGTGCCGGAGCAGGAGTATCTTCCTTGATCGTGGAAACTACAGCTTCTGTTGTAAGGAGTGTAGATGCAACGCTTGTTGCGTTCTGCAGAGCACTTCTTGTAACTTTAGCCGGGTCAAGAATTCCGTTCTCAACCATATTTACATATTTCTCATTCAGAGCATCGAAACCAGTTCCAACCTCAGACTCTCTTACTTTGTTGATGATAACAGAGCCTTCCAGTCCTGCATTTGCGGCAATGTGGAACAGCGGAGCCTCAAGAGCTTTCATGATCACAGCTGCACCTGTCTTCTCGTCTCCCTCAAGTGTTGCAACAAGTTTTGCAACTTCTTTGGATGCATGGATGTAAGCGGATCCGCCACCTGCGATGATACCTTCCTCAACAGCTGCTCTTGTTGCTGCAAGAGCATCTTCCAGACGAAGTTTTGCTTCCTTCATCTCTGTCTCAGTAGCAGCACCTACACGGATAACAGCTACGCCGCCAGCCAGTTTTGCAAGTCTCTCCTGAAGTTTCTCTTTATCAAACTCAGATTTTGTCTCCTCGATCTGTGCACGGATCTGAGCAACACGTTTTGCGATGTCTTCTTTATCTCCAAGACCGTCAACGATAACGGTGTTCTCTTTTGCAACTTTAACAGATTTTGCACGTCCAAGCTGCTCCATCTTAGCTTCTTTCAGGTCAAGGCCAAGCTCGTCGGAGATTACCTGTCCGCCTGTCAGGATTGCGATATCCTGAAGCATCTCTTTTCTTCTGTCGCCATAACCAGGAGCTTTAACAGCTACTACCTGGAATGTTCCTCTCAGTTTGTTAACGATCAGGGTTGTAAGAGCCTCACCCTCAACATCCTCAGCGATGATGAGAAGTTTTGCACCTGCCTGAACGACCTGCTCAAGAAGCGGAAGGATCTCCTGAATATTGCTGATCTTCTTATCTGTGATCAGGATGTACGGATCATCAAGAGTTGCCTCCATCTTCTCCATATCTGTTGACATGTATGCGGAAATATATCCACGGTCAAACTGCATACCTTCTACCAGATCAAGCTCTGTATGCATTGTCTTGGACTCCTCAACAGTGATAACACCATCTTTGGAAACTTTCTCCATAGCGTCTGCAACAAGCTGTCCAACCTGCTCATCACTTGCAGAGATTGCAGCTACATTAGCAATCTGAGCTTTTCCGTTGATCGCCTGGCTCATGTTTTTGATTGCTTCTACTGCAACATCTGTTGCTTTTTTCATTCCTTTTCTGAGGATAATCGGGTTTGCGCCTGCAGCCAGGTTCTTCATTCCCTCATGTACCATTGCCTGTGCAAGTACGGTTGCTGTTGTAGTACCATCACCAGCTACATCATTTGTCTTGGATGCAACTTCTTTGATGATCTGGGCACCCATATTCTCAAATCCGTCCTCAAGCTCAATCTCTTTTGCAATGGAAACACCATCGTTTGTGATAAGCGGAGCACCGAAAGATTTGTCAAGGACTACATTCCTTCCTTTCGGTCCAAGTGTCACTCTTACTGTATCTGCAAGTTTATTTACACCAGCTTCAAGTGCTGCTCTTGCTTCTGCGCCATATTTAATCTCTTTTGCCATGATAAAATGACCTCCTATTTATATTGATATACGATAAGATGTTTATATTATTTAATGATTGCCAGGATATCTTCCTGCTTTACAATAATATAATCAGTTCCATCCATCTTTACTTCTGTTCCTGCATATTTGGAATAGATAACAGTATTTCCGACTTCTACTTCCATTTTTACTTCTTTCCCGTTTACAACTCCGCCAGGTCCAACTGCAATAACCTCTGCCTGCTGTGGTTTCTCCTGTGCCTGTCCCGGAAGCACAATCCCGGATGCTGTTGTTTCTTCTGCTTCAACCTGTTTTAATACTACTCTGTCGCCTAAAGGTACTAACTTCATGATCTATGTTCCTCCTTTATAAGTTCCATCTTCGTCTGCTAGCACTCACTTTCTACGAGTGCTAATCACTATGGCTATATTAGTGAATTTCACATATTTTCGCAACCCTTTTAAGATATAGTTTTTCTATATTATTCTAATTTTATCTCTTTAATACTCTTTTTTTCTCTTGTTTTCTTAATTTCATTATTTATTTTGATTTTATGAAACAGACAAAAAAGAGACTCCCACGATAACGGGAAGTCTCTTTTGTCACGTTCTTTATCTTATATCAAGCATCTGACAGTGCTGATCACATTATGCCTTCTTGCTTCTCTGTGCTTTTATCTCCTCAAGCTCATCAAAGATCACTTCATTAAGAACTTTAATGTAAGTTCCCTTCATACCGGATGAACGGGATTCGATCACACCTGCACTCTCGAATTTACGCAATGCATTTACGATCACAGATCTGGTGATACCTACACGGTCAGCGATCTTGCTGGCAACCAGGATACCCTCATCCCCATCCAGCTCATCAAAGATATGGATGATCGCCTCAAGCTCTGAGAAGGACAGTGTACTGAATGCCGATTTAACGATCTGCTGTTTTCTGTCTTCTTCCGCGTTCTCATCATGAACCGCACGCATCATTTCCAGGCCTACAACTGTTGTACCATACTCGCTGACGATAATATCTTCAATATCATAGGGATGATCATTGCGGTACATGAATAACGTTCCCAGTCTCTCACCTGCAATATCGATCGGATTCACGATTCCCTGATAATTTCCGGGTACATGCTCAAAGCCAAGTGTCTGGAGATTGACATTCTCCTTTGTGGAAAGAACACCAAGAAATCTCTCATTTAATAACGGGTCGATATGTCCGCCAATCTTGTCATCGATCAGCTCTGTGATCTCATCCACACCCGGGCAGATACTGACTCCCAGAACCTTACCTTTCTTACTGAGTACCAGGATATTGGAACTTAAGGTTTCCATGAGCACCTGACAAATGTCGTTAAACACTACCTTGCTTGAGCTGCTGTTATGCAGAAGCTTATTGATTTTTCTAGTTTTATCTAGCAACTGAACGCTCATTTTTCCTCCTTTCACTTTCGTACCTTGAAAGAAATCGTTTTTCTAGTCTAATATTACACGTTATTCTGGAAATTTACAAGACATTTTTATATTTTTTTTATTTTTAACGGGATTTTCTGAAAATTAATAGAAAAGCATTTTTTCGATCAATCTTCATCTTTTGGTTTTTGTTCCACATATCCACAGGTTTCCTGGCTACAAACCAGTTTATTTCCCTTTTCGAGCATATAATTACCACATTTCGGACATTTCTTTGCAGAAGGTTTCTGCCAGGACATAAAATCACATTCCGGATTATTCTCACATCCGTAATATTTTCTGCCTTTTTTCGTTTTTTTCATGACAATTTCGCCGCCGCACTTCGGACATGCAACACCGATTTTCTCATAATATGGTTTTGTATTACGGCAGTCCGGAAATCCGGGACATGCAAGAAATCTTCCATGAGGACCATACTTGATCACCATGTTGCGGCCACAGTTGTCGCAGATCACATCCGTAACCTCATCCTGTATATCAACTTTCTCAAGTTCTTTTTCAGCCTCATCCACATCATGCTTCAGATCCGGATAGAAGTTACGTACAACCGTTTTCCACTGTACAGTACCAGCTTCCACGCAGTCCAAAAGCCCCTCCATAGTTGCTGTAAAGTTTACATCCACAATACTTGGAAAAGCCTGTTTCATAATATTATTAACAACCTCTCCAAGCTCTGTGACGTAAAGATTTTTCTGTTCCTTGGATACATAGCGTCTGCTGATGATCGTTGTGATGGTCGGCGCATACGTACTTGGACGTCCGATTCCAAGCTCTTCCATGGTCTTTACAAGTGACGCCTCTGTGTAATGTGCCGGCGGCTGTGTAAAATGCTGCTCCGGCTTCAGCTCTTTCAGCTTCAGCTCCATACCCCTCTCCAGACTTTGACTTAAAACATTGCCCTTTTTGTCATCGCCCTCTTCTGTGTACACAGACATAAAACCATCAAAGGCAACCTTGGATGCCGCAACCGTAAACACATACTCACCTGCTCCGATCTTGACAGACGTGGTCTCATAACGTGCCGGTGCCATTCTGCTTGCCGCAAAACGTCTCCAGATCAGCTGATATAAACGGAACTGATCCCTGGTCAGGGATTCCTTCACCAGAACTGGTGTCCTCGCAATATCTGTAGGACGGATTGCCTCATGAGCATCCTGTATCTTCTGTCCGTTTTTGATTGCCTTCTCTGTCTGAGAAACATAATCTAAACCATACTGCTCAGAAATATAAGTTCTTGCTGCTGCATCTGCTTCCTCTGAAATTCGAGTGGAATCTGTACGCAGATAGGAGATCAGACCTACCGTACCACTGCCTTTTACATCCACACCTTCATATAACTGCTGTGCCAGGCGCATAGTCTTCTGCGTAGAAAAATTCAATGTCTTGGCAGCTTCCTGCTGCAGAGTACTTGTGGTAAACGGAAGGGGAGCGTTCTTGATCCTCTCACCTTTTTTTACTTCTGTGATCTCATATTTACAGTCTTCCAGACTTTTCAGAATCTCATCCATTTCCTGACGGTTTCTGATCGGAAGTTTTTTATCCGTTCCATAGAACTTGGCTATCAACGGCTTCTTCTCACCCTTTACCTGAAATTCACCCTCCAGGCTCCAGTATTCTTCAGGAATGAATGCATTGATCTCATCTTCTCTGTCACAGATGATACGCAGTGCCACAGACTGTACACGGCCTGCACTTAAGCCTCTTTTTACCTTGGCCCAGAGCAGCGGACTGATGGTATAACCTACCATACGATCCAGCATACGCCTTGCCTGCTGTGCATCTACCAGGTTCATGTCCAGTTCCCTGGCCTGCTTGATGGAAGCCTTAACTGCTGTTTTTGTTACCTCGTTAAATGTGATCCTGTGCATCTTTGCAGTATCTGTCTTCAAAGCCTGCATCAAATGCCAGGAAATTGCTTCTCCCTCACGGTCAGGGTCAGTTGCAAGATAGATCTTATCTGCTTTTTTTGCTTCTTTGCGAAGTTTTGCAAGAAGCTCACCCTTTCCACGTATTGTAATATACTTCGGTTCAAAATCATTGTCCACGTCAATACCAAACTGGCTCTTTGGAAAATCCCTCACATGACCGTTGGACGCTTCTACTGTATAATTTGCCCCCAGAAATTTCTTTACTGTCTTCATTTTAGCAGGTGACTCTACTATCACCAGATTTTTGGCCATTTTACCTCTCCTAATCTCATTCTGCCTTCCTGTCCGGCTTAAAAGCTCCTGCCAAATCTCCGGGCAAAAAAGCATTTATTCAAGTCTGATATAATACTGTCTCCCGGTTTCCTTCACAAGCCCCATCAAAATAAGCTGTCCCAGGATCCCGGCTGTTTTTCCCGGTGAAAAACCGGTTTTTCTTATAATATGATCCAGATTTTTTGGTCGTAAATCGAGACAACTATACACCAAATCCAAATCCGTTGCAAGTCCTAACTTGCTTTTTTCAGACAAATTTGTCTTTTTTTTCACAGATAATCCCCACTCATCCAGAAGTATTTCCGGAGAGTATGCAATTCCTGCTCCGTCGTAGATCAGCTTGTGACAGCCTCTGCTCAGAGCATCATTTACTGCTCCCGGAATGGCATATACCATCTTCCCCTGTTCCAGTGCACAGGCAGCTGTGATCAGTGAGCCGCTCTTTTCTTTTGCTTCCACCACAAGCACCAGATCTGCCAGTCCGCTGATGATCCGGTTCCTTGCCGGGAAATAATATGCCCTGCCTTTGGTACCTGGTTCATATTCGCTGATAATCCCTCCGTTTTTTTCTGGGATTCTCCGGTAAATACCTCTGCTGGATGAAGGATAACAGATATCCACACCGTTTCCCAGAACCGCAAATGTCGGGGTACCACCTTCCAGAGCACCTTTATGACCCTCAGCATCAATGCCGGCCGCCATACCGCTGATCACCTGCACCCCATGTTCACTTAAGAATTTTCCGTAATTAAATGCCTGTATCCGTCCGTAAGGACTGCATAGTCTTGCTCCTACGATTGCAGCTGTAGGTTTGTCATCATCCGGAAATCTTCCAATATAATATAATTGTTTTGGCATGCCAGAAAGTTCCTGAAGTCTTGCCGGATAGAGACTGCTATCCTTACTGGCACATTGTATCCTTGTTCGCTGTATTTCTTCCATATAAAATACCTTCCTTTTTTCTGTTTTATGACCAGTATTTCTTGTCATATGCCCGGTAAGCCAACGCTTCGCAGATATGTTCTTCCTTTATCTTTTCGGAAGATTCCATATCTGCGATGGTCCTGGCCGTTTTCAGTATCTTATGATATGCTCTGGTACTGAATTGAAACTGCTCATATGCCTGCTCCAGAAGTTTGTCTGCCCCTCCCGTCATTACACAGTATTTTTCCAGTTTTCTTCCGTCAAGCTCCCCATTGAAGCAAAATTTTTCCTCTTTGTAACGTTCTCTCTGAATCTCCTGTACTGCTTCCACCCTCTTTCTTATTTGCGCAGAGGATTCCCCGGGAATTTTCTTTTTCATTTTTGAAAAACTCACTGCCGGAACTTCTGTGCAGATATCAATACGCTCCAGAAGAGGCTGGCTGATCTTTCCAAGATAATGCGCGATCTCCCCCGACGTACAACGGCATCTGTTCATATCCGGGTAAAATCCGCAGGGACAGGGATTCATTGCTGCCGCCAGCATAAAACTGGCCGGAAAAATATAAGTTCCGGCAGCTCTGGACAAATGGATTTCTTTATCTTCCAGCGGCTGACGCAGGATCTCCAGGCTTTTTCTGGAAAATTCCGGCATCTCATCCAGAAAAAGCACACCTCTGTGTGCAAGAGTGATCTCCCCCGGTCCCGGTATCCTGCCGCCACCTGCCAGAGCCTGAGGGGAACTGGTATGATGCGGACTTCGAAAAGGCCTCTGCCGGATCAGCGGATCTTTTTCCGTGAGAAGTCCTGCCACACTGTATACCTTGGTGATCTCCAGGCTTTCCTCAAATGTCATCTCCGGCATAATAGTAGGCAGACGTCTTGCCAGCATGGTCTTTCCGGATCCTGGCGGTCCGATAAAAAGAATATTATGAAAACCGCTCACTGCGATCTCGGCCGCGCGCCGGGCTCCTTCCTGCCCGCAGATGTCCGTAAAATCAACATTTGGTTTTTCCGGTTTATTTTCTGTTTTTTCTTTTTCCTGATACTCATTTGTATAAGTGTTTGGGTCTCTCAGACATCGGATCATGTCATTCAGACTTTTTACTCCAAACACCGGCATATCCTTCACCAGATTCCCCTCCCGGATATTTTCCTCCGGAATAACACAAAAGCGTAGGCCCAGCTCTCTTGCGCGGATCACCCGTGGCAAAACTCCGGCAACCCCATGGATTCCTCCATTCAGACTGATCTCTCCTACGATCATAACTCCTTCCAGAAGATCCGGCTCCAGAATTCCGGCAGCCGCAAGTACTGCAGCCGCCACAGGCAGATCAAAACCAGCTCCCTCCTTTTTCATATCGGCAGGTGCAAAATTTACAGTTACTTTTTTTGGTGGCAGACAAAGTCGGTTGTTCTTAAATGCAGTCCGGACTCTTTCCTGGGCCTCTCTCACCTGGGCAGAGGGAAATCCTACCATAGCAAAAGAAGGCAGACCATCACTGACATCTGCCTCAACCTGGATCTCACGTACTTCCATTCCGTAGATCGCTGCTGATAAAACACTCGCAAACAAATACATTCCTTTCTGCGAAAAAACGAATCCCGATCTTCCATCTTTTCGTCTTTTCATATCAGGCGGATATTTACAATCCGCATTCGATTAAAAACAAGGGAATTTTCAGATAGACATTTTCTGAATTTTAGAAGATAATAAATTTAGTATAGTCCATTTTGCTCCCTTTTGCAAGGGTGCATTTCGTTCTGTTTTATACTTTCAATAGAAAGAAGAGGTGAGCACAATGAAATTTCAGCGTATTCAGGATTTACGTACAGACGCGGATCTGTCCCAGCGAGAATTAAGTGAGATTCTTCATATCAGCCAGCGTTCTTATTCCCATTATGAAACGGGATCCCGTAATATTCCTATCGAAATGCTTATCCGGCTGGCAAATTATTACGACACCAGCATCGATTATCTCGTCGGCCGCACAGACCGCAAAAAAATGATCAAATAAAGAGATCCCCGGAAATGTGGAACAGTTTCGGGAATTCCTGTATCGGGATTCCCTGATTGCCAAAATCCGGGGATTCTTTATTTTACCGTTTTTTATTTTTTGATTATTCCGTATAATAGGTTTCTTCTTCTCCGTAGGGAATCTCATATTCTTCTGTATTTTTATCAGAAGAATCTTCACTGCTTTCGCTGTAGGATTCCCGTTCATAGGAACTTTCGTTGCTTTCATTATAGGAAGCATCTTCTTCGGAATTTTCGGATACTTCCAGGGATGGCTCCTGCCGGGTCATAATAGACTCTGTTTTCGGATAGGTTAGAGATCCATCTCCCCGTTCATATGTTTTTACCTTCACATAAAGCTCACCACTTTTATCGAAAACAAACTCTCCCTTTGCCTTATTCCCTTCGGAATCCTTAAAACGGAACTGAGTAGCATTTCCTGCTACCTCCGCAGTCACATCCGCTTCTGCAGTCATTGAAGGATCTTTTCCATTCACTCTCTTATAGGTAAAGGAAATGGATTTCAGACTGATATCATAAATATTGATTGTTGTCAGCCCGTCTTCGCTGTACCAGATTCCCTGATAATTTTCCGGTTCAAATGCCGGAAGGATTGTCGGAACCGGTGTCAATGACGGTGTCGGTGTCGCTGTCGGAACTGGTGTTGCTGTTGCTACTGGTGTTGCTGTCACCTCCGGAATACTGTCCAATGCAGCCAATGCGGCCTCTCTTCGTTGTTCTTTTTCCACCTTATCCCTATGGGAAACATACAGCATCCCTCCCAGTCCTGCCAGAATAAACAGAATGATCAACAGGATCAGAACTGCTCTCAGCTGTTTTTTTCTTTTTTTGTTTTTTCTCATCTGCATCACCTCTGTTTACTGTAGCATACAGGAAACTCTTCTTGTATTTCTCAATTCTGCTTATTTTTTCTCTTTGATGATACCTTTTCTGTAAGCTTCCAGAAGCTGGATCAGCTCACTGATCCTTTCCTTCAGAGCAGTTCCGGTATCGGTGTCACCTACCAGTGTACGTTTGTTATTGTAATGAACCGCCACCCTGTTGGAAACAATATCCTGCTCCTTGGCTACCGCTTCTTCCGCAGAAGTAAAAGGCTCATGAGCAGACAGGATCAGCCCGTAGGAGTTATAAACCAGTGTATAACCGGCAATTCCCGTAACTTTCTGATATGGTCTGGAAAAACCGCCGTCGATCACAAGAACTTTGCCATTGCATTTTACAGGACTCTCTCCCTCACTCTGGTGAACCGGCACATGCCCGTTGATGATGTGACCTTTTTCCGGGTCCAGTCTGAACTCACGGAGCAGATCATCTACAATTTCCTCATTTTCCAGAAGATGATAGTAGGCATTTTTAGTTTCTTTATGTGTTTCCTTATCTTTAACAAAATAACGTTCAAAGGTGGTCATCTTGTCTTTTCCGAACAGCGGTGAATTCGGAGCTGCCCAGATATACCACATAATATCCCTGCCTTTACGCTTTTCATCCTCATTTACAGAAAAAAACGCCCTGCGCACATAAGTCTCAAGAACATCGTACAGTTCTTTTCCTTTGTAGGTTTTTCCATAAATCTGGACTTCTTTCAGACTTCCATCCTCATTAAGCGGAATACTTCCATGGAACAGAAGATTCCCATTATAAGTTTTATAAAGGCCTCCCTTGTCCAGAAGAAGCCGGACATGATTCTGCAGTTTCTCACAGTTTCGGAAAGCGGAATCCAATCGTTCCATTACATCCTTTTCCTCTGTGGTAAGTTCATATGGTTTTTTCCAGTCAATAGTAGGAAAAGCTGTATCGGTCAGCGGATATTCTTTTCCGTTCGGAAGTGTGATCGTTCCCTTTTTCGGATCGATCCTATGAAGCAAACAACGATTTTCCATATGGAATTCTTTGTGCCGGCGAATCAGCTGTCCCTCCAGCTTAAACTGGATAATGGCAATAGCCTTGTGCATTTTCCGTCCAAGCTCTTCTTCCAGAATACTGTAGTTATTGGCATCTCCCTTCATCTCAAAAGCAGTACATGGATCATCCTTATAAGCCTCCATTGCAAAAGTTGCCAGAGGCATAAGATTGATTCCATATCCATCCTCAAGAATATCCATATTTCGGTAACGGATGCTGTTCCGGATCACCGTTGCAATGCAGGCTTTCTGTCCTGTAGCAGCTCCCATCCAGACCACATCATGATTCCCCCACTGGATATCCAGCGAATGATATTTCATCAAACGATCCATGATGAAATGCGGGCCCGGACCTCTGTCATAAATATCTCCCAGCACATGAAGATGATCCACAACAAGACGCTGGATCAGTTCTGCCAGGGCAATGATAAAATTCTCTGCCCGGCCGATCTCAATGATCGTATTGACGATGGCATCGTAATATGCTTCTTTGTCCAGAACTTCCGCTTTCTCTGTGATCAGCTCCTCGATCACATAGGCATAGTCTGCAGGAAGTGCCTTACGGACCTTGGAACGGGTATATTTGGATGCCGTTGTCTTGCATACTTCGATCAGACGATAAAGTGTGATCTTGTACCAGTTCTCCATGTCTTCTTCCTGCTTTTTTACAACTTCCATCTTTTCCTTCGGATAATAGATCAGTGTGGCAAGAGAACGTTTGTCGCTGTTGCTTAAGGTATGTCCGAATACATCATCGATCTTTTTTCGTACAGCCCCTGATCCATTCCGAAGAACATGAGAAAACGCATCGTATTCTCCATGGATGTCCGACATGAAATGCTCGGTACCTTTCGGAAGGTTTAATATAGACTGCAGATTGATGATCTCTGTTGAAGCTTTTGCTATAGTAGGATACAACTCCGCAAGTCGCTGCAGGTATCTTAATTCTTCTTTTTTCATAGTATCTGGTATCCTCCTGAGAGTTCTCACTGCCAGATCAGCCTTTAGGATAAACGGCAGTATTTTTTATTTATTGTAAGCCCTTCCGGTATCATATATCAACCCGTAAAATCAAACAGTGACATCTGATTGGACTGCGGGATATCTCCGAAAAGATCCATGTCATCCATTAGATCGATAACGGTCTTGCTGACCTTGGTACGGTCACGGAAATCATCCTTGGAAAGGAATCTGCCTTTTGCGGCAGCATCCACAACTGCCTCTGCTGCCTTATCTCCAAGACCCTCTATGGTATCCAGAGCAGGCATCAGTTTATCTCCGATGATCTGGAACCGGTGTGCCTTTGCCTTATAAAGATCGATTGGTACAAAATCAAAACCTCTGGCATACATTTCCTGTACGATCCTCATATCCTTCAGTGTATCCTGTTCCTTCTTAGATGCTTCATCACCTTTTTTCCGGATCTCCGCCATATAATATTCCAGACGTTCTTTTCCCATGCACATCAGTTCATAGGAAAAGGATGTGGCACGGATACTGAAAAATGCTGCATAATAAGCCAGTGGATGAAACACTTTATACCAGGCGATACGATACGCCATCATAACATAAGCTGCCGCATGGGCTTTCGGGAACATGTACTTGATCAGCTTACAGGACCAGATATACCAGTCCGGAACATCATGCTCTTTCATAGTCTGGATCCATTCCTCACGAAGACCCTTTCCCTTACGGACACTCTCCATGATGGTAAACGCCAAACCACTTTCCACTCCTTTTCCGATGAGATAGATCATAATATCATCTCGCGTACAGATTGCTGTGGAAATGGTAGCTGTACCATTCTGGATCAATACCTGAGCATTTCCAAGCCATACATCCGTACCGTGAGAAAGTCCGGCAATACGTACCAGGTCGGAAAAATATTTCGGCTTGGTATCGATCAACATCTGCATGGCAAAGTCTGTACCAAACTCCGGGATTCCGAGGCATCCCAGCCTGCAGCCGCCGATATCCTCCGGGCTGATCCCCAGAGCCTGCGTTCCCGCAAACAGGGACATGACATCTCTCTGGTCCAGCGGAACTGTTCTTGCACTGATGCCGGTCAGATCCTCCAGCATACGGATCATGGTCGGATCATCGTGTCCAAGTATATCAAGTTTCAGAAGATTTCCGTCAATGGAATGGTAATCAAAATGTGTGGTGATGATATCACTGTTCACATCATTGGCCGGGTGCTGCACAGGTGTAAATTTCTCAATCTCCTCACCCATAGGCAGTACGATAATACCTCCCGGATGCTGGCCAGTGGTACGGCGGACACCGGTACAGCCCTTCACGATACGGTTGATCTCACAGTAGCGCTTGTGCTGCCCCCGTTCCTCATAATAGTTCTTCACATAACCAAATGCAGTTTTTTCCGCAAGGGTACCAATGGTACCCGCCTTAAATGTCTGCCCTTTTCCGAAGATAACCTCTGTATACCGGTGGGCATTGGCCTGATATTCACCGGAGAAATTCAGGTCGATATCCGGCTCCTTATCACCTTTAAAACCAAGGAATGTCTCAAAAGGGATATCAAAACCTTCCTTGTTCATCCTGGTGCCGCATTTCGGACAGATCTTATCCGGCATATCACATCCTGCCATACCCGCGTATTTTTTCACCTCAGGGGAATCAAAATCACTGTATTTACAGTCTGGATTCGGACAGAGATAATGAGGCGGCAGAGGGTTTACCTCCGTGATACCGGACATGGTCGCTGCCAGAGAAGAACCTACAGAACCACGGGATCCAACCAGATAGCCGTCCTCATTGGACTTCCACACGAGCTTCTGTGCAATGATATACATTACCGCATAACCATTGGAGATAATAGAATTCAGTTCCCTGTCCAGACGGTCCTCCACGATCTTCGGCAACGGATCTCCGTACATTTCGTGGGCCTTCGTGAAACAGATATCCTTAAGATCCTGCTCGGAGTTCTCAATGACCGGTGGAAATTTATCCGGATGGATCGGTGATATCTTCTCGATCATATCCGCGATCTTATTGGTATTGGTGATCACCACCTCTTCCGCCTTTTCACTTCCCAGATAGGAAAATTCCTCCAGCATTTCCTCCGTTGTACGAAGATAAAGCGGAGCCTGGTTATCTGCATCAGAAAATCCGTTTCCTGCCATGATGATCCGTCGGTAAACCTCGTCCTGGGGATCCATAAAATGCACATCACAGGTGGCAACCACCGGTTTTTTGAACTGCTCTCCAAGTTTTACGATCTTCCTGTTTATCTCTTTTAAGTCTTCCTCAGAATTGATCATATCGTGCTTTTCATCCGCAAGCATAAACGCATTGTTCCCAAGAGGCTGGATTTCCAGATAGTCATAAAAATTTACCAGTCTGGCGATCTCCTGATCCGGTGCATTGCGAAGAAGTGCCTGATAAAGTTCTCCTGCCTCGCAGGCACTTCCCACCAGAAGGCCTTCCCTGTATTTTTCCAGCACACTTTTTGGAACCCTTGGTCTTCTGTGATAGTACTTTAAATGGGACTGACTTACCAGCTTGTACAGATTGATCCTTCCGGTTTCATTTCTTGCAAAAACAATAGCATGGTATGTGGGCAGCTTTCGGATGGTATCCGGCGAAACCGCACCCTGACTGTTCATCTCATCCACATCAAAAATATCTCTTTCTTCCAGCATCTTTACAAACCGCACAAAAATCTCTGCGGTACATGCCGCATCATCCACAGCTCTGTGGTGATGATCAAGAGAAACACCTACTGCCTTGGCTACCGTATCCAGTTTAAAACGGTTCAGGGCAGGAAGAAGGAATCTGGCCATACCAACAGTATCCACATAAGTAAAATCATCCGAAATCCCCTGCCGTTTACAGTTTTCAATAATAAAGCTCATATCAAAGTCCGCATTATGGGCCACCATCACGCAGCCCTCACAGAATTCCAGGAATTTCGGCAGTACTTCCTCTATCACAGGTGCATCCAGGACCATGGAATCATTGATACTTGTCAGCTGCTCAATGCGGAACGGAATGGGCACTTCCGGGTTTACAAATGTGGAAAAACGATCTGTGATCTGTCCTTTTTCCACTTTTACCGCGCCAATCTCAATGATCCTGCAGGTCAGTGCTGAAAATCCCGTAGTCTCAATATCAAAAACAACAAAATCACCATCCAGCCGCTGCCCTTTGGAATTGGTGACCATACCCTTCAGATCATCTACCAGATACGCTTCCATTCCATAGAGCACCTTAAAATCAGACTCCTTTGGAACACAACCGCCCCAGGCATCAAAGCAGTGATTTGCCTCCGGGAAGGACTGCACCACGCCATGATCAGTGATAGCGATAGCCTTATGTCCCCACTCATAAGCACGTTTTACCAATGCCTTTGCATCGCTGACACCATCCATATCGCTCATCTTGGTGTGACAGTGAAGCTCCACACGCTTCTGAGGACTGGTATCCATTCTTGTGCTGGTAAAATTGGCGATTTTCTTGATACCTGTAATATTTCCAATAGTAAGCTCGCTGTCAAAGCGGTCAATGGTGGTAACTCCCTTCAGTTTCAGGAATGCGCCTTTTTTTACACTTTCTGTCACTTCCGGAACCTGCTCGTTACGCAAAAACATCTTCACAACAATACTGTCCGTAAAATCGGTCACAGGGAAGATCAGGATCGTTTTTTCATTTCGGATCTCACGAGCTTCCACATCCATAACCTGACATCGGATGATAACCTCACCCATCTCACCGGTAATGCTCTCCAGCGGAATCGTTTCTCCATCAAAATCTCTGCCGTAAACCACATCCGGATTGCTGTCCCTGCGGAATCCGAAGCTGCCGCGGAAATCTCCCTTCTGAACCTTCTGCTGTTTTTTGTCAAAAGATTTCTTCTCGTTTGTCTTTTCGCCCTTATTATCTCCTGAGTTTTTCTTTGTCTCTTCCTTGGCTGCCTCCTCCTGCTTCGGTTCACGCTCCTGATCACCGCTGAGTTTGGCATGCTTCAGGACATTTTCCACTTCCTGTTTGATTTGAAGTGCAGCATTTTTCCGGTATTTACTCTCTTTCACTTCCACAAAATCCAGTTCCACTTTCAGATCCATACCGCAGCGTTCACAGAAAACCTTATGAAAATATTCAACAAGTATTTCGCTTTTCTGTCTGGAAATAACCGTATCCGGAAGCTCCATACGCAAGGTATCTTTTCCTGTAAAAGTGATTTTTGATCTACGGAACAAATTGTACTCCAACATATTATAGTTGCGCAACTCCATCTCCATACTGGAACGGTAGCTTTCCAGAAAGTTCTCCGGTGTATACTGCTCGGAAAGATGAAATTTTTCCACAACTGTTACAGTCATGGGAATCCCCGGAAAACACTGCCGTTCGATCTCATCCTCCAGCGCAAAAATATTCTTCTTGTGTATCCAGCGGCTGCTTTCGATATAAACCCTCAGATGAGTTCTTCCGGGGTTCATGGAAACCTTTGTCACAAATACCATGTCCAGAAGTTCTTCCAGCTCTTTCTTCACTTTAAGATGCGGAAATACATCAAAAAAATCTTTCTCCATTATGACTCCTGCTCATTCCAGATAAGAAGTTCCTGACGAAGTGTATCCAAAAGATCCGTTTCCGGTACTTTTTTTACAACCTCTCCATGCCGGATCAGAAGACCAACACCATCGCCTCCTGCAATTCCAAGATCTGCTTCCTTCGCCTCTCCCGGCCCATTTACCACACAGCCCATAACCGCAACCTTAATATCAAGAGGAATATCCTGTACCATAGTCTCTACCTGGTTTGCAAGACCGATCAGATCGATTTTTGTTCTTCCGCAGGTCGGACAGGAAACAACCTCCACGCCTCCTTTGCGAAGTCCCAGCGTTTTCAGGATCCTTTTGGCTGATTTCACTTCTTCCAGCGGCGCGCCTGTCAGAGAAACACGGATGGTATCTCCGATTCCCTGATACAGGATGATCCCAAGTCCGATAGCTGATTTGATATTTCCCGAATACAGAGTTCCTGCTTCTGTAATTCCCACATGAAGAGGATACTGTGTTTTTTCTGCGATCAGTTCATGGGCTCTGGCGCACATGAGAACATCAGAAGATTTGATGCTGATCACAAGATTGTCATATCCCATCTCTTCAATGATGCGCACCTTATCAAGCGCACTCTCCACAAGTCCTTCGGCTGTGACACCGTGATATTTTTCCACCAGTTCTTTTTCAAGGGAACCGCTGTTTACTCCTACACGAATAGGGATATTCCGTTCCTTTGCTGTATCCACAACTGCCTGGATCCTCTCTTTGGAACCGATATTTCCCGGATTGATACGGATCTTGTCCGCACCGTTCTCCATGGCTGCAATGGCAAGGCGATAATCAAAATGGATGTCCGCAACCAGCGGAATATGGATCTGTTTTTTGATCTGGGATAAAGCCTCCGCGGCTTCCATAGTAGGAACTGCGCAGCGGATAATATCACAGCCTGCTTTTTCCAGAGAAAGGATCTGCGCAACCGTTGCTTCCACATCTTCAGTTTTCGTATTGGTCATGGACTGGATAAGGATCGGATTTCCTCCTCCGATAACACGATTTCCAATTTTTATTACTTTTGTATGATCTCTGTACATAAAAATCTCCTTTATGAATCCTGAAAGGCAGGTGTCTTCAAACGCCCTGCCTTTCCTTTCCGAACTATCTTTTTACTCTTACTCCTAACGTCGGATCTCCAGCAGCTTTGTTTTCAGTTCGTTTTCCATACGTCTCATATCTGCCTCTGCTGCCTGACGTTTCTCACGGCCTTCCTGCTGGATCTTCATCACATCATCCAGTGTCTGGATCAGTTCCTGATTGGTTTTTTTCAGAGTTTCAATATCTACAATACCTCGCTGGGACTCCTTTGCAGTTTCCACAGATGCCAGGTGAAGCGTTTCCGCATTTTTCTTCAGAAGTTCATTAGTAAAATCCGTAACCTGCCGCTGTGCCTGTGCGGCTTCTGTGGAGTGCGCGATCCCCAGAGCCAGCACCATCTGGCTTTTCCAGAGAGGAATGGTATTTACAATGGTTGTCTGGATCTTCTCGATCATCGTCGTATCATTGTTCTGGATCATGCGGATCTGCGGTGCAGTCTGCATGGAAATGGTTCTGGTAAGCTCCAGATCATGAAGTTTTTTTTCAAAGCGGTCACATTTGCTTTCCAGATCATTGGCAGCCTGTGCATCTTCCGGGAGTCCGCTTACCGCTGCCTTCTGATGCAATTCATTAAGCTTTCCCTCCCTGACTTCCTTAAGCTTCTTTTTACCCGCAAGAATGTACATGGAAAGTTCTTTAAAGTATGCAAGGTTCTGCTCATACATTTTGTCCAGCACGGCAGAATCTTTCATCAGACGCATCTGATGCTGCTCCAGAGCTTCCGTGATCTTCGTCACATTTCCCTCGGCCTTTGTGTAACGGTTTTTCAGAGTTTCCACCTTCGCTGTCTGTTTTTTGAAAAAGCCGAAAAACCCCTTTTCCTCTGTGGCATCAAAATCCTTCAATTCTCCTACCACATTTGCAAGAAGCTCCCCTGCCTCCCCAAGATCCTGTGTCTTCACATTTACCAGCGCTGCATCAGAAAAATCTGCCATCTTCTTCTGAGTGCCGGCTCCGTACTGCAGGATCTGGTTTGTATTTTCAATATCGATCTTTGCTGCAAAATCTTCTACGATTTTCTGTTCCTGGGGAGATAACACCGGTTCCTCTACTGCAGGCTCCTGGGGTTTCTCCGGTTCTTTTTTTGTAATTTCTTCTTTTTCTTCCGTGAGATCCGGTTCCAGAGTCAGTACCGGTGCTTCTACCTCAAAGTCTTTAAATTCTTCTCCCATAAGCATTCTCCTTGATCAGCTGTACCTTCCGGCAGATGTCTGTATTCCAGCTTCTTATCTGCTCGTTGTACTTATTTCATTTCCGCATTCTGTTTCATTTTTTCGAAATCATCCTCTGTCAGCCCCTCCTGTGCCAGAACCGTATGCAGCACAGAAATATCTGTGGATACATCCCACGCGGTATCCCGGAATATGGAATCCAGAAGTTTCTCAAAAGCAATATTCAGTGTATCAATGGTTTCTTCAATTTCTTTCTTGGAAGCCGTGATATTCTCGCCTTGTACAGGCTGTCCATCCATATCCTCATAAGCATCCAGAAGCTTCACAGTCATGGGCAGATAGTAATCCATCATTTTCTTAAGATCCGGAATCACCTCCGGATGCTCTCCTGCTCGCTCAAAAATTTTCTGAACGATCATTTCCATCCTGGAAATCTTTTCAGAAATTTCTTTCCCGGGAATGGCGTCATTGCTCTCACGGATCTTTACCAGAAATTCATTTCCTTTTCTCAGGACTTCCTGGGCTTCCGGACTCATATTATCCTCCAGCTGAACCTTAGGATCCGCTTCCTGTTCACGAAGCTCCAACTGCTTCTGTGTTTCCAGATATTGCTGATAGGTCTCATTACTGGTGATCAGACAGGTTCCCTGCTCATCCACATGACCTTCCAGAAACCAGCCCTTCTGGATCATTCTTCTGATATCTTTTTTTACAAATTTCTCGTTCTTTCCTGCTGCCTGGGCAAGCTTCTGAAAATTACAGTAGGTGTGATCTCCCAGCGCACGGATATATTTCTGGAAACGTCCCAGTCTTCCGAGGCGGCTTGTTCCTGCTCCCAAAAGAGCACCACCACCTGCTGCGCCTGCACACATCACTCCAAGCACACCTGCTGCAAGTGCACCGCTGTGTCCAATGCCCATCCAGATCAGAAGCACCATGGCTCCAAGCCCCATGCCACTTAAAAGTATCCCACCGGAAACTGCCATCATCATGCCTTTGAGATTCTCACCGGTAGTCTTTCCGTAGAGCAATTCCGTCTGTTTTCTTGCAGCCTGCTGCTTTGCTTTTCTGCTTCTTCCGTAATAAGGACTCTGATATGTATAGCTTTTCTTACGGAATTCCGGATCAGCACCCGGATCAAACACGGAATTCATCGCATTTTTCAGCGCTTCGCTTCCGGAATCAATGGCCTTATTTACTGTCTGGTTGATCGTATGGCTTAATTCGTGATAGCTGTTTGAATTCACTGCATTATCTACAATATCCTGAATCTTTTTTCCAAGGTCTTCAAATTCGTGATTGTCCATTTTTCCCTCCAGTCCATAGATAATTTTTATTATATCGAAATCATATTAAAATTACAAGCAAATGAAAAAAAGGAACAAAAAACTATTGAAGTCATCACGTAAAAGTTTTACAATGGTAAAAAGTAAAAATTGTAAACGGAGGAATCGTTATGGAAAAAAAGAACATCGACTGGTCCAGCATCGGATTCGCTTACATGCCAACCGACTACAGATACGTGTCTAATTTTAAAGATGGAAAATGGGATGAAGGTGCTTTAAGCACAGACCCTAATATCGTACTCAACGAGTGTGCTGGTGTGCTTCAGTATTCTCAGAGTGTATTCGAGGGTCTGAAGGCATACACAACAGAAGACGGACATATCGTTACTTTCCGTCCTGACCTGAACGCAGAGCGTATCGCTGCATCTGCGGCAAGACTTGAAATGCCGGTATTCCCGAAGGAAAGATTTATCGACGCTGTTGAGCAGGTTGTTAAGGCAAATGCCGCATGGGTTCCGCCATATGGTTCCGGCGCAACACTTTATCTTCGCCCGTACATGTTTGGTTCCAACGCCGTGATCGGTGTTAAACCTGCTGACGAATATCAGTTCCGTATCCTTACAACACCGGTTGGTCCGTACTTTAAAGGCGGCGCCAAACCGATCACGATCCGTGTCAGCGACTATGACCGTGCCGCACCTTGCGGAACCGGTAACATCAAGGCTGGCCTGAACTACGCGATGAGCCTTCATGCTATCGTAGATGCTCACAAACAGGGATTTGATGAGAACATGTACCTCGACCCCAAGACTCGTACAAAAGTTGAGGAGACAGGCGGAGCAAACTTCATCTTCGTTACTAAAGACGGCAAGGTTGTAACACCGAAGTCTGACAGCATCCTTCCTTCCATCACACGTCGTTCTCTGATCTACGTTGCAAAGGAGTATCTTGGACTGGAAGCTGAAGAGCGTGAGGTCTACTTCGATGAGGTTAAAGATTTTGCAGAGTGTGGTCTTTGCGGTACTGCTGCAGTTATCTCTCCTGTCGGAAAGATCAATGATCACGGCAAAGAAATCTGCTTCCCAAGCGGAATGGAAAAAATGGGTCCGGTCATCCAGAAGCTGTATGACACACTGACAGGTATCCAGATGGGACGCATCGAAGCACCGAAAGGATGGATCCACGTAATCGAGTAATTGCCGGATTTTCTTCATTATACATAACATTAAATACAAAAAACAGACCGCCGTATTTTTATCAGTGGTCTGTTTTTTATTATTTTTCATTCTGCTTTATGATCTGCGCTCACATTATCTATCTTTTCTCTCGTATTTCACAAACGCATATTCCAGATCAAAGTATGTCTGTTCTTCACTCTCTGCCGTAATCTCCCAATCCGGGTCCTCATCCAGGTTCGGGAAATACGCATCCGCCTCATATGCAAAATCGATTTTTGTCACATGAGCTACATCACAATACGGAAGCATCTGTTTGTAAATACTGTCTCCGCCGATACAGTACACATCCTCTGCCGGATATTTCTCCACTTCCCTCAGCGCCTCCTCGATACTGTGAACGACCACAGCACCTTTTACCTGATAATCCCTGTTGCCGGAGATCACAATGTTGGTTCTGTTTTTCAGAGGAAGTCCGTTTGGAAAAGACTCCAGTGTTTTTCTTCCCATAACAACCACTTTTCCTGTAGTTTCCTCACGGAACATCTTCATATCTGCCGGAATACTTACCAGAAGTTCATTATTTCTTCCGATTCCCCAGTTTTTATCTGCTGCAACAATAATATTCATTCTTTCTTCCTTTCTTTATGCAATTATACTGCAATGGGAATATTTTTGATCTGTGGCCATGTCTCATAATTCTCCACGATCAGATCATCGGTGGTGAATTTATAAAAATCCTTTATCTCCGGATTCAGTTTTACTGTCGGTGCAGGATACGGTTTTCTGGAGATCAGTTCTTTAATTACCGGAATATGACGATCATAAATATGGCAGTCTGCGATCACATGAACAAGCTCTCCGGCTTCCATATCGCAGGCCTGTGCGATCATCATGAGAAGAAGAGAATACTGACACACATTCCAGTTGTTTGCAGCCAGGATATCCTGAGATCTCTGGTTCAGCACCGCATTGAGGACCAGCTTGTCTTTTCCGGGTTCCTTGGTTACATTGAAAGTCATGGAATAGGCACATGGGTAAAGATTCATCTCATAGAGATCCTGATGTACATAAATATTGGTCATGATTCTTCTGCTGTACGGATTGTTCTTAAGATCAAAAAGAACTCTGTCTACCTGATCCATCATTCCCTCTTTATACTGATGCTTCACACCTAACTGATAGCCGTAGGCTTTTCCGATGGAGCCGTTCTCATCTGCCCAGCTGTCCCAGATGTGGCTGTGAAGATCATGGATATTATTGGATTTTTTCTGCCAGATCCATAAAATCTCATCCATGGCACTCTTTAACGCTGTTTTTCTTAAAGTCAGTGCCGGAAATTCCTTCCGGAGATCATAACGGTTCACAACACCAAATCTCTTGATGGTATAAGCCGGAGTTCCATCCTCCCACACAGGACGTACCTTCTCACCCTCTGTGCTGGTTCCGTTTTCTATGACATCTTTGCACATGTCAATGAATATATTATCTGCAAGACTCATTTGTTGATTTCCTCCTGTAATTTTCTTCTGTTCGATCCCGGGCCGCTTTTTTCTTAAAAATGCCCCTGAAATTTATTTCATATTCTAACACATTTCAACCCTTACTGTCCACTTCCCCTTTAACCTCCTGTCCCATTGTTACTGTTTTGTTACTGTTTTTCCTTTTCCCTGTCCTTTTTCTGTATTTTTCTGGACTTTTCCATGCGGGAGTGCTATATTAAGAGCCATGAAAATACTGATTACATTATTAAAACCTTTTTCTTTTGCACCTGCGATCCTGATGATGTACGTGATCTACTCTTTTTCCGCACAGACCGGAGATGTTTCCGGTGCCCTGAGCTACAAGGTCAGCTATCAGATCGTAGAAACCAAAAACGAAATATTAGCTTCCGGCAAAGTCCCGGAACAGCTTTCCCAGGAAGCTGCCGGTATCGAATTTTATGTCCGTAAGGCTGCTCACATGACAGAATATTGCCTGCTGGCCATATCTATTTCATTCCCTCTCTATGTATACGGAGTTCGGGGAATCTGGCTGATGCTCCTTGCCGGATTTGTATGTGTGGGATTTGCCGGACTGGATGAATACCACCAGTCTTTTGTAGACGCCCGCGGACCTTCCGTGAGGGATGTAGGAATCGACAGCTGCGGAGCAATGATCGGAATTTTGCTGGTGCAGGCATTCTGTTGGTCTACCTTACATACCCCCAGCAGAAAAAAATCTCGAAAAAAACGCAGAAACACGCAGAGACGCAGATAACTGTTTTGTGATCTGCCTGATCAAAAAAACGGAACATACATAAGGAATTTTTCGCCTTATGATGTTCCGTTTTTGCTATTACTAATTGTCATATCTCAGCAGGCATTTTACTCTCACCTGCATCCGGTTTTATTTTTCGTCTTTTTCATCCGGTGCATCATCCAGATTTTCCGTGAGATGCGCCCGCTCCGCAATTGACATTTTTTTCTTTTCCGATATTTCCAGATTTTGGGCAGCATTCTCCGACGCTTTTTTCGCTGCTGCTTCTTCCAGCTCATGTTTCTGTGCGCCAGCCTTTGCAAGATTACGGATTGCCATGATCAGAAGCACTGCTCCGATCACAACAAAAATACCTCCCGCTGCCAGAAATACCACACCAGAGTCTTCTGCTCCGCTTATGACACTGGCACAGAGACGATATCCTGTATACACAAGATAGCCTCCGGCAAAGATCCACAGAAGACTGCTTCTTGTGGAAGGATTTCCCTGTCCGGAATTCTTTTCCTCAGCAGTTTCCTGCTGCAGTTCTTCCTTATTTTCTCTTTTCTGTTCTTCCATGATGTATTTCTGTCCTTTCTGATATCCTTATATTTCTCTATTTGTCAGATATCTTTTCTATGTCAGCTTCTGTTTTTTCCTTCTCTTCCGTTTCTTCTTTTACAAGTCTTCCATAAAGCTTTGTCATTTTATAAATCTTCTGAATAATTGTTTCATTGAGCTGGCCTTTTTTCATACGCCACTTCCAGTTGTCACCAAGAGTTGACGGTTCATTGATCCTTGCCTCATTTCCAAGGCAGAGATAATCCTGTACCGGGATCACACAGCGATCTGCAACACTGGACATCGCCGCACGTATCATACTCCACACTGCTGCAGTCTCATGCTTGCCCTCACAGCCAATATAGGCCCTGGCAAAATTCCGGTCATGCTGGCTCAGATTGCGGAACCATCCTTTTGTTGTCTCATTGTCATGAGTACCTGTGTAAACAATGCAATTCCTCTCATATCTGTGCGTCAGATACGGACTGTCCTCATTCTCGTCAAAAGCAAACTGCAATACCTTCATTCCCGGGAATCCGGATTCTTCCACCATCTCGATCACACTGTCTGTAAGGAGACCAAGATCCTCTGCGATCACATCCAGCTTTCCAAGATTCTTTTCAAGCGCACGGAACAGCTCCATTCCCGGTCCCTTTTCCCAGTGACCGAACTCCGCAGTTTTATCTCCGTACGGAATGGAATAATACTCATCAAAGCCTCTGAAATGGTCAATCCTTACCACATCATAAAGCTTCATACAATTTGCCATTCGGCGTGTCCACCATGCATAGCCTGTTTTCTTGTGATATTCCCAGTCATAAAGCGGATTTCCCCAGAGCTGCCCCGTTGCGGAAAAAGCATCCGGCGGGCATCCGGCAACGCCGATCGGAATATTTTCCTTATCAAACTGGAACAATTCCGGCTGTGCCCAGGCATCCGCACTGTCAAACGCAACGTAGATCGGGATGTCTCCGATCATCTCCACTCCCTTGTCATTTGCATAGGCTTTCAGTGCTGTCCACTGTTTAAAAAAGCAGAACTGCTGGAAACAGTAAAATCCCACTTCTTTTGCAAGCTTCTCTCTTTCTTCAGCCAATGCAGCTTTTTCTCTGTTTTTGAGTTCCGCAGGCCATTCGATCCAGCTGATCCCATTCAGACTGTCCTTGATTGCCATATACAGGCTGTAATCTTCCAGCCAGGCAGCATTTTCTTTTACAAACTTCCGGTACTCCTGATCTGTCTCACAGTCATAATTTTCAAAGGCTTTTCTCAAAAGCCGAAATCTGGAATTATAAATCTTCTCATAATCCACATAGCTCTCGTTTGTACCCCAGTCACAGTCCTCGCAATCACTTTTATCCAGATATCCCTCTTTTACAAAAGCCTCCAGATCAATAAAATACGGATTTCCCGCAAAGGTAGAAAAAGACTGGTATGGTGAATCCCCATATCCAGTAGGTCCGAGAGGAAGGATCTGCCAGTATTTCTGTCCTGCTTTTGCCAGCTGGTCTACAAACTCATATGCTTCCTCAGAAAAGCATCCGATCCCATATTTCGATGGAAGACTGGATACCGGAAGTAAAATCCCACTTGCTCTCATAATTTACGAATCCTCCTGTTTTCTCAGTAGTTGCGCCCTCTCACAGATGTCTGCAGGAGCACTCAGGTTTATATTATATCACTCTGTCACAGAGCGTTCAAAGTCCTTTTTTGCAGATATATGTAAATAAATCATGATAAACCTTTTCCCTGTCTTTCTCATTCAGGATCTCGTGGCGCATTCCCGGATATAATTTTCCCCGGACATCCCGGTATCCTGCACAACGCATGGCACGGACAGCCTTCGCAAACTGTCTCACATTTCCCATGCAGGGATCCTCCGCCCCACTGACAAACAGCACCGGCATTTCCGGCTTTGTACACTTCCAGTGCTTCACATCATAGGCTCTTTTCATCAGGTCAAAAAGTGCCAGATATGCATCATCCGTGAAGGTAAATCCACAGTATTCTGAATCCGAATAATCCTGCACAACCTGCGGATCAGAGCAGATCCAGGAAAAACGGTTTTTTTCTTTTTTGAAGCGCATTGCATAGCTTCCAAAAGACATCATCTCGATCAGACCCGCACTGTGTTTAGGCCCGAAAACAGTTTTTCCCGCCTTTGCCAGAGCTACTCCAACCGGACGAAATGCATTATAGCTGGGTGAACCGCAGACAATCAGCATATCCATACAGCTGTCATGATGAGCTGCATAGGCACGGACTGCCAGGGATCCCATGCTGTGTCCGAAAAGAATCAGCGGAATACCCGGGAAATGATCCTTGATCAAGCAGTTCACCGTATGGATATCCTGCAGCATGGCATCCGCCCCGCCACCGTACATATACCCAAGATCCTCTTTACTGCGTACGCTTTTCCCATGGCCACGGTGATCATGTATCACACTTATATATTTTCGCTCTGCCATATATTCCATAAAAGGAATGTAGCGTTCCTTGTACTCGCTCATTCCGTGAACGATCTGTATGATCCCACGGTATTTCTCATTACGTTCCAGCTCCGGCACTACTGCCAAGCAGGAAATTTCCAATCCGTCTGCTTTTGAAGGAAATGAATACTGAATTGTCCGTAACATATATTTCACCTCACCTATTCTGCTGCATAAAGTGAGCATTCGCATTCCGCTTTGTCACCTGTACTCAACCACTTTTCTATATCTTTCAGGTTACTATTCACCGGTAATATTCCTCACGGAGTGAACATTAACACTTTTAGTATATCATAACACAGGGGGTTTCTCAAACAGTAAACCTATGATATAATCGTTACGGTAACACAGGGTGATGCTGTTTGCCCGCAAATGCAAACAGATAGTCTCTGACTTACCCACCCGAAAACCAGAATGACTTATCGTAAGGAGGAATAATGAATACAGAAGACAATAATGATTTTTATGACGACGAGCTCTCCAGATCATTGATCTCCAATGATTTTGAAGACGACACTCCCCACAGAAAGAAAAAAAGCAAAAAGCCTCTCGTGATCTGTCTGATCATCCTTCTGATCGCTGCCGCAGCCGGCGGAACCGCCTGGTATATGATGCAGCGCCATAAACCGGTAGAAGCCACAGAAGAATTTCTCACAGGCATGCAGAACATGGATTTTACCACAATGGAGAACCTTCTCCAGAGTCATGATCTCAGTGCTCTGGATGATGCAGATATCCGGGATTCTGCTTACACAGATTTCTTCACTACCGTCAACAAAAAAATGACCTACAAGATCACCAAAAACAAATTTGACATCCAGAACGGAACTGCCAGGATAACGGTTCACATGAAATATATTGACGGAACCAATATCTATGCAGCAACCATTCAGGAATACACCCGTAAGATTGCTGTCGCAGCCTATGCCGGAAAAGAAATGACACAGGATGATATCCAGGAAATGCTCGCTGCACTTCTTGCCGAAAATGCTTCCACAGCTGATGAGAAATACAGTGAGATCGATATCACCTATCCTCTGATCAAAATCGGCAGTGACTGGAAGATCGTTTCTCTGGATGACACCACAGTCAAAGTTATGTGCGCAAACTTCAAAAGCGTAAAAGACGAGATATCATCCCAGCTTACGGATGACAGCACAGATAGCAGTTCTGCCGCTGCTGAGGATTCTTCCACCCCAGGCAACACGGCCTCTGCTGAAGGCACAAGTGCATCCATTGATATTACAACTGACAAATTCTCCGTCCGTTTCAAACAGTTTGCGATTTCCAAGGACTACGGCGGAAATCCCTGTCTGATGATCTACTACGACTATACAAACTCCGGTGATTCCCAGTCCAGTGCATTTGTAGACTTCACCCTGCAGGCTTCTCAGAACGGGGAAGCTCTGGAAGGAACTTATCCGGAAGCCAGCGATGATGCTGTAGATAACTACATGAGCACCATTGATCCCGGAAAGACCGTCACTGTATGCCAGGTATTTCTTCTGAAGGATACTACCAGTGATGTAACGCTTCAGGGCAAAGAAACTCTGAATGTAAGCGGTGGACAGACAACCTCTCAGGTTCTGAAGCTGAAGTAAGATATCTGAATTGCCGAGCGGATATTTACGATCCAAATTCGATAAACCGGAAATTTACATTTTATCTTGCATATGAAAGAAAAACGGAAATTTCTCCTCCATGATTTTTTCATGGCTGGCAGAAATTTCCGTTTTTCTTTTTCTCATTCCTGTGTATATTTTTTTTGATTCTATGAAAAACTATTTCCTGTATAACGAAAGGATGGTGACTTATGTCAAATAAATGTCTGCAGTACTTCACCCTGACCATTGCTGTGGTCGGTGCCATAAACTGGGGTCTGATCGGCTTCTTTAATTTTAATCTGGTAGCATTTCTGTTCGGAAGCATGAGCTGGCTCTCCCGGATCATCTACGGACTTGTAGGCTTATGCGGGCTTTATCTTCTGACCTTCTATACTCTGATCGACCAGGGTGAAACAACTGAATAAGCTACGCAGTAACACATAACACGAAAAATCCTCTGCTGCATAAAAATAAAGCAGAGGATTTTTTCGCAACAAAAAAGAACTCTGATCAACCTCAGAGTTCCGAAGAGCGATAGACGGGGCTCGAACCCGCGGTCTCGACCTTGGCAAGGTCGCGCGTTACCAACTACGCCACTATCGCACAAGCGGGTGATGGGAATCGAACCCACGTATCCAGCTTGGAAGGCTGGTGTTCTACCATTGAACTACACCCGCAGTTATGAAATTATAAATCTTCATCTTTCGATGAGAGCGATAGACGGGGCTCGAACCCGCGGTCTCGACCTTGGCAAGGTCGCGCGTTACCAACTACGCCACTATCGCATAAGCGGGTGATGGGAATCGAACCCACGTATCCAGCTTGGAAGGCTGGTGTTCTACCATTGAACTACACCCGCGCACCGTCGCTTCGGTGATTACCGACTGCTTGACCGCTGCAACGATGATTAGTATATAGCAAGCTGTTTTATTTGTCAACAGTTTTTTGCAATTTTTTTAAACTTTTTTATTTATTGGATTTTTATCAATACTCCCATACATTTGTGGCAGAAACCTGGGCCTTCGGTTTCTTGATCACAAGCTCCGGACTTTTTGCACTGACCTTGGTATTTGCAGGAATGGATTCTGTGATAAAGGTATTACCACCTATAATCGTATTCTCTCCTACAACCGTCTCACCACCGAGCACTGTGGAATTAGAATAGATCGTTACATTATCACGGATCGTCGGATGACGTTTTACATTGGCAAGCTGCTGTCCCTTTCTTGTGGAAAGCGCTCCCAGTGTCACTCCCTGATACAGCTTTACATTATTTCCGATCTCTGTAGTCTCACCTACAACCACACCGGTACCATGATCGATAAAGAAATACTCTCCGATGGTCGCTCCCGGGTTGATATCAATTCCTGTACGGCCGTGTGCATATTCTGACATCACACGTGGGATAAACGGAATTTCTTCTTTATAAAGAATATGAGCCAGACGATATACATAGATTGCAAACAGTCCCGGATAGGAAAAAATAATTTCTTCCTTACTCTTGGCTGCAGGGTCTCCGTCAAAACCAGCCTGCACATCTGTCAGAAGCAGTCTCTGGATCTCAGGAAGCTGCTCAAAAAATCCACATGTGGTTCTGTCTGCACGAGCTGCTGCCTCTTCCGGTTCCTCTCCGTGATAAAGAAGCGCAATCTCGATCTGATTCTTCAATCTGTCATAAATGTCATTCAGTCTGTGTCCCACATAATATTCCGGAAATACGGTAGCACTGGTATCCGTACTGAAATATCCCGGAAATACAATTGATTTCAGATCTCTTACTATATCAATGATCACCGAACGATTCGGCAGCCGTCTGCCGCTCTTCGGCATAAAAAGTTCTTCTGAAGCATAATTCTCAGTAAGCCCCTTCGCTGCTCTGAGAATCGCTGATTTCTTATCGCTCATAATTCCCTCCATTTCTGCACATCCACTTCTGTCTGTACACTTTATCTCATTATCATATTATAGTCCGGAAGATTCGTCAATAATACAAAAAAGAAAAATTTTAAAAAAGATTGACCTTTCTCCGGATACCTTATATAATAATAAAGGTTTTCACGAAAGCTGCTGAAAAGCTCTGAAAACATCCGGAGATGTACCCAAGTGGCTGAAGGGTCCGCACTCGAAATGCGGTAGGTCGGGCAACCGGCGCGAGGGTTCAAATCCCTCCATCTCCGTTTTTCTGCCGATTTATGACAGGAAGAATTTTTATTTATATTTTATTATACAAAAAAGCACTCTCATCTCTTGACAATTGTATATTTTATATGTATAATTGCAACAGTGATGAAAACACAATTTAATATAGGGGATTGGTCAAATGGTATGATAGGGGTCTCCAAAACCTTTGGTGGGAGTTCGATTCTCTCATCCCCTGCTCTTAGGAACGCTGAAAAGCCTTAATTAAGGTTTTCAGCGTTTTTTGTTGTATGACAGAAAAAGTGACCGCCCGGCCTGTGATATTCAACATCTGGGTGATCACTTTTCAATATTTTACTTCTCACTACTTCATATCGTGAAAATCTCTGCACGTATCTACCTGCGCTTATTTCTCCAGATTATCCGGTCCAAATCCAAATGGCAATAGTTCCTTTAATGTGAAGATATCATATTTATCTCTGCTGACTGCCAGTATGATCTGAAAGGTTTCCGGATCACAGAACTCCATCATAACCTGTCTGCATACTCCGCAGGGTGCTGCATACTCTGTAGGAACACCATCCTTGCCGCCAACGATACAGATTGCCTGAAAGTCTCTCACGCCTTCACTGACCGCTTTGAAAAAAGCAGTTCTTTCTGCACAGTTTGTTGGCGTATAGGCAGCATTTTCTATGTTGCACCCGGTATAATAGATGCCATTTTTGGCAAGAAGCACAGCCCCTACATGAAAATGTGAGTATGGCGCATATGAATAGTCCATCTGTCTGATCGCCAGATCGATCATTTCTTCAATCTGTTTCTTTTCCATGATTTTCCCACCTTTCCTGAATCAGGTGCATAACCGTTATTCTTACTTTTTCTGTGTCTGGTAGTCTGCACGGATCAGTTGCCGGATTGCCTGCAATGCAACATGGATTGCCTTATCGGTATCATGTACTACCGGATTTTCCAGCCCAAGTTTTTCTCTTTCCTGATTCGCCATTACCAAAAAGCAGGAACCCACTCGCACTTTTAAATAACTCGCCACTACAAAGAGAGCAGCCGATTCCATTTCTGAAGCAAGGCATCCAAGGCGCTTCCATGCTTCCCATTTATTCACCAGTTCATAGCTGACAGGTTTCGTTTCCGGCTCATGCTGACCGTAGAATGCATCTTTACACTGTACCACACCTGTGTGGAATTCACAGCCTTCTTTTTTGGCTCCTTCCACAAGTGCATTGATCACTTCCAGATTTGCCACAGCAGGAAACTCGATAGGTGCATACTCTTTGCTGGTACCTTCCATACGGATCGCACCGGTTGCAACAACAATGTCTCCGCTCTTTACTTCCGGCTGCATTCCACCGCAGGTTCCGATCCTGACAAATGTATCCGTTCCGCATCGATAAAGTTCTTCCATTGCGATCGAAGCGGACGGTCCGCCGATTCCGGTGGATGTCACACTTACCTTCACTCCATCCAGTGTTCCGGTATATGTTACATATTCCCGGTTATCTGCTACAAGAACCGGATCGTCAAAATACTGTGCGATCTTTTTACAGCGTTTCGGATCTCCCGGCAGGATAACGTAACGTCCTACTTCTCCTTTTGCCACCTGAATGTGATACTGTCTGCTTGCATCTTCTGAATAATTTTTCATATCCGTTTCCTCCTTTTCCAGCTAATGATTTTCCCCGTTTTTCTGTCTCTTCCGGACAAAAAAAGGACTGCACTTTCATACAATCCAGTCCCTTATTCTTTTATTTCAGCTTTCCTTACACACATCAACCCAGCCTTCAGCTCCGGATATCTGTTCCAGTTCTTCGATGGAAAGCTTCACTGCGCTGTGGTCATCTCCTGCTGCCGGATAAACGATGTCAAACTGCCGCAGGCTCTCATCCAGATATACATTCACGCCTTCGTTGATTCCGAACGGGCAGACGCCTCCAGGTGCATGTCCGATACAGGTTTCTACCTGCTCAAACGGAATCATCTTTGCTTTTACGTGAAAGGCATCCTTATATTTCCGGTTGTCGATCTTTGCGGTTCCCTCCGTCAGTATCAGTACCGGCTGGTCATCCCGAAGAAACGACATGGTCTTTGCGATCATCTCCGGTTCCACACCCAGGGCCTGAGCTGCCTCCACGACGGTCGCCGTAGAATCTTCCAGCCGGATCACATGATCCAGCATTCCTTTGTTTTTCAGATATTCTTCTGCTTTTTCCAGTGACATTTCCTGTACCTCCAAAATATCTATTTTATGTCAAAAATCCCTTGCAAGACCCGTTCATACATTTTGTATTCCGTCCAGCCAGTGTCCTCATAAAACATGTCTTTTGCCTGGACAAAATCTCATCCACATCACATTCAATATTCCACGGTACACCTGCATATCCTTCATTACAGACACTGTTCAGGATCACGCTTGCACAAAGCTGCCCTTCCTCTTCCAGCACAAAAAGTTCTCCTCTGTCAAGACTTTCCTGTAAAAAAGAATCTGTAGGATAAATCCCTTTCTTCCATCCAATCTTATCATTCTGATCACTCATCTCATCAATAAGATCCCAGTAAAACTGTCTGATCCTGTAGAAATCTTCCAGGTTTACCTTCTTAAATAACATCGTTCATTCTTCCTTACATTATAGTCCAGTTTATTCATAAAATATAATGATCTTCTTACAATGCTCACAACGATAAGCATCGATCCGGTCACCATAGATCATTTTCGACAGGCCTTTTTCTGTGTTTAACCGTATGGACTCACCCCTGGTTCTCCATTCCATTCCCGAGTTAAATGAATGGATCTGTCCCTCACTCATCTCTCTTCCGCAATAGGGGCATTTCACCTTCATTTCTTCTGCGTCTACGTTCTCCATCTCCGCGATGATCTTAAGCGCCTGTTCTGCCTCATCACTTCTCACCAGCACATCCACACCGTATATTCCAAATCCCGGAGAACCGTACATCGTAGGATTGCCGCCTGCTTCCTGGGAAAAAGCAGGAATATGATTTTCTTTCAGCAGTTCTACGATCTGCTCTGCTTCAATGATATTCTGTGCATTGTAAACTTTTGTACATTCACTCTTTGATTCCCCGGTGTCTTTCGGTACCGCTTCATGATTCCGCTTGAAAAAACTGCTGATATTCTTCGTACTCATATAATCCTGCCACCTTTCTGTATGCGATCAGCAACTGCCAATCTTCTTTTATTGCATCCATTATAACATAGATTCATTTTCTCCACGACAACAATCTTTCATAACTCCTCTATAAAATTTCAGGGGCCGTCCATGACGAACAGCCCCTGAAATCTTTTTTATTATAAATCAAATATTCACATACCGGAATTTACTTCTTACTGCTCAGAAAGATTCTCCTTGCAGAAAAGTTTAATACAGTTCTCAACCATCTCCTGGTCATACTCTGTAGAAATTCCGGAGCCAAGCCAGTAAGCATAGTCCCCTTTATCATACTGTCCCAGAGCATCAAGATCGCTGTCATAACGTAACTCAATGTGATAGGTGGTATCATTTGTATCCGGTGCAATGTAGAAATAAGTAAACTCACCGGAATCTTTATCATCGCTCTCATACTCATACAGGCCACGTGTCTCTTCCATTCCTGCATAGTAGTATGTATGGGAAAACAGCTCTTTTTTATCTTCATCATATCCTTGCAGTTTTCAAGCCACAGCTGTTTATACTGGTCATCAAGGATTACCGGACACAGTTCCTGATAAGAACCTGTAAGGTCTTTCATAAGCTGTTCGGCATCTGCCTGATTCTCTTCCTCTGTCTTCTGGGTTTCTTCTGTGGAAGTTTCTGTTTTTTCATCTGTGGAATCACTTGCTGCAATATGCCAGATGCATGTCGTTGTAAACCAATTCAATTCCGGGAAATACCTGATACAGGGTAATATTCCCTACCCCACTTTCATTTTCAAGATAAAAACTATTACAGTCCTCATCATCTTCATCTTTATTCTCCAGTTGTCGCAAATCTATCCAAACAGAATTACAATATTCCAGTATCTTCCACGGTTCATTTGTATGGAAATGGATTTTTACCAGATATTGATTAATTTTCATCCCACTGCTTATACTCATCCAACCGCTGGATAAATCCGGAAAATTCCGGAACCGTGAAATCCAGTTCTTTATATCTTACCGGATAAATAATCCCCTTACTGATCAGCTGTGCTCTGGTCGTAGATATGGAACTGACACTTTTGTGAAGATTTTTTGCTACATTTGATATCGTACAGGGCAGCTCTCCACATTTTACCATTGCGAATATAAATTTTTTGTCACTTTCCGCACATCTTTCATACCTGGATCTGAAAAATCCGTCATCCAGCATTTTCAGAAATTCATCAATTCCCTGATCTACGTCAGAATACTCTATGACACTTGAATCCGTTCTTTTATAAACGATCTGACAGAGCTGCTGAATAAAAAATGGATACCCCTTTGTT
Organism: Blautia sp. NSJ-140; assembly: GCF_022868965.1. NCBI lineage: Bacteria > Bacillati > Bacillota > Clostridia > Lachnospirales > Lachnospiraceae > Blautia > Blautia sp. NSJ-140. Next base: position 42,696 of record NZ_JALIFS010000002.1, on the reverse strand, counting down.
ATCTCCACGATCTTTTTTATCGCATTTTCTGTATAAGATACATGGAATTTCCTGACAGGTTCCTCAATTGCTTTTTTTGACTGCTCATATGTCAGAGAATCAACCTGTTTATACACAAACAGTCTCTCTGAATAAGATTTCTCATCAGAAAGCATTTTATAAATTTTAGGCAGTCCAGCTCCCACGATCATTACCGGATACCCCAGCTGATTGGTCCTGTGTAATGCTGCGATCAACGATCCCAGCTGATTCTGTTTCATATACTGAATTTCATCAATAAAAAAACATATCGGCGTTTCTGTTTTCTGAGCAGTCTCTCCAATTGTTGTAAAAACATCCGTCAGACTCTGCGTTAAGTTATTTGAAAGATATAAATCTCTGTCCTGCAATATAAACAGGCATTAACCCGGCACCAGGTCTGTATGGATTTATCTTAAACATATAAACACCTCCACGTTTAACTGATCATACCAGAAATTATCTTATTCCTATTTTACTGCATCCAGAGGTTTTATTCAACATTCCACCGCATCATATCGCAGAAAAATCCCTATAAGTACCTATATCTTATCCCATATTTCTTCCCATACACTCCCGGAATGCAGCCAGAAGTTTTTTCTCTTCCAGCGGCTTGGTAAGATGCCGATCCATACCGGAAATACGGCTGTTGATGATGTCTTCCGCAAATGCATTGGCACTCATGGCAATGATTGGAATTGTACCGGTATCCCTTCTTCTCATGGAACGGATCTTGCGTGCCGCATCCCAGCCTGTCTGCCATCTTTCTGGCGATGGCAGGGCCAAGGCCTGTTTCTTCATATCTGGATCTGCAGGTTTCATTTTCCTGGGAAAACATCTCAAATACATGAGGAATAAAAGCTTCACTCATGCCAATCCCATTATCAGAACAGGTAAATTCATATACCACATGGTCATGATCTGCTTCTTTTTCCACACACCACACCTGCACACAGCCACCTGGTTCCGTAAATTTCACTGCATTGTCCGCAACTGCTGTCAGAATTCTTTCCAGATAAACCGGATTTCCTTTCAGACCAGTATGCCTCATATCAGATTTTTCCCAGTCTACTACAAACTCAACATTCTTTTCCTCTGCAAGGATCTGTTTACCGGTGTTGGCTCTGCTCAGAAGATCCGCCAGATCAAATGAAAGTTCCTGATCGGAAAATTCCTCAAACTCCAGCTCGATCATACCCATGATCCCATTTACCGGCGTACGGATATCGTGGCTCATATTAGACAGAAATCTGGATTTCAGGGCCACATCTTTCTTTGCCTCCGCTACCTGATGATGTTGATTATTTTTTTATCAGATAAGAATATTTTCGAATCTGATAACGCAACAATTCCCTGATTCGATTACAGATTTCTTCAGAATACATCCCATCAACGGAATCCAGAATGGCATTTACATCCTCAATGTTAAAATTAAAATCTATCTGGGTTCCATATAATTCTTCTGCTGCCTCAAGCTGAATGTCAAAATCCATGCTAAAAGGTTTTGATTCTATTTTTTCCAGGCAAGCCTCGTAGGATAATTCTAGTGGATAGTCCACACTGGTATCTGCAAATATGCAAAGTCCCTGGTCAAATAAAGGGCTGAGCGAATATCTCTGTGTTTTTTCATTATAGATCACAGCAATATTATTGGTATGTCTGTCCTCATTTACAAAAAAAGCATCAATCTCCAACATTGCCGTAATATACTTGCCAAAACCTTCAATCTCAGTTATACGTTCAACCTGTTCTACCATATACTGAATTCTTTCCGTAACTTCTTCAAAATCAGTCAGCCTTATAGCCAGGCTTTCCCCCATATATTGGCGATACAATTTCTCAACTGGAATCAGAATTTCATTCTTTTTTAAAAAATCCTCACTAACACAACCAGATATAACCTGCTCTTTATATTCGATCTGAACCGGTTCATATCTTACAAACGGATAGCTCAATTCACTTCTGTCCAGAAGCTTCGAAACAAGTACCTCTGCCAGGCTCTCATATCCCATATAATCCGCCTTGTACCACAGGTTCTCAATCTTCCATTTACGTTGATCACCTTTTGATGTATGCCCTGTCTTATGCAAAGGAGAATATTTATCAAGTTCAACTTTATCCATAAAAATCATCTCTCCTTTTTTACCATCATGATCCATTGGTGATCCCCTTCCATATATCCATCTGTTTTTTCAATAATCAGAAGTGGATCATAAAAAGGAATTCCTATATCTCTCAGGATTTCTTTTGCATGATCACGTGTCCTGGGAAAACATCTGTCCTCCAGAAAATACTCAAAATCATTCCAGCTTGGATTATCCACAACTCCAAATGCCCTTAATGGTATCTGATCCGTATAATTTTTAATATAAATTTTTTCGTGTAAAAAATCTATATCTATCATCGTGCACAGATAATCCCTGTTCATAAAATACATCCTCATTTTTACATCTGGATCTTCACTGAAATTATGCACACGTTTTATCTGACTGTAGATCGTCTGTCTGGATACATGGTATTTTTTTGCAATTTCTGTAATCTTCACACCCTGTTTCTGCAACGCAAGGATATTCGCAAGCTGTGGATCTGTAAAAGAATTTTTTCTGCCGGCCGGATTCCTGTTTACAGAATTTCCTTTTTTTCTGTAGCATGCTGCATCTTCTGCGATCTGCCTTAACTCTTTAACATCTGTTGTACCAAAAATCGCTCTGATTTGTTCCGTTAAGTCTGGTTCTTTTTCTTTCATATAACCACCTCAGTCTGACTATAACATGTAAAAGAAAGAAGTGTCAAGTTTTTATTTCTTGACACTTCTTTCTTACGCAAATATTAGCTCTGTCAGGTTTTATCAACCATATTCCTTTTGACTTTTCCTGAAATTTATGATACCGTTAGTTAGTGGAATCTAACAGTAAATCAATATCAAGGAGACGTTGCTATGACCCCTGAAGAATATAAAAAACTTTCTGTCAAAGAATTTACACAGGCAGCCAAGATCTATGACAGTGGACACGCCGGCATTTATGAAATGTGCAAGGACGATTATCCGCCGATCCTGGCTGAACTGGAAAAAGAGCCTTTCTGCGATGTTCTGGACTGTGGATGTGGAACTGGCCCGATGATCGAACTTCTTCATGAAAAATATCCGGAGAAACACTACACCGGTCTGGATCTTACTCCTGAGATGATCCATGTGGCCCAGGCCAAGAATCTCTCCAACACGGAATTTCTTGTAGGTGACAGTGAAAATCTGCCCTTTGAGGATGATTCTTTTGATGCCGTTATCTGTGCAAACAGTTTTCATCATTATCCAAATCCCCAGGACTTTTTTAACAGTACCTACCGTGTCCTGCGTAAAGGCGGTCGCCTGATCCTGCGCGACTATACTTCCTCCAACTTCGTTGTCTGGCTTATGAATCATCTGGAGATGCCCTTGGCTAATCTGTTCGGACACGGCGACGTAAAGATACACAAACCTGCAGAATTCATCACCATGGCAGAAAAAGCCGGATTCACAGTACTGACTATGGAAAAGCAGAAAGGCTTCCGCGCACATCTTGTTGCGCGGAAATGATTTATATGTTTCCCAGAAAATCCCGGATCACTTTTACATAATCATCCGCTTTCAAAATCGTAGAAAGATGTCCACCCGAAACATACTGGATTGCAGGATCATGCATCAGCTGTATCAGGTCTTTCTGCATCTTTTCGGAAAAGAAATCCTGCTTCGGAAGTATCAGAAGTATTTTTCCCTTAAGCATTCTAAAATCAGCTTCCGTAACCGGCGTCTGCTTCATCAGATCAGCCAGCAGGCCGGAAATATGCACATCTTTTTCCTGGGTATAATCTTTGAAAATAGTTTCAAACATATCTTTGGCATATGCAAGTTCTTCTTTACTCTCGTTCCGGCTGTGTCCCATTCCGACTTTGATCAGTTTCGGTTTCAGTTTCTCATAATTACAATGTTTCATATAAAATAGCATCAGCGGTGCCAAAAAATATTTCTTCCTGAGACTTTTTATCGTCTCCGCATCCATACCGCCTGTTGAGATCAGAATAAGCCCCCCAGCTTTCCCCGGATACGCCTGCGTATAGATCTGGGCAACCATGCCGCCATCACTTGCACCTATAAAGACCGGCTCTTTAATCCCCAGCCTTTCGAAAAAAACATGCATCCCTTTTACCAGTTCCTGGTTGGTCCGAATCTCCTGGGGATAATTAAAAAGCAGTACCTGATACGTATCAGACAGCGCATCTACATATCGCATCCACATTTCCAGTGTATTCATTCCTCCATTTAACAGTATCAGCGTCTTTCCATCTTTTTTCCCACTCAATACATAATGAAAAGTACTTCCGTCGACTTTTATATCCTTATATGTATGGGTTGCTGCAAATGCTCTCAGTTCTTCTGAATATGACATCTTTTTCCCTCCGTAAGTTTAATTTTCATTATAAATTAGTTTCTTCTAACATATTTTTTTCAAAAAACCGTGCAAACTTCTTTCAGTTCACACGGTTATTCCATTGGCCATAAGCCTTTTGTTCCTTTCTCTGTATTCTGATCTATTTTTTTACATCTCTTATCACTTTTGCCGGCACTCCTGCCACAACTTTATTGGCAGGTACATCTTTGGTGACAACCGCTCCTGCTGCAAGCCCAAATATCAGATACAGCATTTTCTCCGGTATCCAGTTTCCATAATTTGTTTTTCTTTCATGTTTTTTACCTCCAATTCCCACATGTTCCGCCATTTTTTCAGTTTCTCTCAAATCCAAGAAATCTCGTTCCCTGAAAACTTAATTCACCAACATCTCCCTCTGCCATCTGACCATATTCCTTTCCTGTGACAGCAAGTTCCATTCGATCGCCGCTCTTCACTTCAAAAGTCACATAGTAACTGGTAGATGTAGTGGTGCTAAAACCGTCAGACTGCTGATTATGGAAAACCTTCGTTCGCTTTGCAACAATCTCTGCTGTGACCGTTAACCTGGGAGAATTGTTATTTTTATTCCATGTACTGATATTTTTGGCAAAAATATAAACCATCGTTCCCAAAACGCAGAAAAATATAATTGCAAATAAAATATTAAATACCTGGTCAAATCCATAAAACATAATTTCTTTCCCCTTTATCTGCCTATTTTTACTACATTACTAACACACCAATCACTGCCAGCACCGCTGAGATCACTGCCATTCCAACAGTTCCTGCAATCCATTTTTTGCGTTTATCTTCGCTGGTGATGTACGGCCTTAAGTCTTCTGTTCCCGGAATGATCCATGCTTTTGTATGACCTACCCACCAGTCATCCACAAGAAAACGGTCTATCACATTCATCACTGATAAAATGACAAACATCTGCCAGAAACCGGACAGGAAATCCTCTGCGCCATTTATAGCATATACACATACGAGAATATACAGTATGTATCCCGGAATACAAATGATCTTAAACATCTTACTGTTTTTGCTGATTTTCTCATGGGTTGTCAATCCCAGTTCCACACAGCGATCTTTTACATCCTGATGATAGAGATGCAACATTCCCACTGCGCCCTTTCGAATCCCGACGGCGCAGATCCCCATCAGCAAAATCCCAAGTATCAAACCCTCCAGCAGCACCTGTGCTATCATATTCTTTTTCCTCCTTCGTTCCGTGTTAGTCTTGATTTACTTTTATTTTATCAAATTCCTGTTCTAACTTCAAATCAGATTTTACGGATCTGTGATGGCGGTTCTTAAAGTCGGAATCCCCTCTGCCATTCAGGGTGCTGTTTTCTGCTTTGCCAATATTTTTGTACAGGCCTCTGTGAATGGCTTCGGCTCTTCTGCAATTGCAGGCAGTACCATTGCCATGAACTTTGAATATTTTACCTATTATGTGATCACTGCCTTCGGCCAGACAGCGACCACCTTTACCAGCCAGAACCATTCTGCCGGTCAGGATCACCGATGCAGAAAAATCCTGCGGATATGTATGATTTTCTCTGTCTTAAGCAGTCTGGTCCTTATTGAACCCTTTGTCATATTCCGGAATTTTTTTGCAGGAATTTTTTCTGCAGATCAAATCGTTATACAGAATACCTGTCTTCGTATCCTGTGCATTCTTTTTTTCGAACCGCTGTGCAACCTGTACGAAATTCCGGCAGGCGTATTAAGAGGCACCGAACATTCCCTGTACCCGGCTGTTGCCACCATTAGCGGGACCTGTTGTTTTCGCATTGCATGGATATGCACGGTTTTCAGACATTACCATCCGTTAAACATTCCGTATTATGCATTTCCGATCTCATGGGTGTTGACGATACTCCTTATTGCGATCGGATTTATTGCAAAAAAGCCAGATAAGTTGTTTTGACTTATCTGGCTTTGGAGCATCATATTCTTCCCTGCTTCCGGATGTTATCTCACTTCCACAATTTCCCTTCTTTATAGTGTTTTCTGCAAAGTGCCACATAACTTTCATTGGAACCCAGCATGATCTGTGCGCCTTCCCGCACGATTTTTCCGTTGGAATATCGTGTATTGCACTGTGCACGTTTCCCGCACCATCAGAATATTGGCAGACTTCAAGCTTCCCATCGCCCCGTATCTGAAATATAGTTTTGCCATTTTTTTGTTTCTCCTTTATCGATCATACTGCTCTCTGTCATCTGCTTTTGTATTTGCAGTCGGGACTATGATCAGGTCTGCACCTTTTCTTGCACAGGTACGGATGCTTTCCGGCACAATCTTACCAGTGCATCATTATCCATATCTATACAGTAATGGTCCACACATACCTTGTGATACTGCGGAAAAAACGGTGTCAGCTGTATTTCCGGAAAAAAGACCAGATCACAGTTTTCTGCCATATCACAGTATTTCAGGCTTTTATCAAGGTTCTCAGATATTTCTTTTCCCATACTCATCTGTACAAGTGCAATTTTCATTTACCGTTCCCCTTCACATCATTCATTTTTTCCAGAAGTTTGCTGTAAACATGCTCCACAAACCACGGTTCTGTAGATTTCTCCAATGCTTCTTCTGGTGAAAACCAGGCTACGCCGCTGTTTTCATCTGCTTTTATGGAAACCGCTTCTTCCGGGTCTGCCTCAAGGAGATATGTGATATTAAAATGCAGATGGCTGGATACATATTTTCCTTTTTTCACATGACCATCTACAGTCAGAGATTCCATGGAAAAAATCTCCTCGGACACCGGATGAACATTGGAAATTCCGGCTTCTTCCTTTACCTCCCGGACTGCAACAGACAGAAGATCCGTCTCCCCATCCGCATGTCCTCCAAGCCAAGACCAGGAGTTGTAAATATTGTGATATACCATAAGAACTCTGTTTCGTTCCTTGTTCACAACCCAGGCGGAAGCTGTCATATGGGCTACTGTATTCTCTCTCAAAAAAGCATTCTTATTGTTTCTGATCCAGTCCAAAATTAAGATCTTATCTTTTTCTTCCTGTTCATTGTAGGGCTTGTATTTTTCTATCTGATCGATCAGTTTCTGACAGTTCATTGTTATCCTTTCCTTTCGACTTTATCAACACAGTGTCAATATAGCACTGGTAAACCACGCATCCTGTACCTGTTCACAGACAAATAACCCTTTTGCTTATTTGGATAGCCTCATATACAGAAGCGGATACGGATTCCCTTTCTCATCATGATCCGTTCTTTTATATGTCTGAAATCCCATGTGCTCATAAAAGTCGGCTGCCCGGGGATTCTGTTCGTTTACGGTGAGTTCTTGAATGTTATAAATTTCGATACCGTACTGAAGCAGCTGCTTTCCAAGCCCGTTCCCTCTGGCCTCCGGAGAAAGGCAGAGCAGCTCAGTCTGCACTCTGTCTGTTTTTCAGAAGCAGAATTCCCACCAGCAAAAATACAGGGAAAATAACCCCTGCCAGAATTCCCCTTTTCAGGTTATCCGATAATATCCCGGACACAAAGCCAACTAACGTCGGGCCTCCGGAACATCCTACATCTCCAGCCAGTGCCAGAAGTGCAAACAGGGATGTTCCGCCTCTTCGCAGTGCCATGGACGACTTGCTGAAACTTCCCGGCCACATGATTCCTACAGAAAATCCGCAGATGGAACAGCCGATCAGTGACACAAATGCAGATGGTGCAAGGGAAATACACAGATAGGAAATAATACAGAGAATGCTGCTGCCGATCATAAATTTGTCCAGATCAATCCGGTCTCCGAATTTTCCATAAAAGGCTCTGGAACTTCCCATCAGGATTGCAAATGCCATAGGGCCTGCAAGATCACCGATGGTCTTACTTACACCAAGTCCCATCTCCGCAAATGTGGACGCCCACTGGCTGACGCCCTGCTCGCTGGCGCCTGCACACAGCATCATTAACATCAGGATCCAGAATGTTTTATTTCTGCATAATTCTTTTATGGTCATTCCTGTCTCACCCTCTTCGATAAGCGTTGCGATAGGAACTTTTGTAAATGCAATACCATTTACAACCGGAATGATCGCCCAGATCAGTGCCATGATCTTCCAGTTTTCAATTCCAAATATCCGGAAGAAAATCGTGGAAAGCAGAACCACTGCCACATGACCCCAGCAGTAAAAAGAGTGGAGAAGGCTCATTGCCTTTTCTTTGTTGTCGCTTGGGCAGCTTTCTACAATGGGGCTGATCAGCACTTCAATCAGTCCTCCGCCTACGGCATAGATCACTACGGAAATAAATAATCCCGCAAATGCGTTGGGCAAAAGATCCGGCAGGATCACCAGACAGATCAGTCCTGCTGCCGAAAATACATGTGCCAGAACAATGGAAATCCGGTAACCGATCCGGTCTACAAATTTTGCTGACAGAAGATCGATCAGCAGCTGAATCCCGAAATTGAATGTGATCAGCATTGTGATCTGGCTCAGTGGAATGTGGTAACTTTTTTCGAATGTCAGAAAAAGCAGCGGCACAAAGTTATTTACGATCGCCTGTACGATGTAACCCGCAAAACAGGCGTATACCGTTTTCCGGTATTTGTCTTTCATTTAAACATCCTCCAATGTTATTTAATACCCGTCCTTTAACCGGACAATATTCTTTAATTCTTTTCCATTCACATATCGTTCCAGATTTTCCATACAGATGTTCCAGATCATGTCCTGGACTTCTGCGTTTCCTCCGAAACTTGGACCTGCGATGTGTGGGGTGATGAGGATGTTTTCCATATTCCAGAGAGGTGATGTCTCCGGCAGGGGTTCTGTCTCAAATACATCCAGGACTACGCCTTTTAAATGCCCCTCCTGTAATGCTCGGATCAGATCTTCTGTTGGAATGAGACTTCCCCGTCCTATGTTGACCAGAATTGCTTCTTTTTTCATGGAATGCAGCCGGTCGTAATTCAGAAGTCCTTTTGTTTCCGGCGTTCCAGGGAGACAGCCGATTACGATATCTGCTTTTTGAAGCTGCTGATCCAATGCTGTCAGATCGTATATCTGGTCAAAATCTTTCAGCTGGTCTGAATGTTCTGAGACTGCAGTTCTTTTTATTCCAGTCACACGGGTTTCAAATGCTTTCATTCTGTGAGCGATATTTTTTCCAATGTCGCCGGTTCCCAGGATAAGAACATTTTTTCCGTATATAGTGTCTGATAATTTATTCTGTACCCAGAGATGTTCCTTCTCGTTTTTCCAGTAAACAGGAAATCCTCGGTACAGGGCAATGATGTTCCCGATCACATATTCCGATATGATTTTTCCGAATGCTCCGGAAGCATTAGTCAATGTAACTCCTGTCGGAAATGTTTTCATTTTTGTATACTTATCCGCACCGGCCCATGTCAGTTGAACCCAGCGGAAGTTTCCGGCTTTCTGAAGTTCCGATTCTTCCGGTTCTCCGATCACCACTTCCGCTGTTGTGATAGAATCCCTGGTTTCATTTTCCTCAAAAACAAACTCACATTTCTCTCCAAATTTTGTTATAAACCTGTCCCGGATTTCCGCGTCACACTGTGGCTTTACCAGGACTTTTATTTTCTTCTCTGTATTTCCCATGATATTCTTCTCCACAGGCAATTTTTCAGGACTCATTTACCAGTTTCCCGGTTATATGTTCCGGTTCCAGCTCCAGACAGAGAACCTGGGAGCCGAAATGTTCCAGTTCGTATTCCACATATGTCTCATCATCCGTGAACTTTTTGCATAAATTTGTGCATATTTCTGTTACTTTTTCCGGTTCTTCCACTGTGTGAAGGCGTCCAAATACAATGACGCTTCGGATATTTAATGCCCATTCGCCCTCATTCCGGTATCCCTTGTCCATAACACAGAATGAAACTTTATCACAGTTTCTGATGGCATCGATCTTATGACCGGATTTCGCTCCGTGGAAATAGATTTTTCCATCTTTCTCATTATACCAGTGGGTCATCGGCATTCCATAAGGATAGCCTTCCTCTCCCTGCACAGAAAGTACGCCTCGCGGTTCTTTTTTCAGGATTTCGATACATTCTTCTTTGGTTAATTCCTGTTTGAATCTTCTCATTTTTCGAAACATAAACTGGTCCTCCCCTTGCTCTGTATCTAATCTGTTTTCTTGCTTCTATGACTGTTTTTCTGTTATCTTTACTTTATCTTTCAAAAATAACTTTATATGTTCCCAGCCCCTGTCTGCATGGGATTTTTGCTGCATTTTCTGCTGTAAAGGCTTCTCTGGAATATATTGTTTTTTGTTCTTCCGAGTAGGCTGGAAGGGTTTTACCGATGCTGACACCATGGGCATCATTTTCAGTAAAATTCCAGATAGCCATTTTTATTATCCTGAATCTCTGCATTGATCCTAAGCACCGGACACAGAGAAACAAATCCCTCCGGAATGATGTAATCATTCAAAATATCACTTTTTTCTGCCAGAGCATTATATACCTTTTCTGCACTTACACCCAGTTTTGCTGCTACATTTTCAATACAAAATATCGCAAATTCCAGTTCTCTTGACTTTTCTATATTTTGTTTCATCATTCCCAAGGCCTCCTGTATCAGATATCAGCACCCAAACAACTTCGCAGTTTTCTCCATCCTTTCTGCGATCGGCACGCCGAACGGGCAACGGGTTTCGCATTCCTGGCAGCCGATGCATTCGGAAGCTTTGTGCTCCAGAAGTTCGTAGTGGGATTTTATAGTTGCCGGGACTTCCGGCTGCATGGTGGCAAGATCGTAGAACTTATTGATCATGGCAATATCCAGCTCTGCCGCACATGGCTTGCAGTGTCCGCAGTAAGTGCACTCTCCTTTATAGGAATGGAACGGGGCATTGGCGATCACTGATGCGTAATCTTTTTCTTCCTCCGTTGCTGTTTCATATGCTACGGCATCATTGACCTGCTCTTTTGTGTCATAGCCGCACATGATGGAACAGACTGCAGGTCTTGTAAGTGCGTAATGGATGCACTGTACCGGTGTCAGGCTTGCACCGAAAGGAGAACGTTTTTCATCAAAAAGTCTTCCCCCTGCAAAACCTTTCATAACTGTGATACCCACATCATTTTCTTCGCAGGCTTTGTACAGGCGGGCACGGTCTGCATCGATTCCTTTTAAGCTGCTGTCAAATTCTTCCGCAAACATGGTATCAATATTTTCACTTGCAGGAAGCATATCAAAAGCCGGATTGATACTGAAAAGGATCATTTCCACATATCCGGATTCCGCTGCTTTTTTCGCTACTTTCGGGTTGTGGGAACTCATGCCGATGTGACGGATCACGCCGGTTCTCTTCAGTTCCATCACGTAATCCATATATTCCGAATGCTGGAGATTTTCCCATTCCTCCTCAGAGTCCACATAATGGATCATGCCAAAATCAATATAATCCGTCTGGAGCCTTTTTAAAAGATCCTCAAATGCAGGACGCACATATTCCATCTCTCTGGTACGGTAATACTGCTCGTCCTTCCATGTTGATCCGATATGTCCCTGAATAAACCATTTGTCACGGTTCTCCCTGATTCCCTCACCAATGATATTTCTGGATTTCGGGTCCGGCATCCAGCAGTCCAGGATATTGATCCCCTGTGCAGATGCATAATGGATCAACTCAATACTTTCTTCCTCCGGATGGCGTTCCAGCCACTCTCCTCCAAAACCGATCTCGCTGACCTGAAGCTCTGTTTTTCCTAATCTTCTTGTTTTCATAGCTGTTCTCCCTTCTGATAACCTTCTCCTCTTCGACATCCTCATCATGCCTGTTAGCTATATACTATCATAGTTAACAGGTATTTGCCATTCCTTCTGTTTGGATGTATAAATACACCAGTTTACAACTTTATAAATGGTAGACTTGCTGATGAATCAGCTATTTTAAAGCCTTTGTCATATCATTTGATTTTATATGTACTTCAACATTTTTCACGAAAGTGGCAAAAAATATCTGACTGCGAATGCCTTGACTTAATTCAAAACGAAATTCCTGTACGCTTTTTGTGCGGTGCTTAGAAAAATGTTTGTTCTGGCTGAGGAAAAAAATCTCATCCTTGCTGAGGCCATGACCATCTGGCATATGCCGATCTACAAAAAGCTCTGGGAAACTGTCCGCAGCGGTTCTCTTGGAAAAGTCCAGATGATCACCATGAATTTCGGAAGTTTCAAAGAATACAATATGAACAACCGTTTCTTCAATATGAACCTGGCAGGCGGTGCCATGCTGGATATCGGTGTTTACGCGCTCTCCATTGTCCGGAGCTTTATGGATGAAAAGCCGGATGAGATCTTAAGCCAGTGGAAACCTTCTCCTACCGGTTCTGATGAACAGGCTACCATCCTTCTTAAAAATCATTCCGGCCAGATGGCAACCGTCGCACTTTCCCTGCATTCCAAACAGCCGAAACGTGCCATGATCAGCTGTGAAAAAGGTTATATCGAGATCATGGAATATCCACGTGCAGATAAAGCAGTGATCGTAGATGCAGAGACAGGAGAAAAAACTGAGATTTCCTGCGGTGACACTTCCGATGCACTGCTTTATGAGATGGAGGATATGGAACATGCAGTTCTTACACATGATAACTCCGGTTTATATCTGAATTATACAAAAGATGTTATGGATATCATGACTTATCTCCGTAAAGAGTGGAACATGAAATATCCGGATGAAAACTGGGACTGATCTTCTTCGGTTACTTCTGTTTATTTCTGCCTCTGATACCTGGTCACTGCCAGGATCATGCAGACAAAAACAATGGCAAACATGGCTTCCAGGCCGATGCCTTTCCAGACCGATACAGCTGCCTCCCTCGTGAGGTGGCTGTAACTTCCAAGCGTCTCATTTACGGTTTCATACCAGTACACAGGAAGAAACTGAGACACCTTCAGGACGTTTCTGTCCATAATATTCATGGGAACAAACACGCCACACAGAAAGCACATTCCAAGAGACAGAATATTTGCAATCCCGCTTAACATGTTGCTGTTTTTTACAAAAAGACCGATCAGATAGGACAGTGAAAGTGCCACTGCCATCATTATCAGAGTGTTCAGTACATAGTATCCGAAATTTTCTGAACTGAGAAATGTTTTTCCATACATAAGGATGGCTCCGGCCATACCGATTCCCCATAAGCCCCCGCCCATGATAAACATGGCCAGAAGCCCTTCCAGACTCTGCCGTCTTGCAGAAACCGCAGATGCCTGCATTCTTTTTGGTATATCGTCTTTTTTGAAAGCCATCAACACGTAGCCCATCACATAGCAGAGTAATGCAAGAAACAGATATGGAATATATCGGAAATAATAGAGCCATCCGGACGTACCACTGTTTTCATCTGTATCCAGCATGGTAACTTCTCCTCTTTTTTCATCCAGGATTGCTGTTGCCGCTTCCTTCTGGGAAAAACCGGCTTTCAGATATGTCCGCATTGTATTCAGGCAGCTCTCCAGTTGCTGATCCACATAATATGCCGAGTAAGATCCGGGCACCTTTGTCACAGAAATGCTCTCTCCGTTTACCATACAGTTCTCATAAAAATCCTCAGGGATCACCACGATGTACTCTACATTTCTGTAAAAAAGCTCTTCCTGAAGCTTCTCCCTGTTATCCTCCAGCATGGTCACGTGATGCGTACCTTCAAGCCATTTTACCAGTCCTTCTGCAAGTGGTCCGTTGTCTTTATCCACCACTCCGATCTTTATTTTTTCGCTTTCATAGCTGGTATAAGTTTCCTTACCGGCCGCTGCCTGAAGTGCCATTGTCACTCCGAAAAAAATGCCCAGATACAGGAGGATCAGACCTGTATTTTTTTTCATGATCCTCATATAGCCTTTAAATACTGTCATAACGTTCCCTCCTGACCATGAAAAAGGATGCCAGCGCCAGCACCACACACATTACCGCCAGTGTGATCAGATTTCTATAATATCTGATCATATCATCATACACATTAATACAGTAAAACGCATCTGAGATCAGTGATGCAGGATTGATCCGGTTCACAATCGGAACACTTTTTTCCACGATATCCTTCATATTTCCGTTCATCAATCCTGCAAGGAAACTGCTTACCATGAAAATTCCCAGTATGATCCCGATTTTGGCACCTTCCTGCATTTTTCCGAAGCTGCCTATAAACATTCCCATAGATACACCGATGAGACTTCCGAAAAAAGATATCACCAGCATTTTTCCCATCTGTCCCTGAAAATCCAGATTAAGAATATACCGGAGATACAGGATCAAAATGATCACGTCCATATAGCCCAGAGCAAAAGATGTCAGCTGGTCTGTAAGGATCAGCTTCAGCTTGTGGGTCGGCGTTACACACCGTCTGGCTGCCAGAGGTGTGATATTGGCCTGGATCCCGATCGCAGAGCCAAAGCCAATGAAACCTCCGTACAAGCAGGCCATAGCGATCAGTGCGTAAAAGAACTGCATATTTCCGTCAATGGTCCGACCACCAAGAGAGACCTCCTTTACCAGACTGTCAGTGCTTAACAGGTTTGTTATGGTTTCTATGTCCATCTCCGGATTTTTTTTCATGATGTTGGTGATGGTCGTTCTGGTGTTTTCACAGCTGTCGAGAACAGTCTGGAGGATGCTTTCTTCCATTCCGGTTCCTGCTACTGTAAGGGAAGGCTCTTTTCCCACGTAATAAATTCCTTTTATTTTTTTATCCTGTAATGCTTCCAAAGCTTCTTTTTCCGGCATTTCTTCTGCCTTTAAAAGATCCGGACTGCTTTTTTCCACTTCATCCAGATAGGTCATAAAAAACGTATCTGCCGAAGCTTTCTTCACCACTGCCACAGGAACCGTCTGAAAATCTGCTTCATTGATATTTCCGAATGCAAAGTAGAAAAAGGTTCCAAGCACAAGCGGAAAGATCAGCGGCCAGAATACAATGTTAAAATTCCGGATTTTGGAAAGAAAACTGTATTTCAGTAAATGCAACATCTCCCATCCCTCCTAATCTCTCAGCTGTTTTCCGGTGATCTCCAGAAAAACATCATTTAATGTGGGCAGCTCGGAAAAGACTCTTCCAAAAGAAATATCCTGACTTTGCAGATAATTAAGAAGACGGATCAGGTTATGCTTCGCATCGGTACAGCGCACGACCAGCACCTCTTTTTCATACTGCACATCAAACACATGCTCCAGTGTGCGGATATCCCGGAGATTTTTTTCTTCCAGAGCAATGGCTTCTACGGTGATGGTCTCTCCTGTTTTGATCATCTGCTTCAATTCTTCTTTTGTTCCCTGAGCGATGACTCTTCCGTGATCCATGATGGCGATCCTAGTACAGATCTGCTCCACTTCTTCCATGTAATGAGATGTGTAGATAATGGTGGAGCCTTGGTGGTTCAGCGTCTGGATTCCTTCCAGGATCTTGTTTCTGCTCTGTGGGTCTACAGCTACCGTCGGCTCATCCATGATGATCAGTCTTGGCTTGTGGGCAATCCCGCAGGCAATGTTCAATCTGCGCAAAAGGCCTCCGGAAAGCTTCTTCGGGTACATTTTGCAGAAATCTTCAAGACCTGTAAATTCAATGGCATCCTCCACCAGCTCTTTTCTCCGTTTCCTGTCTCGTATGTAAAGGCCGCAGAAGTAATCTATATTTTCCTGCACTGTCAGCTCATCAAAAACGGCTACATTCTGAAGAACGATCCCGATCTGTTCCTTGAGCTTATAGCTGTCCGGCTTCATCTCTTCTCCGAATATTTTTATTTGACCTCTGTCATATTTCAGAAGTGACAAAATGCAGTTGATGGCCGTTGTCTTTCCCGAGCCGTTAGGACCAAGTAATCCGAATATCTCACCCTCCCGGATATCCAGTTCCAGATGATTCAGTGCGGTAAGATCACCGTATCGTTTTACAAGATTTTCTATGTGGACCATACTCTGTGGCATATGTTTTCCTCCCCTTTTCCTGTCCGTTAAACAGGTCTTTCCTTTTTTACTGCAGAAATTCATATTTCTTCTATGATCTATTATATCTTTTTCTTCTGTCTGCTCCAAGTGTTGGATGTCATTATCTGCGAATGACAAATGTCATGTCTTTCGCAAGAGCTCAGATTTTTCTTTGCAGGGAATGAACCGGTATATTATAATATAGACACATTGATTTCAGAAATTTGTGCGGCGAAAGGGGTTCTCCCGGAACAAGATGCGATAATTTTAGCCGGTTATCTGCATGACTTTCGGAAAATGCTGTAATTCTGTAGTAGAAAGGGTATATTTTTTATGCGTTATTTTACAGATTCCATCCTATTGTTTTTATACAGTACTTTGACGTTTTTTTATGTGCCTGCAGATCAGTCTCTTGTGTTTGCCCTCCTTTTTGCGGTGATCCTTTGCTGCATTACTTATCTGTGTAGGACATGTAAAACATCCTGTTCACGCAATTCTTTGCCAGTGTTAAAGCGCTCCGGAAATATCATTCCGGTTCTTGCCGGAAGTTTTGTGATCTTTGGATTATGTTCCCTGTGGTTTTCGGATCTTCTTCTGTTTTTCCCGCTGCTTCTGTATCAGACTTTATCTGCCGAACTTTTTCCTCTAGCAGTGGCTGAGCTTCCACTTTGGGGATTTCTGGTTTTTCAGATCAACAGATTTCCGGCAGTTCTTTGTCTGCTTGGGATTTTTGGATTCATTCTCTCATTTTTTCTCTGGCTCTATGCAGAAAAATATCAGACTCTTTACCAGGATTTCCATCAGATCCGGGATGACAGTGAGGAACATGCGCTTCTTCTTTCTGAAAAAAACAAGGCACTTCTGGAAAAACAGGATTACGAGATCTATGCAGCTACATTGCGTGAGCGTAACAGAATTGCCAGAGAGATCCATGATAATGTGGGACATGTACTATCCCGCTCTATCCTTATGACTGCTGCCTGCAAAACCATCAACAAAAATGATGCTCTTGATCCTCTGCTCGGAAATCTGGAAGAATCTCTGAATGGTGCCATGAACAGCATCCGTTCCAGTGTCCATGATCTTCATGACGATGCGGTAGATCTGGAAGATGCCATAAAAGGACTTGTAAAGGATTTCACCTTCTGCCCGGTGAAGCTTACTTATGATATGTCCAGGCAGATTCCAAGAGAGGTGAAATACAGTCTGATCAGTATTACAAAGGAAGGGCTTTCCAATGTGATGCGGCATAGTAATGCAGATTCCGTAAATATTCTTCTGCGGGAGCATCCTGCACTTTATCAGTTGTGCATTGAGGATAATGGGACACCGGGAAATGGAATTCCGGATATTCAAACTGAAGCAGACATCAATAAGGAAAAAAATACTTCCGGTGGTATGGGGCTATCCAATATCCGGGGCCGTGCAAAAGCGCTGGGCGGTACAGTCCAGATTACTCAGGAGAATGGTTTTCGGATCTTTGTGACGATCCCGAAATCTGTTTCTAATTGAAGCAGACAGATATTTCTCACTCTGCCGGAAATCTTCCCTGTTTGATCAAAGTACTTTCCCGGCATATTGGATTCGTCTGTTTTTTCTGATCTGTAATTTAATTTTTTATAACTCATAAACAGGAGATTTTGACATGAAAATTATAATCGTAGACGATGATTGCCTGGTTGCAGGTGCATTAAAAACCATTCTTGAGTCAAACCCGGATATCGAAGTGACTGCCACCGGTTCTGATGGTGAAGAAGCCTGTACTCTGTACAGAGAATATCTTCCGGATATTCTTCTGATAGATATCCGTATGAAAGGAATGGACGGACTGGAAGCTTCCAGAAAGATACTGGATGAATTTCTGGAGGCTAAAATTCTTCTTCTGACTACTTTTTCCGATGATGAATATATTGTAAAAGCCCTCCGCCTTGGCACAAAGGGTTATCTTCTGAAGCAGGATTATGCCAGCATTTTTCCAGCTTTGCAGGCAGTCTATTCCGGACAGACTGTATTCGGCACGGAGATCATGTCCAAGATCCCGGAGCTTCTGCAGTCTTCCGGTGGATTTGATTATACTTCCCGGGAGATCAATGAACGGGAACTGGATATTATCCGGCTGATTGCCAACGGATACAGCAATAAGGAGATTGCCGCAGAACTGTTTCTCAGTGAGGGAACTGTACGAAATTATCTCAGTTCCATTCTGGATAAACTGCAGCTGAGGGATCGGACACAGGTTGCTGTGTTTTATTATCAGCATAAATAAAATCCGATTACATCCACCGCCGCACCTGCAACTGTCCTATATTACAGAATATAGATGTCTTTTCAATGTTTTACTATAATTTATAATCGGAGGATTTCTCACAATGAACCGCTATCTTACTATCCATATCCCGGAAGCAGCTGTTCCAATGCCTATCTCCCGCTTTCTTCGCACTCAGGCTGGTCTTACAAAAAAGCAGATCAGCCAGGCAAAGTTCCGTCCCGGTGGTATCCGGAAAAACGGGCAGCAGTGCCGGGTAACGGAAACAGCTTATCCCGGGGATCAGATCACAGTATGCCTGGAAACGGACGATGTGGATTCTGCCCAGCTGGAATCTGCGACTTTCACTGTCAATTCAGACCGTCACAAATCCTGTTTCCATCATTCTACAAGCTTAACCCTTTGTTCATATTCTAATTCTGATTCCTGCTGTTTATCAGCTTCAACTTCTCATTTTTTTCCTGAACTGGAAATCCTCTACGAAGACCAGGATATTCTTGCCATAAACAAACCGGCTGGAATAGTCACTCACCCTTCCGGTTCTCACTACAGTGACAGTCTCTCCAACCAGGTGGCTTCCTATTTCCGGTCTAAGGAAGAGCCTACCAAAGTCCGGTCTATCGGACGATTGGATAAAGAAACTTCCGGTATCCTGCTTTTTGCCAAGAACCAGACTGCTGCCGCCAGATTACAAAATCAGCGTGCGGAGGGGCTTTCAGAGAAAACCTATCTGGCTGCAGTTTCCGGTTTCATGCCTGTGGATGAATATGGATCTTTTCACAGGATCTCAATTCCCCTTGCACCTGACCCGGATAACCGTCTGAAAATGGTCGTATCCACAGATGGCACGCTTCCCGGAAGCAAACATGCAGAAACCCTTTATTCTGTCCTGAAATCTACCGGCCCTGACGCAGCAGCTCCGGCTTCCCTTGTAATGCTCCGTCTGAAAACCGGCCGTACCCATCAGATCCGTGTGCACATGGCATCTCTCGGGCATCCTCTTCTGGGTGATTCTCTGTACTGTTTATCGGACATGTCGAACCATTTTTCCCGAGCTGCACTCCACGCGTGGAAGCTTAAATTTCAACTTCCATTTCCAATTGATGAAATTGCTTCCGACACCCCGTCTTCCATGTATCATGACAAAAATGCAAAAAAAGAAATCTCCCTGGAAGCACCCCTCCCGGAAGATTTCAAAAAATTCTATGAAACGATATTCTGAAGCCATACGCCTTTTTTTACAAGGATAAATCCAATGACACATTTCATCATATCCGCAGCCTGGACCATTGCATAGATCACAAGTACAGGCAAACCTGTAAAACGGCTTAAGGTAAATGCGATCGTCACACTTACCACCCAGATAAACACACTGTCAAACAGAAATGTAACAATGGTCTTTCCGCCGGAACGCAAGGTAAAATACGTTGCATGCAGGAATGCATTCTGCGGCATGAAAAATGCTGTGATCATAATAAAATATTTCGCCAGAGTACGTGCCTCAGCATTGGTATTGTAAAGCCTTGGAAACAGTGGTGCCATCACAAACATCACGGCTGCCACGCAGGTACAGCAGAACACAGAGAATGCGATCATCTTGTTGTCCGTATCTCTGGCTTCCTTCATCTTACCTGCCCCCAGAAGCTGTCCTACAACAATGGCTACCGAATCTCCAAGTGCGATAAATACGATATTAAATACATTGTTGATGGTATTGGAAATATTTAATCCCGCAACCACGTTCAGTCCACGGACTGAATAGCACTGTGTCAGCATGGCCACTCCGGCTGCCCATAAGGTCTCATTCAGAAGCAGCGGGGTTCCCTTAATAAGTATCTTCTTTGTCAGGTTCGCCGGAACCTTTAATGTTGAATACAGCCCCTGTGCAAAAATATTCTTTTCTGTATGCTTATGTGTCCAGCTCAGGACAATGCAGGCTTCCACATATCTGGAGAGCACTGTGGCAACAGCCGCACCTCTTACTCCCATTTCCGGGAAGCCGAATTTTCCATAGATCAGAAGATAATTAAATATCAGATTGATCAGCACTGCCACGATCCCGGCCTTCATTGGAAGTACAGTCTCACCGCATTCACGTAAGGTACTTGCATAGACTTGCACCATCATAAATGGCGGAAGTCCCAGAAGCATGATCCATAAATACTGTTTCCCATAAATAAGAGTATCCCTGATTTCCTGTGCGGTTCCGTCACCTTTTAAATACATGCTGATCAGTGACCCCCCTGCTGTCAGAAACAGTATAATGGTGATCGCTGTCAGAATCACTGCCATCCACAGTTTATAACGAAGTGTCTGGCGGACACCCTCATGATCCTTCTGTCCGAAATACTGTGCTGTAAAAATTCCCGCTCCGGACACCCCGCCGAAAATGCATAGATTATATACAAAGATCAGCTGATTGACGATCGCCGCTCCGGACATCTGTTCTGTGCCGATACGACCGATCATAATATTGTCCAGAAGACTGACAAAATTTGTGATTCCGTTCTGTACCATGATCGGTACCGCAATAGACAGGACCATCAGATAAAATCTCTTATCTCCTACGAACTTTCGGAAAAAAGAAGATTTCTCTTTTACCTTCTCCATAAATTCTTCCTCCTTGTTTTTCGTTTTCCTTCATCCAAAATTCTCCACAAAAAGAAGACTGCCCACCCGAAACAGTCTTCCCTTTCGTAAGCGTTGTAGCTACTACCTTACTACAAACTTCTTTTATTTTCAATAGTCTTTATAACGATAAATCCCCGTTTTTTTGTATCTTTTTACTCCACCATATGACTCTCATCTGCAATATATTCGAAGAAGTCAAAGTCCGCACATTTTTTGTGGAGAATGCGGTCTGCACAGGTGATTCCAACCATGGTTCCTGTAAATTCTCCGTACTTACAGTACTCATCAGAAAATCTTGTGGTGTCAAAGATACGTCCGATCTTTTCATAAGTTTCTCCGTCATAGCTCCACTCAAACCAGGATTTTCTTCCCTCTATATAAAGTCTCAGATAAACTGGTTTATCTTCTACCGGAATTCTGGTGTTCAGAAACTCTGTTTTTTCTCCGTTTTCCAGATGGATGATGGACAACGCACTCTGTCCCAGGGTTTCACTGTAATATTTACGAAGATTAATGTAATTCATGTTGTCGTAATACAGGATCAGACCTGCGCTGTGCTGATGTACTTCCGGTGTGAATTCCATCTTTGTGGTGATCCGCGCATATACACTTGTAAGCTTTCTGGCCAGGATACTTACTTTGTTGAGAGATGTTCTGGATTCCTGTCCACGAAGACGCACATAGCCTTTTCTTGCTTTCATATCTGCAAAACGCTGAGGCATAATCCTTGGAGAATAATAAAAGTTTCCAAGTTCATCCCCATCAAAATCATCAAAATCCGGAGTTTTTTCCACCAGATATTCCGGAAGAGATGTTTCCGGCACCTCAATCTTCGCCAGATTGCTTCCATCTGCCATGCGAAGCCAGTTATCCTCAGTCCACATCATTTTCTGAATTGCAGTTTCTCTTCCAAGTGTACAGCGGAGCTCCGGTACAAACGGTCTTGCACAGAGATGTACCAGATACACTTCTCCGGTAGGAAGCTCCACATAGCTTCCGTGTCCGGATTTCTGAAGAACAGAGTCCGGGTTATAGTACTTTGGTTTCAGATGATCCGGATCCTGGCGCTCATAGGATTCTCCCGGAACGCTGGTAACAATCGGGTTCTTTGGATCTTTTTCATATGGTCCCCATACATTTTTGGACCGTCCCATTGTCACGCAGTGATTATAACCTGTACCGCCTTCTGCACACATAATGTAATAATATTCCCCACGTTTTGTAAGATGCGGTGCCTCAATGCATCCCCGGTCTGTACCACCTCGCCAGATTCTCTTCGGATAACCGATGATCTCTTTTTTCTCAGGAGAATATTCTACCATACAGATAGCGCCTGGCTTCTCATAGCCTTCTCTTGTCTCCCACTCCAGAGATACCACATATTTTTTTCCGTTGGTATCGTGGAAAAGGGACGCATCAAAGCCGGAGGAATGAAGGTAAACAGGCTCACTCCACGGTCCGCGGATATCTTTTGCGCAGATCAGGAAATTGTCCACGTCAAAATATCTGGCGTTCATGGAATTCATTACTCCGTAAACAACATAGAACATATCCTCTTCCTCACAGTAGGTCAGGCACGGAGCCCAGATTCCCTTTGCGCTTGGAAGTTTCCTGAGATCTACTTTTTCGTCATCTGTAATAACATGTGTATACAGTTCCCAGTTTTTCAGATCTTTTGAATGATAAACCGGAATTCCCGGAAACCATTCAAAAGTAGAAACTGCCATATAGTAATCATCACCTTTCCGGCAGATGCACGGATCCGGATTGAAACCCGGAAGTATTGGATTTATAATCATATTATTTTTCTCCTTTTCCGGCCGGAAACCAGCCAAAATCAACGCACCGTCCCAGATCCCAGCTGTCCCAGCCGATCCAGCCCGGAGTATTCACGGTATCTGTAAGCAGTTTATAGCTCCAGTAAAAATATCCGCTGCATTTATCCCAAAGCTCCAGCTGTGCCTTCGCCAAAGTCGCATAGATTTCTTTTTTCTCTTCTGTGGAAAGACTTTCCCGTTCGCTTCCTTCCACTCCGTTGAGCACACTCTGTCCGCCTTTTGTATCACAGCCGCATGCAAGGGAATTGAAGAGACACCATTCACCGCAGATCACCGGGAAATATTTTTCCATCTCCGTAATCTGTGGTTCCAGCTCCTCACGCACATATTTCAGATATCCCTCGATCGTCTGACTGCAGCCTCTTGCCTCTGCCACCATCAGATACTGATGAGTATCCAGAATCACATTGGAATATTTTTCTTCCTGCATAAAGTCCTTCCACGCCATCAGCTCAAAGCCGTCGTGGAGCACAACGTATTTTTCCTTTGGCATGTAAGTACTGATCCGATCGTATGCTTCCAGATAAAATTTTCTTAAGAATTCCATGGTGATCGGGGCTGAGCCTTTTGCCAGCTCCGGATCTGCCGGTGCATAACGGTTCTGCACATCCATAGTCTCCCACATATTCTCAGTTACAGGTTCATTCAACGGCTGTATGCCAAACAGACCTTTTCTATGACCGTATCGTTTTGCCAGACGTTCCAGAACTCCAAGAACAAATTCTACCTCATCCGGATTCTGTGCCCATTTACACACGCCGCTGATTCCACCGTTATCAAAACCATTCTGGCTTAACGGTACAGTGTGAAGATCGATCAGAATGGTAAGTCCGTACTTTTCCGCCCAGTTAAATGCTTTATCCAGTTCTTCAATGCAGCCGATAAATGGCTTTCTGTCCCCAAATATAAAATATGGTACCGGAATACGGACAGAATCCATTCCCATTCTTTTTATGGTTACAAAATCTCTTTCTGTGATGTACTCCGAACGATGGATTTTTATCCTTGCTTCATATACCTCCGGTGAAAGCTGCGTTGGAAGATAATACTCATCTTCCGCTGTTGTTCCCTCAAACAGGGCCGGGTTCATCCATTTCTCCAGAACCAGCCAATTTCCAAGATTTACGCCTTTTATATTCATATCCGGTACTCTCCTTTTACTTCTGTGTACGCTTTTTCAGATCTTCGATGATTCCGGCAAATTCCTTGTCCAGATGATAAAATTTCATGATCACAAGTCCGCATACATAAACTGCGATCGGAATCCATACAAAGCAGATCTTAATAGAAGTCAGTGCAGATTCTGTCTGTACAGCTGCAGTTCCCACATAGCCGCCGATTTCCAGAATCAGTCCGAGAAGTGCAGATCCTATTCCATTTCCGATCTTATATCCAAAGCTGCAGGCACTGTTTACAAGGCCCTCTGTACGGCAGCCTGTTTTCCACTCACCATAATCGATCGTGTCGGAAACCATTGCCCACATAGTTGCACCGCCACAGGCATTACCAACACCACGGATCACACTGGAAATCACAATGATTGCCATGGAACCACCGGAAAAATTCAGTACCAGCATTCCAATGATATCCAGGATAAGACCAATAGAAAATACATTTCTCTTTCCAAGTTTCTTAACCATCATGGCAATAAAGAACATTCCGCAGATCTGTACAATATTAAAAATACCGTTGATCGTACCTACCAGATTTTTGTCGCCGAGAATATCTTTTGCATAATATACAGTCGCACCACCGTTAACAGAATACATAAGGAAGAAAAGGGCAAGCATACCTGTCATCATGATCCAGTATTTGTTTTTGAAAAGTGCTTTGATACCTGTTACAAAAGGCACATCCTCTGCCTTTGTCTCTCCGCTGTTCTCAGATGCACGTACACGTTCCTTTGTTCCAAAGAAAGTAAATAAAAATGCTACGATTGCCACAAAGCCAAATACTATAAATGTTTTAGTCCATGCTGCTGCATTGTTTCCGAAGTGCTCCACCAGCGGAAGTGTAAATGTATTGATCGTAAGTGTTCCGGCTGTTGCCAGAAGATTTCGGAAAATACTTAAAACAGAACGCTCATACGGATCCTGTGTCATCAGTGCGTTCAGTGCAGAATACGGTACATTGATCGCTGTATAAATCACTGTAGATACCAGATTATATGTGATAAATACATACACCAGCTTCGGTGTTGATGCCCAGGAAGCCGGAACGGAAAACAGAAGGATTCCGGATATTGCAAACGGAATACACATACGAAGAATCCATGGCCTTGCTTTTCCATACTTGGATTTTGTACGGTCAACGATCACACCCATGATAATATCACTGATTCCATCAAAAATACGCGAAACCATCATAATGGTTCCCACTGCTATCGCACTGACATTGGCATAGTCCGTATAATAGAACAGCAGAAACGCTGACATTGCTGTATAAATAATGTTACATCCGAAATCACCACAACCATAAGAAAAACGTTCCACAATTTTTCCAAAGGTCAATTTACTCTTTTGATTCATATTTTTTTACTTCTCCCTTTGTTTTATTTCGCATTTCCATGACCATGAAGCTTTGTTTTATGGTATTATACTATCATAACGATTCTGTATCTATTAGGTCAAAAAAGCTCCAATATATAGGTCAATATTCTCTTTTTGCAGGAGGGTTTTATGGATAAAAAAGAAATTTCCTATGAGATCATAGATTATTCGGGTGTCACCAACGTTAAATTTTACACTTCTACAGACAACGGAAGCTACATTCCGTCGCACTGGCACAGGGCTGTTGAGATCCTTTATATGCAGGAAGGCGCTCTTGATGTCACCATAGAAAATACCAGCTTTACCATCCACCCGGGAGACTGCATCCTGATCAATGCCAATGTAATTCATTCCACCAAATGCACAGTTCCAAATAAAGCGATCGTTCTCCAGGTTCCTGTGGATTTCATGGAAAAATATATTCCGAATGTTCAGCAGTTTATGTTTATCTGGGATCATCATACAAAAGATCCCGTAAAAAGAACAAAACTGGAAATGCTGAAAACGACTCTGGAGCAGCTTCAGATCATTGACGATATCCGGCCAGATGGTTTTATCCTGCGTTTTAACAGTCTGATCTTTGAGCTTCTTTTTCAGCTGTATCACAATTTCCGCGTCCGGATCTTTCACAGTGATCTAAGCCAGCAGAAAAAAGATCTTGACCGGCTGAACTTTGTTCTGAATTACATTGCCGAAAATTATCAGCGTCCCATATCTCTGGACGAGATTGCCGGTGTCGCTTACCTGCAGACCGGCTATTTCTGCAGATTTTTCAAGAAAAAAATGGGAGTTACTTTTCTGGAATATCAGAACGAATACCGGCTTTCTTTTATTTACAAGGATCTTATAAACACCAAAGACCCTGTTCACATAATACTGGAACGGCATGGTTTCACCAACTACAAGCTGTTTCGACGAATGTTTCAGGAACATTTCGGATGTACGCCTACCAAGGTACGGAAAAACACTCAGAACGCCAAGGACTGACAAACCAGCGTTCTTATTTTCGTTTAACAAAAAATTTTCCGGAAGCGTATCTCACAGACTCCCTGAAGATTTTTTGTCTTAATATTCTAAATTTCTCAGTATCTTATAATTCCCGTCCATTGGTCTCAATAACTTTTTTATACCAATGGAAGCTCTTTTTCTTATAACGCTTCAATGTTCCGCTGCCGTCATCATTGCGGTCTACATAGATGAATCCGTAACGCTTGCGAAGCTCTGCTGTTGATGCACTGACAAGATCGATACATCCCCATGTGGTATATCCCATCAGATCTACACCATCCATAACAGCTTCTTCCATCTGGCGGATATGATCACGGAGATATTCAATACGATAATCGTCCTCTACAGTCATCTCACCATCTTCACCCTGCATCAGCTTGTCCATGGCACCAAGGCCGTTTTCCACGATGAAAAGCGGCTTCTGATAACGATCCCACAGAGTGTTCAGTACATAGCGCAATCCCTTCGGATCGATCTGCCATCCCCAGTCACTGGCTTTCAGATACGGGTTCGGCACACCACCAAGAAGATTGCCCTCACCGCGGACATTTTTCTTTGGATCTGCTGTGGCACATACACTCACATAATAGCTGAAAGAAACGAAATCTACCGTGTTTTTCAGGATTTCCATATCCTCATCTGTAACAGAAATGCTGATACCATTCTCCCGCATATAACGTTTTGCATATCCCGGATAATAGCCACGAACATGAATGTCTGCGAACATCATATTTTTATGATCCTGCTCCATTGCTGCAAGCACATCGGACGGCTCTGCAGTCAGAGGATATACCGGCATGCTTAAGATCATACATCCGATCTTGAAATCCTGATTGATCTCATGGCCGATCTTTGTTGCCCAGGCACTGGCCACCAGCTCATGATGCACAGCCTGATACAGATCACTCTGGGAAAGTTCTTCCTTCGGAGTATTGATTCCGCCGCTCATGAACGGAGATTCCAGAATGGAATTGATCTCATTAAATGTCAGCCAGTATTTTACTTTATCCTTATAGTGGTTAAACACTGTCGTAACGTAGCGTTTGTAAAAGCCGATCAGATCACGGTTTACCCAGCCATCGTAATGCTCTGCCAGATACAGCGGAGTCTCATAATGGGACAGGGTTACCAGTGGCTCAATGCCATATTTTCTGCACTCATCAAACAGATCATCGTAGAATTTAAGTCCTGCCTCGTTAGGTGTCTCCTCATCTCCCTTCGGGAAAATCCTGCTCCATGCGATGGAAATACGGAAAACCTTAAAGCCCATCTCAGCAAACAGCTTGATATCTTCTTTATAATGATGGTAAAAATCAATTCCTACCAGCTTCATATTATCTTCTGTCGGCTTTTCTGTTCTCGGACCTTTGACTCCATGAGGAAGAACATCCTGGATGGAAAGACCTTTCCCATCCTCGTTATATGCACCTTCGCACTGATTGGCAGCTACCGCGCCACCCCATAAAAAATTCTCAGGAAACATTTTTTCACCCTTTCTTATTGATGCTTAGATGTCAAGTGCTGCGTGGTATCCCCAGTATACCGCATTGGTAATCGTGGAAACCTTGCTTGCATCACCGATCACAGCCACATAAGGAGCGCAGTCACGAAGCTCATCCACAATGTCTGTTCTGGAACGCTGACCCAGTGCACAGATCACAGTGCTTCCCGGAACAAGAACTTTTTCGCCCTCTTTGTTTTCGCACCATACACCTTCTGCAGTTACCTCAAGGCCTTTATAGCCTGTATATACTTCTGCGTATTTGTCGATCTCTTTCAGAAGAAGTGGTCTGTGTCTTACGTTTGCATCCGGAGCAAGAACGTCTCTCATCTCAACAAGACGGACTTTCTTTCCCTCCATCCCAAGATGGATCGCACACTCACAGCCTGCAAGACCGCCACCAAAGACAACAACCTCATCTCCGACTTTTTCTTTTTCTTTATAATAATTATTTACGATCACAACATTTTCCCCGTTCAGTCCCGGGATCGGCGGAACAAGCGGTCGGGAGCCTGCTGCAATAATCAGCGCATCTGCGTTTTCTTTTTCTGCATACTCTTTTGTTACTGCTGTGGAAGTACGGATCTCCACACCAGCCTGCCTTGCCAGAAACTCATAGGTTCCTGCAAGCTCATACATCTCATGCTTAAACGGCAGAGCCTGCTCACTTTTCAGAATTCCTCCCAACTCCTCTTCTTTTTCACAGAGGATAACCTGATGTCCTCTCCTTGCAGCTGTATAGGCAGCATACAGTCCGCCAGGGCCGCCACCTGCTACAAGAACTTTTTTCTTAACCGGTGCCAGCTGGATCTCGTCGCCTTCGATCTCACGTCCGATCAGAGGATTTACCGTACATCTTCTTGTTGAAGTTGCTGCTCTCTCTGCCATACAGGTAAAGCATCTTAAGCATTTCACGATCTCCTGATCTCTGTTCTCCATAACTTTTCTCGGAAGGAACGGATCTGCAAGAAGTGCTCTTGCCATGTAAACGATATCTGCTTTTCCCTCTGCAATGATCTGCTCCATCTGTGCCGGATCGTTCAGACCTCCGATGGTTGCAACCGGAATGGACACGTGCTTCTTGATCTCAGCAGCAAGATAAACATTGCATCCATGCTCCTTAAACATAGACGGATGGGTATCTCCAAAGCCTCTCTGATATGTTCCTGCGGAAACATGAAGCAGGTCAATATACGGCTCCAGGAATTTTGCGATCTCCACGCCATCTTCCAGTGTATAGCCACCTTCAAAGAGCTCGGATCCGCTCATACGGAATTCGATTGGGAATCCAGGTCCTACACCCTCACGTACAGCCTTCAGAACTTCCATTGCAAAACGGCAGCGGTTTTCAAGACTTCCGCCATACTCATCTGTACGCTTGTTAAAGTACGGGGAAAGGAACTGATTGATCAGCCATCCATGCCCGCCATGAACCATGATCATCTCAAAACCAGCTCTTTTTGCCAGAGATGCTGTCTCTTTATAGGAGGCAACGATCTCATCAATGAGCTCTTTTGTGAGAGCTTTTACCTCAACACCATCCGGACGGACTGTATCAGACGGTCCCCACTGATGCATGGATTTCTGTCTGGATTTATCCGTCATATAAGTTCCTGCATACATACCGGAATGAGAAAGCTCAACGCTTGCGATTGCTCCGTGACGGCGGATCGCATCGGCTGTATAGGTTGCGGATGCAAGGGAATTCAGGATGGAAGTGTCCAGATGATATGCATGAGAACCATCTGTTTTCGGATGTACCATACACTCGCTGACTGTTACCGCACCTGCACCGCCTTTTCCTCTCAGCTCATAAAAAGCGGTAGATTTCGGGCCGATACATCCGTCATTTGTAATGTCTGTTCCACCCATAGGAGCAGAAAACATACGGTTTCTGAATGTTACACGTCCAATCTGTATCGGTTTGCATAAATTAGGATATTTTCTCTTCATATTTACCTCCTGTTACTCTGTGAGAAGAGCTCTTAAGTACTCTCCTTCTCTTCTGTTTTCCAGTAATTCCATCAGCTCGTTGACTTTATCCAGGCTGATCTTTTTCTCTCTTGCTTTCATATGTACATAGACTGCCCCGATCAGGTTCGCATCATTATAAAAACGGCAGCTTGTTACCTCCGGAACCGGAAGTGTCCACGGGAACATATCATTGATCTTCGCAATTTCCTCACGGATCAGCTGAAGAAGCAGCGGCTGTTCACTGATCCCGCCGCCCACTGCGATCCTTTCCGGGTCAAACATATACTGACAGTTGTGAATGTGAATGGCCAGCTTCTTCGCATGCTCACGGATTCCGGCAATTGCCTTTTCATTCCCCTGATTGGCAAGTGAAAACGCTTTTTCTCCGTTTAATTCCTCTACCGGAATGCCTGTTTTATCTGACACACTCTGAATAAGTGCTTTTGCACCGGCTGTTTCTGCAAGGCAGTTTGCCATTTTGTACTCGTCCTTGCTGTCCGTGATCACATAACTGAATTCCCCGGCCATGAAATTTTTTCCGCTGACGATCTCACGGTTACAGATCACAGCTCCGCCTACTGCTGTACCGCAGACTACCACGACTGCATTCTGGCATTCCTTCAGAGAACCCTGCCAGATTTCTGCCAGGGCCGCACATTTGGCGTCATTTTCCACAGTGACCGGGATTCCCACTCTCTGCTCCAGAATCTCTACGATATTTACGTTACTGATGCAGAAAAGACTTCCTCCAGTATACATAAAGCCCTTTTTGGAATCAATGATTCCCGGCATACTGAGCGCGATTCCTTCGATCGTATAGTGCTCTCTGATCTTCCGGCAGATTTCTTCCAGAGACTGGATAAATACTTCCAAAGATTCCTGCCTTGTAGGAGTCTTGTCTTTTTCAAGGATGGAACAGTTCTCTGTGATCACTGCATATTTGATAAAAGTTCCTCCTACATCGATTGCCAGATAATTCATCGTGTCACCTCTTTTTTGTGGATTTTTTCTTTATTGTAGATGATGTTTCCCTCTCCACCGTCCAGACGCACAAAGCATTCACTTGCCTTCTTCGCCACAAAAGCCTGCTGGCCCATGAAATCAAACGTTACATCATCGGTGTTTCCCTTCATGATGTCATCGCAGACATTTATCGCGCTGTTGATCATGTCTTTTGATGCCTTTATCACATGATGGCAGAGACAGGTGCTGTCAAAACGTCCTTCCAGCCTGTTCTGTACCTCGATAAGATTCTCTCTGTATTCCTCAACAGTAAGGGAATCTCCGTCAAAGAGAAAGGTTGCATTATTGCAGGCATCTCCAAGGATCAGGATTCTTTCTTCCGGTACCAGCATGACCATGCTTCCTGGTGTATGTCCGGGAAGTGCATACACTTCCACAGTTGTTCCACCCAGGTCAAAGCTGTCTCCATCTTTCAGATCTTTAAAGTCTACCTCTGTCGGAGGAAGAAATGTATCCTCAAGTCCTTCCGGCATTTTTCCTCCAAGGCCTGCCATAACATAACCCTTACGGCCTTCTACGTCATTCATTCTCAGATACAGTTCTGCATCTGCATGATTCATATAAATCTCACAGCCATCTGCAAATTCCGGTGCACCCATGGCATGATCGATATGACCATGTGTAAGCAGTACGGTAAGTGGCTTATCGGTAAGCGTTTCCACGAACGCACGAAGATTTCCGGCACCTACGCACGTATCAATGAGAACGGATTTTTTTTCTCCGCTTATAAGATACATGATCTCACCGGTAAGACTGATGACTGCTGTCATTCTGTCATTCAATTTTTCTGCTCTGTAAAAATCTGCCATCTTATTTCTCCTCCATATCCATCAGCTTGGATAATTCCGCACTTAAGTTATCTACGATCTCTCTGGTGAAGCCCATATAGGACAGCTTTTCCAGACTCTGAAGGCTTTCATAAAAATAATCCTGATTTCCGGTGGAAAGGAAGTACATCAGCATCGGGGATACTCTCTCGATCACCTTCATTGCTTCCGGATCGTGCATCATATCCTTGAACATGGTTTTGTGATTATAACGCTGGCGCAGGTCTTCTATAGGACGATACTCATAATGATAGCTTCCTGCTGCCACTTCTGTAACCTCTCCCTCATAGAACGGAAGGCCGATCACTGCGCTGCATCCAAACGGTACCTGAATGTCTACACTTACATTTCCATCTTTGAGAACCTTCCAGGATACCTTGTATTCTCCGTATGCAGAATCGTAGGTCATGTTCATATATTTCAGTTTTCCGTTCATTAACGGTGTGATCAGTGCTTTCTTAAATCCAGGCTCCAGTGCCTTCAGTCCTGCCACGTCTCTGTAAAGATATTCTACGATCGCACCGTAGGAGTAATGATTCAGGGAATTCATCATGGTACCGCTTAAGTGTCCGTCATCCAGAACAGAGTTCCATCTTTCCCAGATGGTTGTTGCACCAAGATTAATACAGTGCATCCATCCCGGATACTCCTCCTGCATCAGGAAGTAGAACGCATCCTCCTCGAATCCGTTTTCTGCCAGAACTCTGCAAAGGATCGGTGCACCGGTAAATCCGCCTTTTAATTTATAGCAGTCTTTATAAAATCTTGCTTTCAGGCCGGCCACAACAGCCTCTTTATCTCTGTAGATTCCGGAATACAGAGCTACAATATATCCGGTCTGTGAATCAATAGCCAAACGTCCTGTTTCTGTAAAATACTCACGGATGATCGCAGCTTTGATCTTCTCATAGAGATCTTTATAGTAAGCTTCATCCTCTTTATATCCCAGAATCTCTGCTGCCGTTGCAGTTTTCTGTACAGACATTGCATAATAGTTAGAGCCGATATAGTAGGCATCTGTTCCACCTTCCATACTCTGCTCTGTTCTTCCGTCAAGAGCCAGCCAGTCACCAAGCTGGTTTCCGAAATCATAAAGATATTTCTGTCCTCTTGCCTTGTCTTCTTTCGTGATCTTGTCTACCCAGTCTTTCATCATCGGGTAATTTTCTCTCAGAGTTTCCACATTTCCGGAATGCTCATAAACCACCATCGGCAGGATTGTCGCAATGTCTCCCCACACGCTGGAAAAGATCGGTCCGTTTGGATCCAGCACCGGAATTACGCCAGGAAGAATTCCATCATATTTTACCTGCTCGTTTCTTAAATCATGCAGGAATTTATGATAAAAAGCAGTGGTATCCATATTGAAGCTGGCAGTTCCTGAGAACACCTGTGCATCTCCGGTCCATCCCAGTCTTTCATCTCTCTGCGGGCAGTCTGTCGGAAAATCTATAAAGTTTGATTTCTGACCCCACAGTGCATTCAGGAACAGTCTGTTCACGCCCTGATGTCCGGTCTCAATGTATCCGGTTCTGTCCATCTTTGAGTAAAGGGCTTTTCCTGTAAAATCTTCTTCCTTTGCCTCTCCCGGCCATCCTGTTACACGTACATAACGGAATCCGAAGTATGTGAAAGAAGGACGAACCAGCTCGTCTCTGCCATCGGATACATATACAAACTGTGATTTTGCAGAACGGTAATTTTCATTATAAAAATTGCCATCCTGAAGAATCTCGCCATGATCAAATACAATTCTTGTTCCTTCCGGCAGATGGTTTCGAAATGTTACATATCCTGCAAAATTCTGTCCGAAATCCAGTACTGTTTCGCCAAGCGGTGTATAGATCACTTCTTTTACCTGCATATCCTCCATCTCCATTACAGGAAGGCTGTATCTTGCAACCAACTTTCCTTCTGCCTCTGTGAGAACTGCCTTTTTCGGTAAGTTTTCTTTCTCCTTCCATAAAAGATGGTTGATGATCTCTCCATCGTAGATTCCGTCATCTTCCACATCAGAGCCAATGTACTCCCATGTCTCATCCGTTCCGATCACCTGAACCTCTCCATCCTCATATACAAGACGAAGTTCTGCGATCAGTTTAAATTCATCTCCGAAATTGTTGCTCTGGTTATTCAGTCCGAATTTTCCTTTGAACCAGCCGTTTCCAAGAGATACTGTGAGTCTGTTCTGTTCTTTCACATTTTCTGTAATATCAAAAGTAATGTACTGCTCTTCATCATGATAATTGCTGTAATATGGTGTAAGAACTTCATCTCCGACTTTTTTTCCGTTTAATTCTGCTGTAAAAAGTCCAAGTCCACAGATATAAAGTCTTGCAGAAGCCAGACCCTTCTTCGCTTCAAAGCTCTTCACAAACAGTGGATGGAAAGTATCTTCTTTCTCTGTTGTGATCCATTTTCCAACCCACGGCTCTTCCATTTTTCCGGTCTCAAAATATGCCGGTTCTGAAACAGCAGTTTCGCCCTTATCATCTGTAACGGTAACTCTCACATAATATCTTGTGTGTGCGTTCTGCTGAAACTCCAGTTTTTCTGCTGCACTGTTCAGTTCTTTTCCTTCTTTTACACAAAGAACTTCTTCGAAGCTTTCTGTCAATGACACTTCGATTTTTACATTCTGCTGCTCTTTTCCGGAAGCTTCACGAACCTTCCATGATACACATACAGTTCCAAAATCAAAGCCTGTTGGATTTTCCATGCCGTTTATTCTTACATTTTTAATTCTCATGTATCCCTCTCCTTGCCTTTTTATATGATTACGCTCTGTTTTTTCTGGTATCTTTCTTTTTTACTCTGACGTTATCATAGCATGAGGTTTCTGTATTTTATATTTTTATTTTGATGTATTTATAAATATTTTTACCTTTTTTTATATTTTCCTGTTCTCCACGACATAAAAAGCGCCCACACAGATCAGCTGTCATAGCTTCACAGCTGATCTACATGGGCGGAAAACTTTATTTATCTGTTTTTATTTCGAAAGTTTCTTATTCGGCAGCTTCCATTTTCTTTAAATCTCTTTCACAGTGATACATGATAAACATGATAACAAACATAGCAATTACCATGATAAATGGCAGCCAGTTGTACATGAAATTGATTGCTGTGGAAACGCTCTCCGGCTGTGCAATACCTTTGGCATCCAGGGATCCGTCATATCCGGCTCCGTTCAGAACCCATCCGAATACTGCTGTACCAAGACCAAGACCGATCTTCTGCGCTGCAGAAACGCCGGCATTTCCAAGACCTACGGTATCAATACCTGTTTTCTTTGTTCCGTATGTAATGGTATCAGCAACCATACCAAGTGCCATACCACCGGCCATACCAACACCACAGCCTTTCAGTACGTTACATACGATCATTACGATCGTGCTGGAACCGCCAAGTACTGCAAATCCAAGGAAACCAAGTCCCATAACTACCATACCAGCTTCATAAACTGCTGTTTTTCCAAACTTCTTCATAAAGGCCGGTGTTACAAACATGATCGCGAACTGTGCGATGGAAATAGAGTTGGATACCCATCCGTACTGTCCCATATCATAAAGAACATACTGACAGTAATAAACATTTCCCATTGCATACATGATAACTACGAAGAATACTACAAAGCTTGCAATTGTTACGA
This sequence comes from Blautia sp. NSJ-140, assembly GCF_022868965.1. Lineage (NCBI taxonomy): Bacteria > Bacillati > Bacillota > Clostridia > Lachnospirales > Lachnospiraceae > Blautia > Blautia sp. NSJ-140. The sequence goes on along the minus strand of NZ_JALIFS010000002.1, from coordinate 7,048 downwards.
TCACCCAGTATTTGTTCTGAAGAAGCGCCTTTACAGTTTCCCATGTACCGGCTTCTCTTCCTGCATTCTCTGCTTTCTGATCATTTGCATTCTCATCATCTGTTGAATGTACTCTCTCTTTTGTTGAGAAAACACAGAAAAATGTGATAACAACCATTGCGATACAGTAGATCAGCATTGTGATCGTGAATGCTCTCTGTGTGTAGATCGTCTCAGTGCTGTCTGTAAAGATTCCAAGTAAGGTAACGAATGTTGAATTGATAACTACATTTCCCAGTGTCTGGAAGATCTGCTGAAGATTTCCAATGAATCCTCTCTCATACGGATTTGCTGTCAACAGTGAGATCATGGAATAATACGGCACCAGCATACCGGTAAGACATATTGCATTTACAATGTTATACATCAGGAAAATATACACATACTGTGCCATTTCCGGGAAGTTCTGCGGAACAAAGAACAACAGCATTGTTGTAACTGCAAATGGGATACACATTCTCAGCAGCCAGGAACGTCCTTTTCCGAGCTTTGATTTTGTACGGTCAACCATACGTCCTACAATTACATCTGAAATTCCGTCAAATACCTTTGATACTGCAAAGATCGTTGCGATGATACCAGCATTAAGTCCTATTGTACTGGTAAAATAGATGGTCAGGAATGATCCGATGATACCATTAATCATGTTAAAGGCAAATCCTCCTGTACCATAGCCGATACGTTCGCTCCATGCCAGCTTGGCGTTGGGGTCATCATGTTTACTTGCTAAACTGAACATATCTCCTCCTCCTTTTTTCCCTTTCCTTTTCGGTTTTTTCTTTCGATGAACTTACTATAACCCCCGCCGCGCTTTTTATATATCTTTATTTTGTTGTTTTTGTCGTTATCTTATCTATATTTTATCAATATCAGTATAATTTAGAATTCTTTTGGCTTATGTACCTCTCTGTACTTTCTCGGAGACAGCTGCTTCTGCTCGCGGAATACCTTTCCAAAATAGCTCTGTGACGGAAAATTCACATATTCTGCGATCTTGGACAAAGATTCATTGGAATACGTCAGAAGATTGGCTGCACGTTCTATCCGCACACGGGTAATGTAATCCTGCAGCCGCTCACCGGTCTCTTTACTGAACAGCCGTGACAGATAGCTGGCACTTACTCCAAGAGTATCTGCGATATCATCGAGATAAATTTTTTCCCTGTAATGCTTCTGTACATAATCCCTGCACTGCTCCACATAGCTTGAGGTGTGCTTCTGCTCCAGCTTCCGTTTTACCTCGGATGCCAGTTTCTCAACTGCAGAATTCCGGTATCGGATCATCTGTGCAATGTCCTGACAGCTGTCACACTTACTGATGTAAAAATCACTCAGCTGATACGCTGCGGCCGGCGAGATTCCGCCCTCGATCGCGGCCCGGGTACAAAGAGTGATTCCTACAATCGCCGTGTTTCTCCACTGGTTCAGTACTTTTCCGGATAATTTTCCGATATCTCCATCCATTGTCCGGGTAAAATGAAGTGCGTCCTCCACGCGTCCTTCCCGCACACAGTCCAGAAGCTGACGTTCCTCCTGATACGTATGGTGATAGGCATTTTCTTCGTCTTTTTTTATTTCGTAAATGATCTTTTCCTGCGCTTCTAGCTCTTCTGCGCCTGCAGCCAGATGATTTACCTTGGCAAGCTCCATATCCTCTGTTGTATTTTCATTTAAAACTGCATCCATGATCTGTGCAATGTCCATCACTTCCGAAAACTGAAATCTTTTCAAGATTTTCTCTTTATCTGTGTGAATCCCATAACGCTTATAGTATTTATGCAGCTCCACCTTATTCAGCGCGCCCAGACTGAGCGGACCTGCAAAATAGTACTGTCCCTCTGATCTTACACAGATAAAATAAATACTGTCTTCCTCTTTATGAAGAAGAGGCAGCTTCTGAGCGGCCGCCTCTTTCATTAATCGTTCTCTCAGCTGGCTGTTCCTGAAAATCGGATTCAGTTCTGAATTTCTCTGATAGCTTGACAACGTTTCGTCTGCCTGACAAAAAATATCAACGCCTGTCAGTTCAGCCAATCTGTTTAATATGTATTTTTTATGATCCCCCATAAGCAATTTCCCCAACTCTCCTATAGCAATTCACAAAATCAGTGATGCTGTAAAATCCATGTATCGTGTCTATCTGCTATTCATCATAACACAGACTCTTTGCAAATTGTATAGGATTTTGCCGGGTACGGAATACTCCGTAATTACAGTTTCATCGCTCCGCGGATACAGATTTCGATATAATCTTCGCCAAGATCAGTGTTCAAGCTGAGATCAAAATTGTCTGCTGCTCCCCACATTCTTCTTGTGTAATAACGGTAGTTGTCTGCACGGAGCTTTTCATTTTTCTGTACGACTGTCTTTGCCTCTTTTTCAGAGATATTCTGTCTTTTGGAAACTCTTTTGATTCTGCTCTCAAGAGGTGCTGAGAAGAATACCTTCAGACAGTTTTCTGAATTTCGGAGAACATAATCTGCACACCGGCCCACGATCACGCAGTTTCCTTTTTCTGCAAGCTCACGTACTACCTTTGACTCCGCCGCAAAAATCTTATCCTTCGGTGCCTCATCCTGAGAATTACTGTTTAAATACATTTGATTGACAAGATCATAGAGGAGGCTGTTTGTCATGATCTCCTCATTCTTTTTAATAAATTCCGGTGTATAGCCTGTTGTTCCTGCTGCCATCTGAATGATCTCTGCATCATAGAAATCATAGCCAAGCTTCTCTGCAAGTACCTTGCCGATATCGTGGCCGCCACTTCCAAACTGTCTTCCTATAGCGATGACATTTTTTCCCTGAATGCCATGCTGTGTCTGAGCCGCCTGTTCTCTCTGCTGTTCTCTCTGCTGTTCTTCCTGAACAGCCTCCGGAAACAGCATTGTTTTTACAAAAGCAAGCTTCTTTCCGAAAAGTCTCGCGATAAATCCAACCAGCAGTGCGGCAATTACAGTGCCTTCACGCACACCGTCCAGTCTGCCTGCAAAAACAAATGACAGTACTGCGGCGATCACAGCCATGGAAACATCAAAGCAGATCTTGGTAGTTCCGAAATTTGTTTTCCAGGTAAGGACGATCGCGCGGACAAAAGATTCTCCCGGAAGCATAACTACATCGGCCAGAACCTCCATGTACACACCAAAACCGAGGATCAGGCATCCGATGAGAAGATAAACGATCTTCATCACATACATCTCCGGGTTTACCCAGTAAAAAAGAAGCATGGTAAGATCGATAAAATATCCGAATACAATGGATACCGGAATCTGTAAAATATGCTCCAGTTTAAAATTCTTTCTCAGGATTATCAGCTGCAGTACGATCAGAAAAATGCTGAAAAAGATGGTAAAGTTTCCGAGCGTAAACGGGAAGTTAAGGCTTAATACATACGGGATCGATGAGATTGGCGACGTTCCCAGGTTCGCCTTGGTGATAAGACTGACTCCCAGCGAGTTCACAAACAGTCCTACCAGAAAAATCAGATATCGTTTCAGTTTGTCCATTATTTATTCCCCTCTCTTTTTGTTTCATTTATTTAGCATTAAGATTTTTATAAATCTTTTCAAATGTCTGCATAAATCTTTTCTGTTCTTCTTCTGAAATACCGGAAAATGCTGTTTCTTCTATTTTTTCAAAAGCAGCTTCCACAAGCTTCTGATTTTTCTTACCGGATTCTGTCATAAAAATATGAAAAGTCCGACGGTTTCCGTTGAGCATTTTTCTCTCGATCAGGCCTTTCTCCTCCATGCGGTTCAGTATGGAGGTCAGTGATCCTGCTTCGATCAGGCATCCTGCCGCAATTTCCTTCTGGCTGGCACCATCATGATCCTTCAGATAATCCAGAACTTTCGGCTGTCCCAGCGTAAGACCTGTGGTTTTCAGCTGCTCCATGAGCTTTTTCTGGATCATCATCTGATTTACCATGGCCAGATAGTGAAATGAATCCTGCATTTGTATGTTCACTTCCTCTCCTTTATCTAATCAAACGGATAAAAGCATTCGATTTAATCATGTTAATAGTTATAATTCAAACGTTTAGAATTATAACTATTTTATTTTGCTGTGTCAATATGTTTTTTATATTTTGTCTGGAATATTGCACAATTTATCTTTCTTATTTTTATGAAAAGCACACAATATATGTATGTTACAGCGTATTAGTGTAAAAAAATAACAGCTATTCTTACTTTCACATCTGTAAAATGTTCGTAAGAATAACTGTTGAAAACTGTTATTTATATACTTCTTTATGAATTTGGATTTGGACAAAGCACTCTGCTTATTGCTCTCCACAACCACGCTGAAAACTTACTTATAGCAATTCAATAAATTATGCTGTCTGTTCTTTTTTCTTAGTAACTGTGAGCAGATGACTCTTGATCAATACCGGACGAACCGCATTATAGATGATTGCTACCAGGATCACTGATACAACCGCATTGACAAAGGTTGCCGCCGCGCTCATTTTTGCCAGTGCCTCTGCAAGCTTCTGTGGCTGCCCTAAAATATACTGCTTGTAAAAATATCCCACGATCGGATCAGCGATTACATTAAATGCAAGTCCTGCGATGGATGCGATCACACTCCATTTAAAAACATATTTCTTATCTGTGCTCTCATTGATCTTCGCGATCTTATGTGCCACAAGACCTACGATCAGACCGATACAGAATTTCAGGATAAAAGTTTTCGGCGCACCTGTAATATAAACCGGATCCATCACATCCGCGATTCCCATTCCGATCGCACCTGCAAGTCCTCCATATACGCCGCCAAGAAGTAATGCCGCCAGCACGCAGAAAGCATTTCCGATATGGATCGATGTTGCATCTCCACCCGGCACTGGGATCTTGATCTGCAAAAATGTAAAGGATACGTAGCATAACGCTGCAAGTAATGCAGTTTCTGCAAGCTTGACTACTGTGTTGTTCTGTGTGTTCATAATAATGTCCCCTCTCGTTCTGTTATTACTTTTGTGTATGATTGTTTTAGCGTGTCAGTGTAATAACACAGATGTTATGATACTTTATGAGTGGATATATGACAAGTGACAATTTTTATTCTTTTTTAGGGTACAGTTTTGTAAGTTAGTAAAATAACACTCAAATCGCAAACAGTGCAAAATAAAGATACAAACATCAAAATAAAGATATAAACATCAAAATTAAGATATATGTAACACTGATTTGTTGTTAAAATATAGTTGTCATAATTCGTTTAACATGATTTGAAATTTTTTATAAAAAATGTGCTAAAAACAATCAAAGGAGATAAAAATATGATTCAGAACAAAATGTTTGAACTGGTTTTCCAGGGAGAAAAACCAGACAGCTCAGAAGCACTTGCCGATATCAAAGCTGTATTCACAAACGGCAATTCCTCTCAGTCGGTTAAAGGATTTTATGATGGAAACGGAACCTATAAAGTACGTTTTCTTCCGCGCGAAGCCGGAGTCTACTCCTGGAAAGTCACAGGTGCCGTAGAAGCAGAAGGACAGGAAGAATGTACTGCATCCACGCAGCACGGAATGGTGCACACACAGGGCTGCCATTTTGTCTACGAAAACGGAGACTCCTACATTCCTTTTGGAACTACCGTATATGCGCTGATCCATCAGGATGACGCCCTGGAAAAAGAAACTCTGCAGACACTGCAGACGTCTCCTTTTAATAAGATTCGTTTCTGCGTTTTCCCAAAATCCTATGAATTTAACGAAAATGAACCTCGGGAATTCGCATTTTGCAAAGATGCAGAAGGAAACTGGGATGTAGATCATCCAAACTACAAATTCTGGAATCATCTGGAAGAAGTGATCTCCCAGCTTCAGGAAATGGATATTGAATCAGATCTTATCTTATTCCATCCTTACGACAGATGGGGCTTCTCAAAATTAGCACCAGAACAGAATGAAACTTATCTTCGCTACCTTGTCCGCCGTTTATCTGCATTCCCAGGTATCTGGTGGAGCATGGCAAACGAATATGACTTATGTTTTGCCAAATCAAAAGAGGAATGGTACAAAATCGAAGAAATCATAAAAGAGGAAGATGTTTACGACCATCTTCTCAGCAATCGGTGAAACCTATCTTTCCGATGACGATGTACTCTGGTGGGCAAAAGGCGGAAAACTGAAAGGCAAAAGCCCGGAAAGAATCGCTTTTCTCCGCGAACTCATGGAAAGCCTTCCTTCTGCCATTGAACCTTGGTACGAGCCGGAATCTGTAACATTCGGAGATGAATTTCTCGGATATAAAGCCGGCCCGGATCATCCGATCATCTCTCTCGTTACCAGCCTTACTGAACCAGAAGATGATGCAGGTGCGCTGAAAGATAAAATCTTTTCCGGAAGATGCGGTGATCAGGTTTACATCAAATACCTTGGAAAACACTGCCCAAGAAACCCTTTCTTCATCCTTCCAGAAGACCATAAATACAAAATTGATGTCATTGACACCTGGAACATGACAAGAAAAACCATCATGACTGGCGCCAGCGGAATCACATGGCTTGATCTTGGCGAAGCAAAAGAAGGTATTGCACTTCTTGCTGTGGAAGAATAATATCGTGATAAAATAAAAGACGGAAAGTTCTTCTCTGTTTATTTTGAGAAATGAACTTTCCGTTTTTATTTTTTAATTGCCATGCATAATATTTGTTTTTAATTACATCAAAAAAAGCAATATCTAAACCAAACAGTTTAAATATTGCTTAATTTTTATACTCTCAAAACTACATACATGCTTTGTTGATGGTTAATCACTTGAATCAATTACGACCTGCTTTTTGGTCAAGCCCTCACCCGATTAGTAACAGTCAGCTCCATGTGTTGCCACACTTCCACCTCTGCCCTATCTACCTCGTCGTCTTCAAGGGGGTTTACTTCATAAGAATGGGATATCTCATCTTGAGGGGGGCTTCACGCTTAGATGCCTTCAGCGTTTATCCCTTCCGGACTTGGCTACCCGGCCATGGCTTTGGCAAGCCAACCGGTCCACCAGCGGTC